>JAZKJB010000420.1:0-4848 GCA_040384505.1 Bdellovibrionota bacterium | reverse complement strand
CGTTCGCGTTGAGGGTGCCTTTCCCGAGGATGAAGTCGAGGGATCCCGAGCTCTTCGCGATCGTGAAAGTTCCCGAGTCGAGCTTCGCGTCGACGTTGCCACGAATGGAGCTCAAGAGGCTCTCGCCCGCGAAATTGACGACGCTCATGTCGCCTTCGACGTTCGCAGCCGACAGTTTCGCGGAGTGGGAATCGAGCGTGACGGGACCACGGTGCCCGTCGATCTTCACGTCTCCGCGTTGCAACTGAACACGCAAGGCGTTCTCGGTTCCCACGGCATGAACTCGGCCTTCGACGATCAAGGCCGCGACCGACTGTTTCCACCCCTGGAGATTCACGTTACCGCCGCGCACGCCGACCTCGACCGGAAGGCTCGCGCCTTCGAGCTCGAAATGGAAATCGCCCGCTCCGGGTTTCACGGCTTTCGCCAGCTCTTCCTTCGAATCTTGACCCGTGCACTCGATGCGGACGATCCCGCCTTCTTTCTTCACGCTGAAGCTCATACCCTCGAAACGAGAGGCACCTTCCGAGGAAGAATCAGGCAGAGTTTTGCGAACGCGCATGACGGTGCTCGTTGACGCCGTTCCGGTCAACTTGACGGCCGCGCGGGGGCAGGAGATCGAAATCTTGTCGCCAGGGACCGTATCGAGGGTGATCTCTTTGTACTTCGTCTCGCGGGGCGCCGCTTGAGCCGAGAAGGAAAGAGCGCAGCTGAGCAGAAGCAATATGGCGCGCATGAGAGATCCTTTTCTCTTGTCCGGCGGCAATCCTTGCCGTCGATATTCTCGTGGTCTTGAGCCTCCATCCTCCCACAGTTCGGGGGCCCAGGTCCATTGACAACTCGCGCGATTTCCACTTTCCTGCGAAGCGCTTTACCACGAAGGAGCCCCCATGAAGCCGGTCTACATCACTGCTGCCGTTCGCACCCCTATCGCGTCCTTCCAGGGCGCTTACTCCGATCTTCCCGCTCCCCGTCTCGGAGCCATCGCGATCAAGGAAGCACTCTCGCGCGCGAAGGTCGCCCCAGAAAAAGTCAGTGAAGTGATCATGGGTGAAGTCCTCACCGCCGGTGTCGGCCAAGCTCCCGCTCGCCAGGCCTCGATTTACGCGGGTATTCCGACGTCGGTTCCTTGCCTGACCATCAACAAAGTCTGCGGTTCGGGTCTGAAGGCCGTGATGCTCGGTGCGGATTCGATCGCTCTCGGGAATTCCGAAGTCGTCGTCGCCGGCGGCCAAGAGAACATGACTCTCGCTCCTCACTTGCTACCGGCGTCGCGCGCGGGCTTTCGTATGGGTAACGCTCAGCTCGTCGATTCGATGCAGTTCGACGGTCTCTGGGATCCGTACAATAACTTCGCGATGGGCGTCGCGGGCGAGCTTTGCGTGAAAGAGTACCAATTCACGCGCGAACAACAAGACGCTTTCGCCGTCGAGAGCTACAAGCGCGCGCAGAAAGCGTCGGCTGAAGGTTACTTCAAAAACGAAATCGTTCCCGTGACTCTCGAGACTCGCAAAGGGCCGGTGACCGTCGACAAAGACGAAGAGCCGTTCAAGACCGATTTCGCGAAGATCCCGGGTCTCAAACCCGTTTTCGACAACGCCGGCACCCTCACGGCCGCGAACGCGTCGAAAATCAACGACGGTGCTGCCGCGATCGTGTTGATGAGTGAGAGTGCGATGAAGGAAGCGGGAGCCAAGCCGCTCGCGAAGATCATCGCCCACGCGACGTTCGCGCAAGATCCGAAGTGGTTCACGACCGCTCCCGTCGGCGCGATCAAGAAAGTCGTCGAGAAGGCCGGCCTCACCGTCGAGCAGATCGATCTCTTCGAGATCAACGAGGCGTTCGCGAACGTCACGATGGCGGCGATGAAGGATTGCAAGATCCCGCACGAGAAAGTGAACGTGAACGGCGGCGCGGTCGCCCTCGGTCACCCGATCGGCGCGAGCGGCGCACGCGTGCTCACGACTTTGATTCACGCTCTGCACTTCCACAACAAACGCTACGGTCTCGCCACTCTATGCATCGGTGGCGGCGAAGCCGTCGCGGTCATCGTGGAGAAGCAATGAGCAGCTCTTCGAAGATCGTAGGTTCGGTTCGCGAAGCGCTCGCCGGCGTTCGTGACGACATGACGTTCGTCGTCGGGGGTTTCGGTCTTTGCGGCATTCCCGAGAATTTGATCCTCGGTCTTCGCGACTCTGGCGTGAAGGGCCTCACTTGCGTTTCCAACAACGCCGGTGTCGACGACTTCGGCCTCGGTCTCTTGCTCCATACTCGGCAGATCAAGAAAATGCTTTCGTCATACGTCGGAGAGAATGCGACGTTTGAAAAACAGTATCTTTCCGGCGAGCTCGAACTCGAATTCGTTCCGCAAGGGACGCTGGCCGAGCGCTTGCGAGCGGGCGGAGCCGGAATCCCCGGATTCTATACTCCGACGGGCGTCGGCACGCTGGTGGCCGAGGGAAAAGAAACGAAAACTTTCGACGGGCGCGAGTACGTGCTCGAACGAGGCATCGTCGGCGATTTCGCCCTCGTGAAAGCGTGGAAGGCGGATCCGTTCGGCAACCTCGTTTACCGGAAGACGGCTCGCAATTTCAACCCGATGGTCGCGACCGCAGGCAAGATCACGGTCGTCGAGGTCGAAGAGATCGTGGCGCTCGGTGAGCTCGATCCCGATCAAATCCACACTCCGGGCGTGTTCGTGCAGCGGATCTTCAAAGCTCCCTCGCTCGAGAAACGCATCGAACAACGCACGACACGGAAGGCCTGACGTCATGGGTTTGACTCGCGAACAGATCGCTCAGCGGATCGCCAAGGAAGTGCAAGCCGGGTTCTGCGTGAACCTCGGAATCGGCATTCCGACTCTCGTCGCCAATTACATCCCCGAATCGATGAACGTCATGCTTCAAAGCGAAAACGGCCTGCTCGGCATGGGTCAGTTTCCCCTCGAGAAAGACGTCGATCCGGACTTGATCAATGCCGGAAAGCAAACCATCACCGCGGTTCGCGGCGCGAGCTTTTTTTCGTCGGCCGATTCGTTCGCGATGATTCGCGGCGGTCACATCGACCTCACGGTCCTCGGTGCGATGGAAGTCGACATGAACGGCGACATCGCGAACTGGATGGTACCGGGCAAGATGGTGAAAGGCATGGGCGGAGCGATGGATCTCGTCGCCGGCGCTCGCCGCGTGATCGTGGCCATGCAGCACACCTCGAAAGACGGAGCATCGAAGCTCTTGAAGAAGTGCTCGCTCCCTTTGACGGGAAAAGGCTGCATCGATCGCGTCGTCACCGACTACGGCGTTCTCGACGTCGTGAAGGGAAAAGGCTTTCGCTTGCTCGAGTGGGCGCCGGACATGACCCCCGAAAAAGTGATCGCGGCGACCGAAGGGCCGGTCGAAGTCGCGCCCGATGCGCACCCGATGCGCTTCTAAGCCAAAGTTTGTTTGCCAGACTCGACCGACGTCTGGCCCGCATTCACTAACGTTTTGATTCTGCGCGTTTTACGCCCCACAATAGGGACACAACAATGAGCGAGCACCCCTGCGAGCGATAGCCTCGCCAGAGGCGAGGCGAACGTTAGATGAGTGGCCCAAAGAACCTAAAAAAAGGCGATATCCTCTTTCGCGAAGGCGATGCTTCGGAGGAGATGTACGTCATCAAGTCGGGTCGCATCGCGATCACGAAGGCCAAAGGCACGTCCGAGATCATTCTCGCTGAATTAGGCGCCGGCGACATGCTCGGCGAGATGGCGTTCTTCGACAACAAGCCACGCTCGGCCGGCGCGAAAGCGATGATCGACACCGTCGTCATCGCTCTCCCCTTCAAGGCCTTGAATGCACAGTTCAAGACTTTCCCGGAATGGCTGAAAGCGATCGTTCGCACGGTCAACACTCACCTGCGCAACGCGAACATGAAGATCAAGAACCTCGAAAAGGCGACGGATGAAGACACGCAGTTCTTCACTCCGTACTTGGTCACACGCCTTACAGCCGTCCTCGGACTCGTCGCCACTCGCTATGGTGAGAAGACGCCGGAAGGCATCGGTGTACCGCCCAACCGCCTTCGCAACTATTGCATTCAAGTTTTCCAGCAGCCGACCGCGAAGCTCTCGAAGCTCCAAGAGATCCTCCAAGGTCTCGGCTACATGAAAGTCGAAGACATCGGCGAAGGCCGGCAGAAGATCACGATGTTCAAACTCGACGAGCTGATGGCTTTCGTCGACTACTACAACGACTGGCTCTTCACCGCGGAAGACAAGAAATTCTCGATCGAGGAGAAAGAGCTTCGTACGCTCGGCGTGCTCATTTTCTACGGTAAGAAGCAGACCGCGGACGCGAAGAACAAGATCAAAGTGAATCTCACGCAGATGCAGAACGATTCGATGAAGGATCTCGGTTTCCTTTTCAGCGTCGACGACGTCAACACACTCGGTGAAAAAGGCGTCGTCGCGGAGAAGAGCGCGGGAGAAGGCGGACTGTTCACGACGTACGAGCTCGCCGAGATCGAAAAACTCAAAGAGCATTGGGATCTCATCCACGCCACTCGCAAAGTCACACGCGACTGATTCCGTTCAGACCATCGCGTTCTTCCGTGCGATAACATTTCACGATAGCGATCATCACGACATCTCGTAGCCACACCGGCACTCGAGAGTCCCAGCGTGGAACTCGACCGCCGAACGCGTCAGACCTGAGAGCCGATCGAGTTCGATCTGATCTCATCCTTCAAGGTCAAAGTCTTGTGCTCGCGGCTTGCAGGTCTCAGGTCAACAACCGGAGGTCTCGATGAAAATAGTAGAAGGTCTTTCTGCGATCGCGTTGGCTCTCACTCTGCTCGTCTCCCCGTCCG
>JAZKJB010000419.1:785-3694 GCA_040384505.1 Bdellovibrionota bacterium | reverse complement strand
CGCCACGCCCTGTAATGCTTCGATCTTGTACTTGTCGCGCATTTCGGCGATCTTGTCGGACGCGAGTAAGCGTTCGAGGCGCTCGACTTCGGGGTCGAGCAAGTACTTGTTCTTGTTGAGGGCATATCGGGGCGCTGCCATTGATGTCCGTGCTTCGAAGAAGAATCCGTAGGGCCGTGACCGACGAAACCAAAGAGCGTTTCAGCCTGGCAATGGAATTCAATGAAGTGCCCAAAGCTCGGTCACATACGAGCAATGAACGAATTCGCCGGGAGCGTTCCCCCGGGCCCCGAAGATGAGCTGTCATTTCTTCATTCATGGACGGGTCGAAAGCAATCGGACGATCGGGAGGTTACAACTCTGGGCCTAAACCGGAGGAGAATTTATGTTCATGCGCGCTCTCGTCGTCGTGTTCGTGATGCTCGCAGGCATTTTCGCCCAGGCTCAGTCGCAACCTGAACTGCCACTCGAGCATCCGGATCAAACTTTGCTGGACGCTTTTTTGGGTGAGACGAACGTTCGTCGCATCGAATTCTCGACGCTGCCGACGGTCGTCGCCGACACGTTCTCCGAGATCGACGTTGCTGCCGAAATGGCCGATGGCTACTACGACCTTCAAGCGAGCGCGATGTACGAGGTCACCGAGCCGAGCAATGCGAGAAAAGTCGTCGGTTACATGAGCGCGAACGTCTTGAGCTACACGCAAGATGACGATTACTCGCTCGCGTTGATTTACGTGAATCCCGAGGGTCGACTCGTGAATCCCGATTGGGTTCGTGAATCCGCTCCGTACACCGCGGAAGAGATCGCACGCGATTTCCCGCCCGAACTTCAGCTTCCCGAAACGGAGAACTGAAAATGATGTCTTTCGCACGCAACGGCTTGGCTCTTTTCGTCGCATGCCTCTCGGTCACCGCCATCGCTTCTTCCATCACGAACGCGGAAGCCGATCGATTGGTGAATCTCGTCGGCGACACGGCTTACGGTGTGTCCGTTCACAAAGTGAAAGGTGCGACGGCCGAAGAAATGATTCGGAATCTCGCCGAATCGGAAGGCTCGGACCTCGAAGATTTCGTCGTGATGGCGCCCTCGAGCGACCTCGACTTTGGTGACCAGAGCGGGTGGGGGACGATCGGGGTGGATGGAGCACGCGATCTTTATTCATGGATGGATGCGAAGACCAACGACGACGGCGACGAACTCGAAGGATGGGGCGAAGACCTCGCGAAGGCCGATGCCGCACTCGAAACTTTGAGTGCATCCGGCTTCGAATTCGGATTCACCGATGGGTCGTCGAGCTACTGCGGCGTCTCGTTCATGGGTCTCTTGATCGTCGACGTGAAGAACGGGATCGTTTACGAGGTTCGACTCACCAGCAGCGGCTCTTGCTAAACGACCTTTCGAAATCCTGAACGATTTCCGCCTAAATACACTCACACTTATAACTATAAGTGTGAGTGACATTGCGTCAGGACCTCGACTTTTCGCCGAGGTGACTCCAGATCATTCGATCCCATGCCTTTTCGGTACTTTATCCGAGGTCCTGAAGGTCTCGAGTTCCTGGACCTTCTAAAACACATCGTTGTTTATGGTGGGTCACAACAAAAACGTTGTGAAATGCTGGCGCCGCCGATTGAATTGAAGCAACCGATGAAGGAGCAGCAACCATGGAACAGGTGCCTGCACGACCCGAAGACCTGGAACTTGAAGCATTACTTGAAGGCGTCGCGAGCCCTGGTTTAGGGGCTGAATTCGGAGGGGGGTTGGTGATGCCGGCCACCCCACGCGCGAAAACGTCGCTCAGGCTGCGATATGAAGCCGAATCCCAGGTCATTCGGAAGAAACTCGGGGACCTCGAGTCGATTCGCAATCAGCTCGGTCTTTCGCAAAGGAAGATCGCGCAGCTTCTTCTGGTGGATCCTTCGGCGTGGACGCGTTGGACGAAAGCCGGGGAGAAAGCTCCGCCTCACGTTTACCGGATGCTTCAGTGGTACCTCGCTCTGCAGGACAAATATCCGGCTTTGGACGTGAACTTCTGGTTGAACACCGTCTCGCAACGCCCAGATATCGCGAATGGCGAAACGAAAACTCTGTTGAAGGAGATCTCGGTGCTGAGAGCGCGGATCGCCGTGCTGGAAGCGGCGAACGAGAGTGGAGCTGGACCGTCGACGGGGATAGCTTCGCGCGCGCAGTCTTCGAGATCGACGTCGAATGTGGCTACGAGATCGGGCTCGATTGCTGAACAAAATGAAACGGCACCGAGAATCATGTTCTTCGTCATGATCGCGGCGGCGCTCGCGGCGTTGATCTACGGGTTCTTCGCTTAGTTTCGATTCTATCGACTCGTTTCGAGAATCCCGATCCATTTCAAAATTTCGAACCTTGGCCCCGTCGTCTCGCGACGAGGCGGTTCGACGTCTCGTTTCGGCGCACGATTCGACGCCGGCAGCGCCACGACTTCGACCGAATCCCGAGGTGAAACAGGACGATGAATTACTTTAACGCGACGTGAACCAAGCCGATAAGAACATGTCGTCCACCGTGGATGGCAGTTGGACGTTTTTTGATCGGAGTGAGCGTGAAATTCAATCGAATGACTTCTGTCGCGACGGTTCTCGTGATCGCTTCGGCGGCTTTGTTCTTGAATTCATGTGCGATGAAGCCGGAGTCGACCGAGCTACGGCTGACGTTGCCCGATTGGAACGAAATGCGCTCGGCCGATCATGCGCGACGAAGCAAAGTGAGCACTCTTGCCGTGACGACTGCGGACCTTTCGATGGTCGTCATCAACGTGACCGGCGATGGAGCTCCTCCGTTTTTCTGGAGCTGGGAAAGACATGGAGACTCTACGGCAGTTCCGCCGACGACAATTCCGATCACAGTGACGGCAGGGTCGAATCGATTGATCC
>JAZKJB010000419.1:0-775 GCA_040384505.1 Bdellovibrionota bacterium | reverse complement strand
CTCGGGATCTACGAGGGCGGCGGATCGATGGAATTCTATTACGGCGACGTCGCAAAAACTCTCGTCGGCGGCGCGAACCCGGACGTTGCCATTTCTCTGTCGAACGTCGCAGCTTCCCAAGGGCTCGTTGAAGGCATGCTACACGGTCGCTTCCTCACGGCCCCGAATGCAGGGCCGACGGGTCGTTATCAGTACCGGTTCACTCCTTCTGCCGGGAAACCGTCGATGGTCATTCATCACGGCGAAGTCTTCGGCGGTTGGACGCACGTTTTCAATCTCTCGACGCCGCTTTTGACTTTCACGAAGCTCGACGGAACTCCGATATTCGAAAACGTATTCAATTCGAATCCGGCATTGCATGATCCGAGCAAACCTAAGCGGACGATGAGCATTCGTGTTCCGCAAGGATATGCCGAGCGCGGCGGCGGGGGATCGTCGACGTACGAACTTCGTACCGGACGTCGGCACATCGTGGGATACTTCGGGCCTCACGCCGGTGATCGCGCTGTCTGCTATCAGAACACGGCGGGCCATTCGACGACATCGAAGGTGAATTACTACTTCATGGGTCAGAGCAATGCCGTTCCAGTATTGTGGAACGGTTCTGGAACTGGATCGGCGAGCAACGAAGCTTACATCGAAAAAGTTTCTTCGACTCAAGTTGGCGGCGCATCTGGCGCGATCGGTGGGGTCGGAACTTCGTCACTCGCGAACTGCGATGACGACATCGAGGACGGCGGAGGTCTCGGGCGCGCGGCATCCGAGTTCGAGGACT
>JAZKJB010000418.1:0-1577 GCA_040384505.1 Bdellovibrionota bacterium | reverse complement strand
CGTCGTCAGTGCGATGATCGAAACGGGTTGGCCCGATGGAAAACTTTTGAGTGCGAGGACGTCGCGCTCGGAGAACCGCGTGTCGGTTCCCGTGGAGTTCCAGGCGCAAGAGTTCGAGACGAGCGCGGTGGAAAAAAGAACGGCGACCGCTACGAATGCAGACGAAAATTTCGACATGGTTGTCCCCCTCCGGACGGGCCGAAATCTAGCGCATATGGACGGTGCAGCTCAAAAGAATCGATTTGTGGCGCAGGAGTTAACGCGTGGCGCCTAGTGAGTCTGTTCGCGTGGATTCAGGCGGCGGCGAAGGCTTTCGCCGAGAAGTTGGATCGAAAAAACGAGAGTCGCGAGCGCAAGTCCCGGAAATAGGCTGATGTGCGGCGCCTCTGCCAAGAAACGGCGACCTGAATTGATCAGCGCTCCCCACGTGGGAACGTCGGCCGGAACGCCGAGCCCGAGAAAGCTCAAGCCCGATTCGGCAAGGATCACGCCCGACAAACCGAAAGCGCACTGAACGGCAAGGACAGCAGCCAAGTTCGGCCAGACATGGAGAACGAGAAGTCTCGGTGTGCTCGCACCGAGCGCGCGGGCTCCGACGATGAATTCTCTCGTTCGAAGTGGTTGAACTTGAGCACGAACGATTCGCGCGTAGCCGGTCCATCCCGTGATCGTCATCGCGATGATGAGATTGCGAACGGAAGGCCCCATCACGGCGACCATCGCGAGAGACAAAAGAAATCCGGGGAAAGCTTGAAGCATGTCGAGTCCGCGCGAAATCGCGAGATCCCACCATCCACCTCTCCAGCCCGCGAGCGAGCCGACGAGAAGTCCGATGACGAGCGAGATCGCGACGACAGCAAAACTGATCGTGAGAGTCGTACGCGCACCGAACAGAGTTTGCGCGAGAACGTCGGCGCCGTTTTGGTCGAGACCGAGCGGATGAGAGACGCTCGGTGTGCCGAGCCTGAGTGGAAGATCGATCGCATTGGGATCTTCGGACCAGAGCAAAGGGCCCGCGATCGCGGAGAAAAGAACGAAAGCGAAAAGTGCGGCCGCGATTCTCGTTAGCGTCTTCATGCCGGCCTCGAGCGAGGGTCGATCGCCATCAAGACGAGATCGGCTACGAGCTGAACGACCATCGTGATGATCGCAACCACGAGGACACAACCTTGCACCACGGGAAAATCACGGCGCTGAATCGATTGAAAGAGAAGAGTGCCGATACCTGGCCAATCGAAGATCGACTCGACGATCACGGTGCCGGTCAATACGGCTCCCGCTTGCAGAGCGAGAACGGAGACGACAGGCGTCGCCGCATTCACGAGCGCATGTCGGAAGTAAACTCTGTAAAGAGGCACGCCCTTCGCTCTCGCTGTGGTGACGTAGTCCTCACGCAAAACCTCGAGCATCGAGGCTCGTGTGATTTGAATGAGAACGGCGGAAAGCCCGAGTGCGAGCGTGAACGAGGGAAGCATGAGATGCGCCAGAGTTCCGCGCTCGCTCACCGGGAGAAGATCGAGCTTGAGAGCGAAAAGAAAAACGAGCGCGGGTCCGATCCAAAACGAGGGAGCCGAAGT
>JAZKJB010000417.1:1322-1797 GCA_040384505.1 Bdellovibrionota bacterium | reverse complement strand
AAGAAGGTCGGTTAGCGGCTCGACAAATTCCGAGTGAAGCGATTCATCGAAAAGCTTCAGCGCCGGGAAAGCGCGCATTTCGGAGTGGCTTCTCATTCGCTCCGTCCTTCATTCATTCTCTGCGCAGAGAATGACGGTCCCATCACTCCCACTCGATCGTACCTGGCGGTTTCGACGTCACGTCGTAAACGACGCGATTCACGCCTTTGACTTCGTTCGTGATGCGATTCGAGACGTTTCGTAGGAATTCGAATGTGAACGGATACCAATCGGCGGTCATGCCGTCCGACGAAGTGACCGCCCTTAACGCCAAAACTTTTTCGTATGTGCGGCCGTCGCCCTGAACGCCGACGGATCAGCAGTTACGGGAGATGGTGGTCCGGGTACCGACACCCTCCTCGGTGATGGCGGCGCCGACCTACTCTTCGGTGAAGGCGGCGGCGTGCGTGAAGCGGAGAAGCTCAATGTCCCGCTC
>JAZKJB010000417.1:0-1312 GCA_040384505.1 Bdellovibrionota bacterium | reverse complement strand
GAACGGGTACCAGTCCGCGGTCATGCCGTCAGATGACGTCACCGCTCGCAGTGCCAAAACTTTTTCGTAGGTGCGCCCGTCGCCTTGAACGCCCACTGTTTTGACCGGAAGCAAGACGCAGAACGCTTGCCAGATCTTATCGTAAAGACCCTGCTTGCGGAGTTCGTCGACGTAGATGTAGTCGCATTCGCGAAGAGTTTCGAGGTCGTCTTTGTTCACGGCCCCGATCAAGCGGATCGAGAGACCCGGGCCCGGGAACGGATGGCGGCCGAGGATGTCCTTCGGCAATCCGAGTTCGGCTCCGATTTTTCGAACTTCGTCTTTGAAGAGCTCGCGAAGAGGTTCGATGAGCTTCATGTTCATCTTCTCGGGCAAACCGCCGACGTTGTGATGCGATTTGATCGTGACCGAAGCGCCGCGAACGCTGATCGATTCGATGACGTCGGGATAAAGTGTTCCTTGGGCGAGCCACTCGAACTTGCGACCCATTTTCTCCGCGGCTTTTTGGAAGACCTGGATGAAAACGCGGCCGATCGCTTTTCGTTTCGCTTCCGGATCCTCGAGACCTGCCAGAGCTTTCAAAAATGCGTCTTCCGCGTTGACGCCGGTCGCGTTCAAGCCGATCGCTCGGTACTGCTCGAGAACGTCACGGTATTCGTTCTTGCGAAGAAGCCCGTTGTTCACGAACACGCAGTGAACGCGCTCGGTGCCGAGAGCTTTCGTTAGAAGTGCCGCGACAACCGATGAGTCGACGCCTCCCGAAAGGCCGCAAAGGACGTTTTCGCCGGCCGGGACTTTCGCTTTGATCGCTTCGATCAAATGGTTCGTGATGTGAGGAGCATCCCAAGAAGCGTCCGCATGGCAAAGATCGAAGACGAAGCCTCGCAGGATCTCGAGACCATTTTCAGTGTGAGCGACTTCGGGATGAAACTGAACGGCCCAAGCACGGGGCCCGACCATCGCAGCCGCATGACCCGACTCGCTCGTGCCGACGACTTCGAAGCCAGGCGGAGGAACTTTCACGACGTCGCCGTGGCTCATCCACACTCGTTGCGAAGTTCCGACTCCGCTCGAGAAGGGTTGAGTCCATCGGACGTTGTTGAACCCGTACTCACGCTTGCTTTCCGGAGCGACGATGCCGCCGAGATCTTTCGCGATCAACTGCATCCCGTAACAGATCCCGAGGAGTGGTGCGATCTCTTGTAGCTCGTTGATCTTTCGGTAAGGCGCGCCTGCCTCAGTGACCGAGCTCGGGCCACCGCTCAGGATGATTCCCTTCGGCTTCATGGCTTTGATTTTCGCGAGATCGACG
>JAZKJB010000416.1:0-2646 GCA_040384505.1 Bdellovibrionota bacterium | reverse complement strand
TGCTTCGACATCGGGGCCGCACCCGGCGGATGGACTTGGGTTCTCTCGGAAATCGGCGCACACGTCACGGCGATCGACAAAGCCCCCCTTGCTCCGAACGTCGCGCGAAGAAAGAACGTCGAGTCGTCGGCTAAAGATGCATTCAAGCTCGATCCGAACGAAGTCGGAGACATCGATTGGTTTTTCTCGGACATGATCTGTGAACCGGCGAAGCTTCTTCAGCTCGTGAAGAAATGGCTCGACTCCGGGCGCTGCCAGAAGTTCGTTTGCACGATCAAGTTCAAAGGAAAAACGGATTTCGAATCGCTGGCGAATTTCCTCGCGATCGAGGGATCACGGGCGCGGCATCTCTATCACAACAAGCACGAAGTCACTTGGTGGTTGGTTCCGTGAAAGACGAAACGTCGATCGCGCTCGTTTCGCCGTTCTTACGAACGAGCACCGAGCCCTTTTCGACGGGCCAAGCGTAGTCGTACTGCGGAGTCACGGCCCAGCGTCCGCGCTTGTCGATCAGCCCGAAGAGTCCGCCGACTTTTGCGACGGCCAGACCTTCATTGAAGCCGAATGTTTCTTCGAGATTCGTCGCGACGACGAGTTGTCCCGTCGCATCCGCGTAACCGAAGCGGCCATCGCGTTTCACGAGCGCTAGGCCTTCTTTGTGCGGCCAAGCGTAATCGAAACGCTCGTCGGAAACGGGGCGTCCGGTCGTATCGATGAAGAAGAACCACCCGTCCTTTTGTGCGACGGCGATTCCGTCGACGAAGTCGAAGATCGACTCGTACTCAGGCGCCACGACGAACTGCCCGTCTTTGTCGATGATCCCGAAGCGGCCTTCGAATTCCACTTTCGCTTTGCCCTCTTCGAACGGCCCACCCCACTCGAAGCGCGGTTGGATAGCGACGGCGCCGGCCGCATCTTTGTAACCCACCATGAAGTTCGACGAGTCGGTGTACGAGGCGCGAAAGAGTTTCGGATCGATGGCGCTGACGGGATTCTCTTCGGTGAAAGCGCCGTCACGGGCCGAGCCTTCTTCCTTGGGGACTTCGACGGAGATCGATTCGATCGAGCGAGTGAGAGTTTTGATCGGAGAGGTCGAGGCGTCTTGCGAAAGAATGACGACCGGCTGCGGAAGTCCGCGCTCGACCTTCCAGCGAAGGTTCCATGGTTTGAAAAGCATGACGAGAACGACGAGCGCCGCGATCGAAACGATCACGGTTCTCGAGAAAGTAAAATGATTCGAATTCCCGGCCCCCGCCATGTGACCTGAAAGTAACGAGCCAGGACGCCTGAGGGCAAGCCGACGTGAAGGATCAGTAAAATTGACCCTCGTTTGTCCCACCGATGAACGAATCCCCACCAACTCGAAACGCCTACGTCGCCTTAAACCGCCTATTATCGAGATGAAGGCCTACTACACGTCTTGATAAAACACCTTCGATCACATCTCGAGCATCAGCACTCTCCGATGACCCCATAGACACTCCGGCCCTCACGGAGGTTCTCAAATGGCGCGAGGTATTTGGAGCGGTGCAATCAGTTTCGGGTTGATCAACATCCCCGTTCAACTCATGACCGCGAAACAAGAAGAGAAGATCTCGTTTCGCATGCTCGACAAGCGCGACAACGCGCCGATCGGCTACAAGCAGATCAACAAGTCGACCGGAAAAGAAGTCGAGCGAAAAGACATCATCAAAGCCTACGAGTACTCGCGCGACCAATTCGTCGTCGTGACCGAGGACGATTTCAAAAAGGCGAA
Source organism: Bdellovibrionota bacterium (assembly GCA_040384505.1). GTDB lineage: Bacteria > Bdellovibrionota > Bdellovibrionia > Bdellovibrionales > JAMPXM01 > JAZKJB01. The sequence goes on along the minus strand of JAZKJB010000416.1, from coordinate 890 downwards.
CCCGAAGGCGACCCAGACGATCGACATCGAAGACTTCGTCGACCTCGAGGACGTCGATCCCCTGCTCTTCGAAACTCCTTACTATCTCGTCCCAGGGAAGAACGGCGAAAAAGGCTACGTGCTCTTGCGCAAAACTCTCGAGCGAACCAAGAAAGCCGCCGTTTGCCAATTCGTCTTGAGAAAAAAGCAGCATCTGGCGGTCGTACTCGCACGAGGAGATTATCTCGTGCTCGAAGTTTTGCGATTCGCTCACGAGATAAAGGAAGTCAAAGAGGCTCGTTTTCTCGACGACTACGATCTCGAGAAAGTTAGAATCTCCGAGCGTGAGCTTAAGATGGCCGAGCAACTCGTCGACGGCATGACGGGCGAGTGGAAGCCTAGCCAATACAAAGATACCTATTACGACGATCTGATGTCGCTCATCGAAAAGAAAGTGAAAGGCGGCGACGTCGAAACTCCGCCCGATATGGAAGCGGAAGAGAAAACGAATACGAACTCCGATGACCTCGCGTCTTTGCTGCAACGAAGTCTGAAAGGGCGAAAGTCCGCCTCGACCGCCAGTGGAAAACCGCGTCGCCGCAAGGCCGCGTCAGCACGCAAGGTGTCGGCTCGTGCACGTAAGTCCGATCATCGCGGCGCGCGGATGCACTGACGATGAAACGATTCGTCGCGCCCATGCTCGCGAAGCTTGCGGACAAACCGCCGTCAGGTTCGGATTGGTTTCACGAAGTGAAATACGACGGCTACCGAACGCTCGCGTGGCTCGACGGAAAAATCGTTCAGCTCTTCTCTCGGAGCGGGCTCGACTGGACGGAGAAGTACGAACCGATTGCCGAGGCCTGCCGAAAACTCAAAGTGAAAGAGACGCTCGTCGACGGCGAAGTTTGCTG
>JAZKJB010000415.1:21623-23068 GCA_040384505.1 Bdellovibrionota bacterium | reverse complement strand
CCGCCGGATCCCACCTGATCAAGATCCCGGTCAAACTCAACGACACACATTCGACCTACTTCATCTTCGACACCGGGATCGGCGTAAACCTGATCTCGAAATCTCTATGCGAGAAGATCAAGTGCGAAACGAAGACGAAAACCTACAAAGGTAAACGGATGTCGGGCCAAGAGCTCGAGATCCCCCTCGCCAACATCGATTCACTGACGTTCGCAGGCATCCGCCAAGAGAAAGTCGAAATCAGCCCCTGGGACATGGAGCACGGATTCCTCGAAGACATCCCGTCCCTTAAAAACGTCGAAGGATTCTTGTCTCTCGGCTTCTTCAGAAACATCCCGTTCACGATGGACTACAAGACGGGCACCTTCACGATCGAAGACGAAGCGGGCCTCGAGCGAAGAAAAAAAGCCGGCCACGTGATCCCGATCATCGTCGAAGACGACGGCACATCGGTCGTGATCTTCATGATGCTCCAGATCCCCGGCGGCGACCCCATCAAAGTCGAAATCGACCTCGGCGGAAACATCCTCACCTTGAACGAAAAATACATGAAGCGCATGGGCACATCGGCAACCGCCAAAGACGTCGTCATCCACAAAGCCAAAGACGAAACGAACCATCCCTTCATCCGCTACTTCGTAAAAGTCCCCGGCCCCATCTCACCAGTTCCGGCGCCGGAACTCGCTCAGCGCGACCTCAAAGTGATGTTCCAAAAAATCATCCACGACGGTTTGATCGCCAACGACTTCATGAAGCGGTTCACGGTGACTTATGATTTAGAGAACTCGCGACTGATTTTGACGTCGAATTAGGTTCGGCTCTAGATTCACCATCAAAGACCCCAGAGACCGCAGGGGCGTCACGTGACGCCTTAGTTCCTCGATCGCATTTGTTGCGAACTACTTCTAGAAAATAAGTGAAAGTCGCTTGAACGAGGAGCAAACACCTTCGAACTGGGGGATGGCAGCCATGGCATAGACATTGTAGATGGGACTCTCTGAATCTATTGCGGTGTCAGTTAAACACCAGTTTGCTTGGAGATATGACGTGAGCGGAAGAAATCTAGGTATTGTGACTACAGCCGTTCTGTTCATCTCTGCTTTGGCGAACGCCGGCGAGAGGGTGCGGATCGAAATTTCAACCGGCGATCTTCAAAACCTGAAACAGGCAGCGAAAGAGTTAAACAAACATTCCTTGGAGGCTGGAGCTAAGCAAGCAAAAGTCGCTATCTCGAATTCGGGCACAGAAGCTACTATTGATATCTTGTTTCCTGAATACGGCGATCTAGATGAGTTAGTTGGAGTGTTGATCGATGGCCTTGGTCCCGACGTTAAAATAGATAAAGTTACGATCGATAAACTGGTTCATGGCACTCAAGATAGCATCGTTGATCCGAAATAATCCGGTTCTGAGCTTTTTTCTCGTTGGCTTTTTAGCGTTGGCGG
>JAZKJB010000415.1:0-21613 GCA_040384505.1 Bdellovibrionota bacterium | reverse complement strand
TGGCGGGCGGAACTCAATTGATGCAGTCAAATCAGCCGAGCAAGGCCATGAAGTACGTAATTACTGAGACAAGTGGACCGGACTCTTTTGATCCGATAAATGCTGACAGCTCGCAAAACTTGCCGGTTATGCGAATGATGTATGCTACTCCGCTTGAGATAGGCGAAGACAACGGCATTGAAAGCTCAGTGCTTAGCAAGTTTACCTATGATGAGCGCGCACACCGAATTGCATTTGTCGTAAAAGAGAATCTTAAGTTTTCTGATGGCCAGCCCCTTAAGGCGATGGACGTCGCGTTGGCAATCGTGCGGGTCGCTTATCGAAAGCCGACTTTCCCGGTTATTAAGAATATTGAAGGTGTTAAACTTTGGTCTGACGCAAAGGCCGGTTTGACCCAGTTCCCAAAGGGAATATTGGTATCCGGCAACAAAATCGAAATCCAATTCGATCGACCAATTGCCAACCCGTTGTTTCGCTTTTGCCTCGAGCTCTTTTCAATTATCCCAAGCTCATGTGTAAATATGGCGGACGGTGCTCTTACATGTCCGGTGCCGCCGTCCAGCGGGTACTTCGTAATGAAGGAAAGAAACCAACGCGAAATTCTGTTTGAGTCGAGGAGCGACCTTGGCGCGCCTCAACTTAAAGGCAATTTGGAATCGGTAACGTTTCAATACAAAACTTTAGAAGAGGTATGTGCGGTTGAGATTGAAGCAGACATGGTGGTCGCAGGATCTGAATTAGAGTTTCTTCATTCCAGGTGCAGGGCGTTCATAAGCGTAGGTCAGCTGCACTGGCTACCCTCAGCTCGGTTTCAAGTTCTTCGATTTAACCCAAACGCCCCGGTTTTTTCTAAGAAGGAAAACCGCCAGTTTTTTGCGGAGCAAGTTAGGCTGGTGTTGGCTGAGTTGAATTCTGATTTTGATATTCAGCGCGGCCTGTTCCCTAAGCTCTTGCCTGGCTACTTGAGTTCTTCGGAATTGAAACTAGTAAGTCACGAACTTCGGCACGAATTTGAAGGCAAATTGTTGCGGGTTCCTTCTGCTCCAGAGTCAATGATTGCTACTATTAATGCAGTCGCGGAGGCGGCGGCTCGACTAGGAATGAACGTTGAACGCGCCGAGAAAATGCCGCTCTCGGCGATAACTGACGAATTTATCGACGGAAGAATGCCCGTTACTGTAGGTGGTTCTGGGTTTTGGGCGCAAGACCCGATCGGCGATTTGTCGATGTGGTTTACAAAGAACCTTCATAGAAATATGCTGTTTACATGGCAGGACTCAGGTCTTTATCAGCGCATCGACTCACTTGAGAATGAAATTGAACCTGCGACGATTCGGGAAAAAATGGAGGACCTCAATCGGTATCTGGTTGATCAATCTATCATCGCACCAACTATCCATTTCAGGCGCTTATTCATCACCAGTCCTAAAGTGAAAAGGCTTACGCTTCCCCAAGCTGTAACGTCTCCGGCTCCTTGGCACTTGAGCCTCGTAAGATAATGCGCACCTTTCTTCAGGAGCTTAGGCTTCGCAAGCTAGCGCCGCGCCAAATAGAAGTGGCGCGATGGAATGCTTGGACGATGGTCTCATCATACGACTCTCTCAGTTCAAACTTCATTTCCGAAACTGTCTCTATGGGAATTGACAATAATTCTGAGCTAGCGGTTTTGAAGTCGCTGACGGAGTATTGCGAACGTCGCTTGTCGAGAGAAAGCGAGGATCCAGTTACTCGCCTAACTAAGCGCACTGATGGTTTTGCTGCTTTTCCTTGTTATGTACGCGGGCAAGACTACTCACGAATTCAGGCACGGGAAAACGCTCTTAATGAAGCTACTGAACGTTACCTGTGGGCGCGGTGGTGGGATGACCACAATTCAAAGTTCCAGTTAGAAAACGGGCCGTCATCGATCAATAGATCAGACGTAAATACTTTGATAAATGAATTCAATTTGAAATCCGTGCGATCGATAAACGTCACCGACAGTCTCGAGAACAAGACTCTTACCGTTCTGATCGCTGAAACATTCAATGGGGGGTTTGTCACCGGGGGCTCGGCGTCAAATTCTCGTGAAGTAGGTCGTCGGGAGTTGCCGGCGTTTGGCGAACTACTTCGTCATTTAATCGTGTTCCGTAAAATGGAGAAAGAGTCCGCGACACATTCTTTTTACGAACAGCGACTTTTTGGGTTTGCTTCCGGTAATTGGGCTGATCTCGTTAGGGCACGCCTGGCTAGCGGCGGAACGGTCGATATCGTTTTGCCGTCGTTAGAAGCTGACTCTGAAGTCTGCCAGTCAGAAATGGATCTCGTCAGTGTTCACCGCTGCCTATATTCAGGCCAGCCTGAATTCATGGGAGGGCCTCTTGAACGCCTTTGCATCTAAAAGGGCAATGTTGTTCTTCGTGGTTCCTGCGATCTTGGTCTCGATTTCAATCGTGCTAGTCCTACAGTTTTTTTTTGAGAAAGCTTCGGGCGAAATAGTCGTTGGTTGGTTCAATAGCGAGCGGATCACCTTGCAACAAGGAAACTTGCTCTCGGCCGTTACTAAGCTGCAGCGGACAGTTGAAAAATCTAGTTTGTTAGATTCAGTAGTCGTGGTCGACATGAACGGGCGCATCTTGGCCAATGTAGGTTCAAATAGGTTCGAAGATTTAGTGACGATCGAAAGCGGCGAGGGACTGAATTCAAAACGAATCTCTCTTTTCAACTCAGTCTATTGGTTCCAATTTTCAGATATGCGGGTATTGCTTTTTACAAGCGCCCCTCTTCTATTATTCGTCTCTCTCCTTCTGGTACTCTATTTCACCGGTCTCTTACTAAGTTCGGGCTTCTTACTTAGAAGAGCAGTGATATCTCAAGAGCAGCTGAAAGCTGAATTCGTTCTGTCGCAAATGCGTACGAGAGTAGCCGTTGCTGAAGCGCTTGGATCGATGGCAAAGCAGGTGGCGCACGATATTCGGGCTCCTGTTTCTGCTCTCAGAATCGCCGTTAGGGGAGCCAATCTTTCCGTCGATCAGAAGTCATTGATTGAATTAGCTGGTGAGCGGATCAACTCCATCGCGGATGACCTCTTGTCTGAATCAAGAACTGCGTCGAGCGCATTTGTTTCCTTTGAGGCAACCTCTATCATCCGAAGCGTAGTTTCCGAAAAGCAGGTTCTGAATCCATCGAGCAACATTGAAGTGAAGATTGATCAGGAGTTTTCGGTGAAGGGACACAGGCAGGTTTTTGCCCGAATCATCTCAAACATTCTCGATAATTCTATTGAGGCAGCGGACCCGCGACGGGCATTAAAAATTTCAGTTTCTGCGGCTCCATCTGGCGGAGAGTGGAAAGTAGCGGTTTCAGACAATGGAGCCGGCATGTCCAGCCAGGAAATTGTACGAGTTTTAAATCCCGGCTACCGATCTGCAAAAGCTCAGGGCAGCGGACTTGGTTTGGCTTACGCGGTGACCGAAATGCAACGTATGGGTGGTGGCTTAGAGGTTTCATCTGAACTTGGAGCCGGTACTACGGTGACTCTCGCGATCCCCGGCGCTATCGGCTAGGGGTTTTCCGTTAAGTCCGGCGGTGCCCCTGCGGTAAAACCCTTGACGCCCCAAACCCCCGCATATAGTTTCCATTGTTCATAAAAACGGCTGTCATCACAGACTTATGCCGACGAGGTTCGGGAAACCGGGTTTCGATAAATTGATTTTATTGCGTGATTTGGAGAGGTTAGCTAATGCCGACGATCAATCAGCTGATTGCAAAAGGTCGCGAAGTTCAAAAGGGCAAAACGAAATCGCCCGCGCTTCAGGCCTGCCCGCAACGCCGCGGAGTTTGCACTCGCGTTTACACTACGACTCCGAAGAAGCCGAACTCGGCTCTCCGTAAAGTCGCTCGCGTTCGTTTGTCGAATGGCTACGAAGTCACTTCGTACATTCCGGGCGTCGGCCACAATCTCCAAGAGCACAGCGTGGTTTTGATCCGCGGCGGCCGGGTAAAAGATCTTCCGGGCGTTCGTTATCACATCGTTCGCGGCGTTCTCGATACCCAAGGCGTGAACGGTCGACTCCGTGCACGTTCGAAGTACGGCACGAAACGTCCGAAGAAATAATCTAAGTTTTTAAACCCAGCGACACGTGAAGTGAGCCCCTCGTAAGACGGGCCGCCCAACGAAAGAGGAAGTAATGTCTCGCAGAAAAAAAGCGATTAAGCGCGAAACTCTCCCGGATCCCGTTTACAACGACATCGTCGTAGCGAAATTCATCAACAAGATGATGTACGACGGCAAGAAGGCGACCGCGCAAACCGCGATCTACGGCGCTTTCGACGAGATCAAAGGCAAGATCACCGAAGAAGAGCCTTTGGCCGTCTTCAAAAAAGCCCTCGAGAACACCAAGCCGCAGATCGAAGTTCGTAGCCGCCGTGTCGGTGGTGCGACTTACCAAGTTCCCGTCGACGTTCGTCCGTCGCGCCGCTTGGCTCTCGCGATGAAGTGGATGATCGAATACTCACGTGAGCGCGGCGAAAAAGACATGGCGAAGCGCCTCTCGGGCGAGATCATGGACGCGTACAACAACCGCGGAAACGCGATCAAGAAGAAGGAAGACGTCCACCGTATGGCGGAGTCGAACAAAGCCTTCTCGCACTACAACTGGTAATCAAATTCGAAAACTCTCAAAGCCCCTCGAAAAGAGGGGCTTTGTGTATCTGCAGCACTTGATAATCAAGGTCGTTTCAAATGCCCGCTGGTGACCCTAGTAAACTCGAAGACTTAAAGTTCACGCGCAACATCGGCATCATGGCCCACATCGATGCGGGTAAAACCACGACCACCGAGCGCATCCTCTATTACACCGGCAAATCCCACAAAATCGGTGAGGTCCACGACGGCGATACCGTCATGGATTGGATGGAGCAGGAACAAGAGCGCGGCATCACGATCACGTCGGCCGCGACGACGACCTACTGGAACGAACACCGGATCAACATCATCGATACTCCCGGGCACGTGGACTTCACGATCGAAGTCGAGCGCTCGCTTCGCGTTCTCGACGGAGCGGTCGCCGTTTTCGACGGAGTGAACGGTGTCGAGCCACAATCCGAAACCGTCTGGCGCCAAGCGGACAAATACAAAGTTCCTCGCATCTGCTTCATCAACAAGCTCGACCGCGTGGGAGCGAACTTTTTCGGAAGCGTGCAAACGCTCATCGATCGCCTCGGTGCGAACCCGATCATCATCCAAATTCCCATCGGCCTCGAAGACACTTTCCAAGGCATGATCGATCTCATCCAGATGAAAGCGATCATCTGGCTCGGTGACGACAAGGGCGCGAAGTTCGACGTCCGCGACATCCCGGGCGAATACAAAGAAGAAGCGCAGAAGTACCGCGACCAGATGATCGAAAAGGTCGCCGAGCTCGACGAGAGCCTGACCGAGCTCTTCATCATGGGCGAAGCGATCACGGACGCCCAAATCAAAGCGGCCCTTCGCAAGGGCACCCTCGCACTAAAAGCATTCCCGGTTCTCTGCGGCGCGGCCTTTAAGAACAAAGGCGTTCAGCCTTTGCTCGATGCCGTCGTCGCCTATCTCCCGAGCCCACTCGACGTGCCCCCGATCGTCGGTCACGACCCGAAGAAGCCGGAAAAAGAAATTCCCTGCAAGACCGAGTGGGATGCGAATCTCGCGGCCCTCGCGTACAAGATCGCGAACGATCCCTTCGCCGGCACCCTCACGTACGTCCGCGTTTACTCGGGCGTCCTCAAAGTCGGCGATCAGGTCTTCACACCTCGCGAAGAGAAAAAAGAACGCATCGCACGCCTCGTGAAAATGCATGCGAACTCGCGAGAAGAGATCCAGGAGCTGAAAGCAGGGGACATCGGCGCAGTCGTTGGACTCAAGTTCACCGTCACCGGCGATACTCTCTGCAACACTTCGCACCCCGTGCTCCTCGAATCGATCTCGTTCCCTGATCCCGTCATCGCGGTTGCGATCGAAGCGAAATCGACCGCCGAACAAGACAAGATGATGCAAGGCCTGGAGAAACTCCTCCGCGAAGATCCCTCGAGCCGCCTTCGCGTCGACCCCGAGACGGGGCAAACGCTGCTCGCGGGAATGGGCGAACTCCATCTCGAGATATTGGTCGATCGTTTGTTCCGCGAACACAAAGTCCAAGCGAACGTCGGAAAACCGCAGGTCACGTACCGTGAGACGATCGGCAAGGCTTCTAAAGCTGAAGGTCGCATCGAGCGCCAAGTCGCTGGCGAAGCGCAGTTCGGTCACACCGTGATCGCACTTGCTCCGACGGCGAACGGCTCTGGCTTCAAATTCGTGAACAAGCTCCCGGAGGGAAAGCTCCCGAAGGAATTCCTCGGACCGATCGAACAGGGGATACGCGAGGCGCTCGAGAACGGTGTTCTCGCCGGCTACCAGATGATGGACTTCACGGCGACGCTCGTCGATGCGACTTACAATGAAGAATCTTCAGCTGAAATGGCCTACAAGATCGCGGCGGCGAACGCGTTTCGCGAAGCGGCTCGAAATGCCGATCCGATTTTGCTCGAGCCCGTGTTCCAGGTCGAAGTCACGACGCCCGACGAATTCATGGGTGGCGTGATCGGCGATTTGAACTCGCGTCGAGGCAAAGTGCACAGCATGAGTGCTCGTCATCAGGTTCAAGTGGTGGACTCCGAGGCCCCGCTGGCGACCATGTTCGGTTACGCGACGGATTTGAGGTCTTTGACCCAAGGCCGCGGCACCTTCACGATGAAGTTCAAACAGTACGCTCCGGTGCCTGCGAAGATCGCAACCGAGATCCTCACGAAGATGGGTCGCTTCTAAAGCGGTTGATGGCGGCTCTCGGGCGATTCGAAAATCGCCATCGTGTCCAAATTTTTTTTGACAACCTCGCCACGCGACATACATACTCGCCGACTCGTGACTTCAAATGTCCGGTCGTTTCCGTGTTCCGTCTTTGATTTTTCAAAGCGAAAACAAGGGTTTGTCGGTGTTGGGAGTCGCTGGTGGGTTGCTGAGAAGGCAATCGATGCTCCGAACGGTCTGTTTTTACTGGTGATTCTGGGTTTTCGAAGTGGTTCGCCCCCAGAGTGAAAAGCTAGCTGAAAACGTCTTCAAGTCGGCTCCGCCTCGGCTCCCATCTGTGTGTTTGTGATCAACGGCCTTAGCCAAAGAGAGAACGAGAAAATGCAGAGCCAAAAGATTCGCATTCGACTGAAGGCGTTCGACAGCAAGCTCCTCGATCAATCGACACGAGAAATCGTCGAGACAGCACGTCGTACGGGCGCGCGAGTCGCGGGACCCATTCCGCTGCCCACGCGTATCAACAAATATACGGTTTTGCGTTCGCCCCACGTCGACAAGAAGTCTCGCGAGCAGTTCGAGATCCGCACGCACAAGCGCATGCTGGACATCCTCGAGCCGACTCAACAGACCGTCGATCAGCTGATGAAGCTCGATCTGTCGGCCGGCGTAGATGTCGAGATCAAACTCTCGGCTGTTTAATTAAGTTTTAGGGGACGTTCACCGACCGTTACTCGGTGAACTCAAAGGGAGTAACTAGGAATGAGTGAGACACAAGAATCCGCCGGGAGTACCGACGGAGAGAAAAAAGCAACCGCTGGCGCCGCGAGCGTTAAGTTGAATGGAATCTTCGCCCACAAAGTTGGGATGTCGCAGGTTTATGGCGACAACGGAGAAGCCATTCCGGTCACCGTCTTGAAGATGGAGCCCTGGGTGGTCGCCCAGGTTAAGACCAAAGAAAAAGACGGCTACTCTGCCGTTCAGCTCGCATCCCGCCCGAAAAAAGCCATCAATTCTACGAAGGCTGAAAAGGGACATCTCAAAAAAGCAGGTTTCGAAAACGGCGCGCACTTCTTGAAAGAGCTCCGTGGCGAGTTCGCTGATGCGACCGTCGGTTCGAAAGTCGACATCGGCGCTATCGCAAAAGGCGATACCGTCGCTCTCACGTCGCGCTCCAAAGGTAAGGGCTTCCAAGGCGTCATTCGCCGCTGGAGCTTCGCCGGCGGACCCGCGTCCCACGGATCAAAATTCCATCGTCAACCGGGCTCGAGCGGTAACCGCACGTGGCCGGGTCGGGTCATGCCGGGCAAGAAATTCCCCGGACACCTCGGCGACGAGACCGTCACTCTCCGTAACGTGCGCATCGTCGACGTCCTCGCGGACGAAGGCATCGTGCTCGTGAAGGGACCGGTCCCGGGCGCCCGCAATACCCTCGTGAAGCTGGTGAAAGAGTAAAACATGGCGAAAGTATCGGTATTCAACTGGGATAAGAAAAGTGTTGGCGAAGTCGAATTGCCGGCCGCTGTTTTCGAACAGCCGCTCCGCAAAGACCTTCTCCACACCGTCGTTCGTTGGCAGCTCGCATCGCGCCGCCAAGGAACCTCGATGACGAAAACCAAAGGCCTCGTTTCGGGCGGCGGTATCAAGCCGTTCAAACAAAAAGGCACGGGTAACGCTCGCCAAGGTTCGAGCCGTTCGCCGCTCATGCCGGGTGGTGGTACGATGTTCGGTCCGCAGCCGCGCGACTACTCGTACAAGCTCCCGCGCAAGGTGAAGCAAGCCGGCCTCCGCGCCGCGCTCTCTTACCTGCAGTCGACGGGCAAACTCTTCGTCGTCGAAGACATGAAGTCGGAAGGTAAAACCTCCGAGCTCGTGAAGCGCCTCGAGAAGTTCGGAACGGCGAAGGCCGTCCTGATCGATCACGCATCCGACGAGAAATTCGATCGCGCATCACGCAACCTCAAAAAGGTTCGTTACTACTCGGTCGACGGCCTCAACGTTTACGACTTGCTCAAGTACGACACTGCGATCGTCACGAAAGCATCGCTCGGCCGTATCCTCGAGCGCTGCGGAGTGGAGGCATAACATGTACGAAATCATCAAGAAGCCACTCGTGAGCGAAAAGAACGCCGGCCATGCCGAAGACTCGAACACGTATGCGTTCGAAGTCACCTTGGACGCGTCGAAGACCGACATCAAAAAGGCCATCGAGAAAGCCTTCAGCGTGAAGGTCGAAGACGTCCGCACGATGATCTGCCGCGGACGTTATTTCCGTAAGCAGATGAAACTGGGACCACCGAAGCACTGGAAAAAAGCTCTGGTGAAGCTGAAGCAAGGCGAGAAAATCGCTTTGTTTGAGGGGGCATAAGACATGGGCATCAAGATTTACAATCCTCGCAGCCCTGGCCGCCGTGGCATGACGGGCTTCGACTTCCAAGAGATCACCAAAAAATCTCCCGAGAAGTCGTTGACCGAACCGCTCCGTCGCAAAGCGGCTCGTAACAACCACGGCCAAATCACGATTCGCCATCAAGGTGGCGGTCACAAGCGTCGCTACCGCATCATCGACTTCAAACGTCTGAAAGTGGACGTTCCGGCGAAGGTGATGGCGATCGAGTACGATCCGAACCGCACGGCTCGCATCGCGCTCCTTCAGTACGAAGACGGCACGAAGGCTTACATCATCGCTCCGATCGGTCTCACGACCGGCGACTCGGTGATCTCGTCTGCGAAAGCGGATATCAAGCCGGGCAACTGTCTCCCGCTGAACTCGATCCCGGTCGGTACGATCATCCACAATCTCGAGCTTCGCCCCGGCAAAGGTGCGCAAGCGGCTCGCGGTGCGGGTGTCGGTGCGACGCTGGTCGCGAAACTCGGTCAATACTGCCAAGTTCGCATGCCGTCGGGTGAGGTTCGTCAGATCCTCTCGACGTGCATCGCTTCGATCGGCCAAGTCGGCAACACCGACAACGAAAACATCAACATCGGTAAAGCAGGTCGTAACCGTTGGAAGGGCATTCGTCCTTCGGTTCGCGGTATGCACATGAACCCGGTCGATCATCCGCTCGGTGGCGGTGAAGGCGTCGGTAAAGGTCACCACCCGGTGACTCCGTGGGGTCAGCCTTGCAAAGGCTATAAGACTCGTAACAACAAACGCACTGATGCTCAGATCATCAGACGCCGGAAATAAGGGGTAGCTCGTGGCACGTTCCGTAAAAAAAGGCCCGTTTGTTGACGATCACCTTCTCAAGAAGGTCCTCACGGCGGTTGAAAAGGGCGACAAAAAAGTCATCAAGACGTGGTCGCGTCGTTCGATGGTCCTCCCGGAAGCGGTGGGTCTCACGTTCGCGGTTCACAACGGCAAGAAGTTCGTTCCCGTGTACGTCACCGATCAAATGATCGGTCACAAGTACGGTGAATTCGCTCCGACCCGCACGTTCCATGGTCACGCCGAGAAAAAAGCCGCTAAACCGGCTCCGGCGAAAGCTTGAGGTTGAGATGGAAGTAAAAGCGAAACTCAGAAATCTCAGACTCGGTTCGCAGAAAGCGCGAATCGTAGCTGATATGGTCCGCAACAAAGACGTGAGTGTGGCTCTCAAGATCCTCACTTTCATGCCGCAGAAACCAGCTTTTCATATCAAGAAGCTGATCGAATCGGCCGTCGCGAATGCGGATCAGAAAAAGACGATCGATCTCGATAGTCTCTACGTGAAGCACATTTCGGTGGATATGGCTCCGGCGCTGAAGCGGTTCCGTCCGCGCGCACAAGGTCGTGCAACGCAGGTGAAGAAAAAGGGCAGCCACATCAACTTGATCCTGGATGAGAGGTAAGTAGTGGGACAGAAGGTAAATCCGATTGGACTCCGAGTTGGTGTGATCCGTACGTGGGATTCGCGTTGGTACGCGAAAGGTCCCTTGTACCTGGAGAACCTCCACGAAGACTTCAAGCTCCGTACTTATCTCCGCGCGAAGCTCAAACACGCAGGTGTCGCTCGCATCGAGATGGAGCGCGCAGCGAAGAAAGTGAAAGTCATCATCTCGACGGCTCGTCCGGGCGTGGTGATCGGCAAAAAGGGCGCTGGAATCGATCAGCTCAAGGCTGACGTCCAGAAGCTCACGCCGAACGAAGTGTTCATCAACATCCAAGAAGTGCGTAAGCCCGACGTCGACGCTCAGTTGGTCGCCGAGAACATCGCGATCCAGCTCGAGAAGCGGATCTCGTGGCGCCGCGCTTTGAAGAAGGCGATGGCGTCCGCGATTCGCGGCGGCGTTCGCGGTATCAAAGTTCAAGTTGCAGGCCGACTCGACGGCGCGGAAATCGCGCGGACGGAAGGTTACACCGAGAAGAGCGTTCCTCGTCACACGCTTCGCGCCGACATCGACTACGGTACGGCCGAATCACTCACTGCCTATGGAATCATCGGCGTGAAAGTGTGGATCTACAAAGGCGACGTTCTTTCACAGAAAGAAGCACAGGAGGCGGGTCGTGCTAAGTCCTAAGCGCGTAAAGTACCGCAAGCAGCATAAAGGTAAACGCAAAGGCTTCGCGGCCCGTAACAATACGGTCGCGTTCGGAGACTTCGGTCTCCAGTCGATGGATGACGGTTGGTTGACCGCTCGTCAAATCGAAGCCAGCCGTATCGCGATCAGCCGCTCGGTAAAACGTGGCGGTAAGGTCTGGGTTCGCGCGTTCCCGCACAAGCCGGTCACGAAAAAGCCGGCTGAAGTTCGAATGGGTTCCGGTAAAGGGAACCCCGAATTGTGGGTCGCGGTCGTGAAGCCCGGTACGATCTTGTTCGAAATCAACGGGGTGACTCGTGAGCAGGCCGCGGAAGCGTTCCGTCTCGCAAGCCACAAGCTTCCGTTCAAAACGAAGTTCCTGGCTCGGGAGTAAGAATGAAATACGCGGACGTTTCTGGTCTTTCGGATAAAGACCTGATGAAAAAATCGAAAGAGCTCAGAACACAAATGTTCGAAGCTCGAATGAAGAACGCTCTCGGCCAGCTCGCGAATCCGATGACGATTCGTGAATTGCGTCGCGACGTCGCTCGTCTCAAGACGGCAGCTACCGCGAAAGTGGTTGCAGCCGCGAAAACGGCAGCTCCGGCGAAAGCAGCGGCTCCGAAGGCGAAAGCGAAGCCGGCAGCGAAAAAAGCTGCTTCGAAAGGTAAAGCGAAATGAAGAAACAAGCCGCAGCAGACACAGCGACTGAGCGTGGCCGTCCGTTCGAAGTGACGGGCGAAGTCATCAGCAACAAGATGAATAAGACCATCTCGGTCCTCATCTATCGTCTCGTGAAGCACAAGAAATACGGCAAATACATGCGCCGTACTTCGGTCTTCAAAGCGCACGACGAGAACAACACCGCGAAAATCGGTGACACGGTCAAGATCGTGCACACGCGCCCGCTGAGCAAAACCAAGCGTTGGAAGCTCGTCGAAGTCGTGAAGCAAGCCGCTCAGACCGAGGGAGCAGACGTATGATCCAGATGCAATCTCGCCTTCGCGTCGCCGACAACTCGGGCGCGAAAGAAGTCATGTGCATTAAAGTCCTCGGCGGATCGCAACGTCGCTACGCTTCGGTCGGCGACATCATCGTCGTCTCGATCAAAGAAGCGATGCCGACTGCGAAAGTGAAGAAGGGTGACACCGCGAAAGCCGTCATCGTTCGCACGATCCACAAAGTTCGCCGTCCCGACGGATCGTACATCCGTTTCGACGACAACTCGGCGGTCTTGATCAACGCGAACAAAGAGCCCATCGGCACCCGTATCTTCGGACCGGTCGCTCGTGAGCTCCGCGCGAAACAGTTCGTGAAGATCGTTTCGCTGGCGCCCGAAGTCCTGTGAGTTTTTGATTTAGAATTTTGAACGTCCCGCGATCGGCGAGAACCGTATGCGGACGAGGAGAT
This sequence comes from Bdellovibrionota bacterium, assembly GCA_040384505.1. GTDB lineage: Bacteria > Bdellovibrionota > Bdellovibrionia > Bdellovibrionales > JAMPXM01 > JAZKJB01. The sequence continues at coordinate 8,901 of JAZKJB010000415.1, read as the reverse complement.
GAGAGTCGTGGCAAAGCAAGAGAAGGCAGAGAAAACAGAAACGCCCGTGAAGGCACCGAAAGCTTCGGCTCCGAACCGTCTCCAGACGAAGTACGAGAAGGAAATCGGTCCCGCGGTGAAGAAGCAACTCGGCGTCGAAAGCGCGATGCAAGTGCCGCGTCTTCAGAAGATCGTGATCAACGTCTGTTTGAGCGAAGCGACTCAGAACCCGAAGCTCGTGCAAACGGCGGCGGACGAGCTCACGACGATCACCGGCCAAAAAGCCGTGATCACGAAGGCGAAGAAAGCCATCTCGAACTTCAAGCTCCGTGAAAACATGCCGATCGGCGCGCGCGTCACTCTCCGCCGGGAGAGAATGTGGGCGTTCATGGATCGCTTGAACAACTTGGCGCTTCCGCGCGTTCGTGACTTCCGTGGGCTTCCGCCCAAGGGATTCGACGGTCGCGGTAACTACAACTTGGGTCTCAAGGAACAAATCGTGTTCCCCGAGATCAACTACGATCGCGTCGACAAGGTCCGCGGCATGAACATCACGATCTGCACTTCCGCAGAAAATGATACCGATGCCCGCGTCCTCCTCGAAGCGCTCGGAATGCCCTTCCGCAAGTAAGGGTTTTGATTTTTGAATTGGCGCGGGCTTCATTGCCCAGCGAACTCCGGAAGCCAAAGGGGCCCACGGAGAAAACAGTGGAGAGAGAATGGATAAAGTCAGCGAATTCCTCACGCGTCTCAGAAACGCAGGCGCGGCGAAGCACGAGAAAGTGGACGTTCCGAGCTCGAGCGTTCGAGTCGGTCTCGCGACCGCTTTGCGTGACGCCGGTTACATCAAGAATTTCAAAGTCGTGAAAGACGGCAAGCAAGGCATGATGCGAATCTACCTCGCTTACCTCGACGATGGAAAACACGCGATCACGTCCGTTCGCCGCGCGAGCCGTCCCGGCCGTCGCTGGTACGTCACGTGCGACAACATCCCCAACGTTCGCTCTGGTTACGGCACGGCCCTGATCAGCACGAGCAAGGGCATCATGAGCAGCAAAGATGCGACCGAGAAACGTCTCGGTGGCGAACTCCTTTGCACGCTCTACTGAGAAAGGCTGATTGAGATGTCACGTATCGGAAGATCTCCAGTCGTAGTCGATAGCAAAGTGCAAGTTACGATCACGCCCGCGAACGAAGTCGTCGTGAAAGGTGCGAAGGCCACTCAAAAGGTCGCCATGCGCCCCGAAATCGTCGCCAAGTTCGAGAACGGTCAGATCGTTCTTTCTCGTAAAGACGAACTCCAAGCGACACGTGCTTTGCACGGTCTCTACCGCGCCCTCGTCCAGAACGCCGTCACTGGCGTCACGACGGGTTTCACGAAGTCCTTGGACCTCGTCGGCGTCGGTTACCGAGCGAACGTTTCGGGCAAGAAACTCGAGCTCTCGCTCGGTTACTCGCACCCCATTCACTTCCCGATCCCGGAAGGCATCGAAGTGAAGGTCGAGAAGCAAACGAACATCACGATCACCGGCTCTTCGAAAGAGCTCGTCGGTCAAGTCGCTGCGAAAGTCCGCGGATTCCGCCCGCCCGAGCCGTACTTGGGCAAAGGCGTGAAGTACACGGACGAAAAACTGCGTCGTAAAGAGGGTAAGTCGGCTGGTAAATAAGCCGAATTATTAAAGGGAAAAACCATGAGACTTACTACGAACAAACATAGCTCCGTAAAAGAACGTTCGCGCATGAAGAAGAAGGCGCGCATCCGCCGCCGCGTGAAAGGCACTGCTGAACGCCCGCGCCTTTGCGTCTTCCGCAGCGCTCGTCACATCTATGCCCAGCTGATCAACGACGACAACGCTCAAACGATCGTTCAAGCGTCGACTCTGGATGTGGAAGGCTTGAAGAACGCGAACAAGAACACCGCGAGCGCGATCGGCAAAGAGATCGCGAAGCGCGCTAAGGATAAGAACATCACTGCGGTCGTCTTCGACCGTAACGGATACTTGTACCATGGTCGCGTAAAAGCATTGGCAGACGGCGCTCGTGAAGCCGGCTTGAACTTCTGATTTAGGAGAATTTGTGGAAAAGAAAGAGCAAGCATCAGAGTTCGAAGAGAGAGTCGTCGCGATCAAGCGCGTTGCGAAAGTCGTCAAGGGCGGCCGTCGCTTCTCGTTCGCAGCACTCGTCGTCGTCGGTAACCAAGGTGGCGATGTCGGTTTCGGTACCGGCAAAGCCGGCGAAGTTCCCGAGGCCATCGGCAAAGCGTCGCGCGCGGCGAAGAAGAGCTTCCGCAAAGTCGCTCTCGTCGACGGACGCACGATCGCTCACGAAGTCGTCGGCACCTTCGGTGCGGCGAAAGTCGTGATGCGCCCGGCATCTCCCGGTCCCGGCGTGATCGCGGGCGGCGCGGTTCGCGCGGTCCTCGAGTCGGTCGGTGTGAAAGACATCCTCACGAAGTGCGTCGGCACTCGCAATGCGAACAACGCGGTTCGCGCGACTCTCGACGGACTCAAACAACTCCGCGCGCAGCAGCCGGCGAAGTAAGAGAGATAGAACATGGCAAAGCAATTTCGAGTCACATTGAGAAGAAGCCTGATCAGCTGCACGATAAGTCAGCAAGAGACCGCGCGTTGCGTGGGTCTCCGCAAAATTCGCCAGGAAGTCGTCGTTAAGGACAATCCGGCAAATCGCGGTCAGCTCATGAAGATCCAACACCTCATCGACGTGAAGCCGGAGTAATAAATGAGTTTGTTAGCATCACTCAGACCAAAATGGGGCGCTACGGGTTACCGCAAGCGCGTGGGTCGCGGAACCGGTTCGGGTCTCGGCGGAACAGCGGGCAAAGGCCATAAAGGTCAAAAAGCTCGCGCCGGCGGACGCGTTCGTTGGGGCTTCGAAGGCGGACAGACGCCGATGATGCGCCGACTTCCGAAGTTCGGCTTCTCGAACAAAGCGTTCGAGACGGCTTACGACATCTTCAACCTCAGCCAGCTCGAAAAGCTCGGCAAGGAAATCACTCCGGAAACGTTGGGTGCAGCTGGTCTGCTCTCGTACGGCCGCGTGAAGATCCTCGGTAACGGCGAGATCAAAAAAGCCATCACCGTTCGCGCACACAAGTTCAGCGCGAAAGCGAAAGAAGCGATTGAAAAAGCGGGCGGCAAAGCAGAGGTCATCGCTTAAATGGCTGCCATCGAAGGACTCGCCAAAAGTAATGATCTGCGCAAGCGGATCGTATTCACCTTGTTGATGCTGGCAGTGTACCGGTTCGGCGTTCATATCCCGACTCCCGGGGTCGATGGCACGACCGTCTTCAAGTTCTTCCAGAACCAAGGCGGCATCTTCGGTCTCTTCAACACGTTCACGGGCGGCGCGCTGAACCAGTTCAGCGTATTCGCGCTCGGAATCATGCCTTACATCTCGAGCTCGATCATTTTCCAGCTCTTGACGGCGGTGATCCCGTACTTCGAGCAGTTGAAAAAAGAAGGTGAGAGCGGACGTAAGAAGATCACGCAGTACACGCGCTACGGCACGGTCGTGCTCGCGGTGATCCAGGGCCTCGCGATCAGCTCGTGGCTCCAGAACGAAGGCTTCGAAGGCCGTCCTCTGGTGCAAAGCGCGATCGTCGGCTTCATCCCTTTCAAAATCATGACGGTTCTCACTCTCACGGCAGGCACGTGTTTCATCATGTGGCTCGGTGAGCAGATCACGGAGCGTGGTCTCGGTGAGGGCGCTTCGTTGATCATCTTCGCGGGTATCGCGGCTGGTATCCCCAGCGGTGCGATGTCGATGGGGACCTTGATCGCGAACGGCGAAATGAAGTTCCTCGTCGCACTCGGTCTCGTGGCTCTGATGGTCGTCGTCATCGGCGCGATCATTTTCCTCGAGGTCGGCCAGCGCCGAATCCCGATTCACTTCTCGCAAAAAGGCGGTCGTGTTCCGGGTGCGGCACAGGCGAGTCACTTGCCGTTGAAGATCAATCTGTCGGGAGTCATCCCGCCGATCTTCGCGAGCTCGTTGCTCCTATTCCCGGCGACGCTCGCGTCGTTCGTGAATGCGCCCTGGTTGAACCAGTTGAAAGACTCTTTGTCTCCGACCGGTGGCCTCTACCTCGTGTTGTTCTCGTCTCTGATCGTGTTCTTCTGCTTCTTCTACACGGAGATCGTGATGAATCCGGCGGAGATCGCGGAGAACCTGAAGAAGGGCGGGAAGTTCATTCCCGGTATTCGCGCGGGCAAGAGCACGCAAGAGTACATCCAGAAAGTCATGGATCGGATCAACGTCGGCGGCGCGACTTATCTCGTCGCGATCTGCGTTCTTCCGAGCTTGTTGATCGATAAATTGAATACTCCGTTCTACTTCGGTGGAACGAGCGTCCTGATCTTGGTCGGCGTGGCGTTGAACACCACTCAGCAGATCCAATCGTACATGCTCACGCAGAAGTACGAGAGTTTCATGCGCGGCGTGAAGATCCGGGGCACTCGGAGGGTTCAATATTGAACATCGTCCTCTTTGGACCTCCGGGAGCCGGCAAGGGCACGCAGTCCGCGCTGCTCGTCGAGCGAAAGAGGATGAAGCACATCAGTACCGGTGATCTCCTCCGTGCGGCGATGAAGAATCAGACGCCGCTCGGGTTGCAAGCCAAGTCCCTCGTCGATGCGGGGAAGTTGGTACCGGACGATGTGATGATCGGGATCGTCGAAGAAGTCTTGAAGGGTTTGAAGGATCAAAGCTTCATCCTGGATGGATTCCCGAGAACGGTTCCGCAGGCCCAAGCTCTCGAGACGCTGTTGAAGCGTTACGGGATGACGATCGGAAAGGCGCTGTTCCTCGAGGTTCCGCGCCGAGCTCTGATCCGACGGTTGACCGGACGACGAGTCTGCCAATCGTGTGGGGCGACCTACCACGTGGATTCCAAGCCTCCGAAGACGGATGGGGTTTGTGATGTGTGTAGTGGGGCATTGGTTCAGCGAAAAGACGATCACGAGGATGTGATCGGAACCCGGCTCGAAGCGTACGACAAGAGTACCTCGCCGGTGAAAGCGTTCTACTCAGGTCAAGGATGCCTGGCGGAGATCGAGGGGATCGGCGAGACCGAAGAAGTTTACGGTCGGCTGATCTCGCAAATGCAGTGATGAGAAGTGAGTTTGAATAAGGTTGGGGTTTAAAGAGCTGGACTAGAAATAACGCGAATGATAGAAAGATCGACCGTTTAGAACTTTTTGGCGGTTGGTTCGATCATCGCGTGTCCGGCGAAAGCGCTGTGATTACAGTGTTTTACCGTTTCGGAGCGAGAGGCAGAAAATGAAAGTCAGAGCGTCAGTAAAGAAAATCTGCAACAAGTGCAAAACGATCAAGCGCAAGGGCGTCGTTCGCATCATCTGCGAGAACCCCAAGCACAAGCAAAGGCAGGGATAATCCATGGCACGTATTGCCGGCGTCGATCTTCCTCGTAACAAACGTGTCGTCATCGCCCTCACGTACATCTATGGCATCGGCAAATCTACTGCAGCCGACATCATGGAGTACGCATCGCTTCCGGCGGATCTCCGCACCGATGGTCTCTCCGACGCACAAGTCGCAAAAATTCGTGAATACATGGAAGCCCACATCAAGGTCGAAGGTGATCTTCGCCGTGATATCGGGATGGCGATCAAGCGGTTGATGGATCTCGGTTGCTACCGCGGTCTTCGCCATCGCAAAGGTTTGCCGGTTCGCGGACAGAGCACTCGTCAGAATGCTCGTACGCGCAAAGGTCCTCGTAAGACCGTGGCGAACAAGAAAAAAGCAGTTTAATTAGCTAAGTAGCCGCTGTCGGCTAGGAGACCTTTCGCAAATGGCTGGTAAGAAAACTGGTGCGAAGAAAAAAGTCAGAAAGAGCGTTTCCCACGGGAAATGCTTCGTTCAAGCCGGATTCGGCAACACGATCATCACGCTCACCGATCCGATCGGCGAAGTGATCTCGTGGTCGTCGGCTGGCCACCTCGGCTTCAAAGGAAGCCGTAAAGGCACGCCTTACGCGGCGACCGTCGCAGCGGAAGACGCTGCGAAGAAAGCCATGGAGCAAGGTCTTCGCTCCGTCGATGTTTTCCTCAAAGGGCCCGGTGCGGGCCGTGAACCTGCCATTCGTTCGCTGGCGCTCGCCGGAATTCGTGTCGCTACCATGCGCGATACGACTCCGATGCCCCACAACGGTTGCCGTCCTCCGAAGCGTCGTCGGATCTAAGGGAGTATTGAAGTGAGCTGCATCCCAAACAGTGTCTGCAAAATGTGCCGTCGCGAAAACATGAAGCTGTTCCTCAAAGGGGACCGTTGCTTCACGGATAAATGCTCGTTCGAGCGTCGTCCGTATCCCCCGGGACAACATGGCCAATCTCGCCTGAAGTTCTCGGAATTCGCTCTTCAGCTTCGCGAGAAGCAGAAGACGAAGCGTTACTACGGCGTCTACGAGAAGCAATTCCGTAAGTACTTCCACGCTGCCGATCGCGGCAAAGGCGTGACGGGTACGGAGCTCTTGAAGCTCCTCGAGACTCGTCTCGACAACGTCGTTTACTCGCTCGGTTATGCTGCGAGCCGCCGCGAGGCGCGCCATCTCGTGAAGCACAACCACTTCAAGGTCAACGGCGAGCGAGTCAATATCCCGAGCTACAACGTCTCTAAGGGCGATGTCGTCGAGGTGAAAGAATCGAGCCGCACGATCACGAAAGTGATGGCAGCGGTGGAGTCGGTGAAGAAACGGGAAATCCCGGGCTGGCTTGAAGCTGACCACGGCGCGTTCAAGGGTGTTGTCAAAGACATGCCTACTCGCGAGAATGTCACCTTGCCCGTCGAAGAAAACATGATCGTCGAATATTACTCGCGTTAATCGCTAACGCGGTGTTTCGGTTCGCTCGTGTTGGAACGGGCGAACGGGAGAGTCGAGGGCACATCGAGATAATACTCTCTCGGTGTGTGGCCTAAAAACAGAAGAGCTACTGAAGGTTGGGGAGAAGAGAACATGCAAGAGCACTATTATAAATTCTGGCGCGATCTTATTAAGCCGAAAGCTTTCGAAGTCGATCGCGATACTCTGCGCGACGATTACGGCCGATTCATGATCCGCCCGCTCGAGCGTGGTTACGGTGTGACTCTCGGTAACTCTCTTCGCCGCATCCTCCTCAGCTCGATGATGGGCTCTGCCGTTTCTTCGGTGAAGTTCGACGGCGTTCTCCACGAGTTCTCGACGATCCCGGACGTGATGGAAGACGTCACGGACATCATCCTGAACCTCAAACAAATTCGCTTCAAACAGTACTCGCCCGACGTTCAAGTCCTTCGCATCGCGAAGAACGGACCCGGCGTGGTCACTGCTCGCGACATTCAGGTCAACGACAAGATCGAAGTCCTGAATCCCGATCAGCACATCGCGACTCTCGGCGGAAACGCGAAGTTCAATGCTGAACTCCACGTTTCTTACGGCCGCGGTTTCGTCGCAGCTGACGAAGTCGTCAACGATCTCGGCGTCGGTTACATCGGCGTGGACGCGCTTTACAGCCCGATCCGCCGCGTGAACTACCACGTCGGTTCGGCACGTGTCGGTCAGAAAACCGATTACGATGCATTGACGATCGAAGTGTGGACCGATGGTTCGCTGAAGCCGGAAGAGTCGATCTCTCTCGGTTCGAAGATCCTCAAAGAACAACTCCAGATCTTCCTCACGTTCGACGAAACGATCGAGCCGGATGAAGAGCAGGAAGAGACGAAGTCGCCGCAGCTCAACGAGAACTTGTTCCGCTCGGTGGACGATCTCGAGTTGTCGGTGCGCTCGGCGAACTGCTTGAAGAACGCGAACATTCGCTACATCGGCGAGCTGGTCGCGAAGTCGGAAGCAGAGATGCTGAAGACGAAGAACTTCGGTCGCAAGTCGCTCAACGAAATCAAAGAAATCCTCTCGGAGATGGGTCTCAACCTCGGTATGAAAATCGACGGTTGGCCGCCCCCGGGATGGGACCCGAACGCAGTGGCTCCGCGCAAAGACGCGTGAGTCGACTAGGCTAGAGATTTAAGAGGAATTTATGAGACACAGAGCAAAAGTACAGACGTTTGGATTGGAATCGGGACCTCGGAAGGCCCTGCTTCGTGGCCTCGTGAACTCGCTCGTCGAGCACGGCCGCATCAAGACGACATTGGCGAAAGCAAAAGAATTGCGCCGCCACGTCGAAAAAGCGGTGACGCTCGGGAAAGACCAAACGCTGCATGCTCAGCGCTTGCTGATGTCTCGTTATCCGAATGAAACGACCGTGAAGACGATCATGACGGAGATTTCTCCGCGCATGAAGACTCGTCCCGGGGGTTACACTCGGATCCTGAAGCTCGGTCAGCGTCCCGGCGATCGCGCCGAGATGGCTTTCATCGAGTTCGTGGACTTCGCTCCGAAAGAGAAGGCCGAGCTCGACGTGAAAGAAGCGTCGAAGCAGAAGAAGACGGCTTCGCGCGCGGCGAATGCGAAACGCAAAAAGCTTCGCAAGCTCCAGACGCGCGCTCGCCAAGAACAACGCAACCGCCTCTGATCAATCGCCGGTTCGCCGGCGATCAGTTTGGCAACGAGAGCCGAAGCCCAGTGCTTCGGCTTTTTGTTTTTGTAGGTAAGTCTCGTACGGCTCGAGCGGTGCTCTCTCCGATGCGCCAGCGCCTGCTACTTGGTTCGAGTCGCCAGGAATGATACGAATAGAGCCATGACGAAAAGATACGTACAGGGTGCCGTCGCGGCGCTTTTAGTGATCGCGGCGCTGTTCTGGTGGTACAGCGTGAACGTGGGCAAGCTTCCGGCGAATCAGTCGCCCTCGGAGTTTCGGGTCATCGATAAGATGGAAGCCGAAGGCGTTCCCGATCTCGCGTTCACGACATTGGAAGGTCAGACGGTTCGACTCGCCGATTTGCGCGGGAAGA
>JAZKJB010000414.1:0-4553 GCA_040384505.1 Bdellovibrionota bacterium | reverse complement strand
CTTCGCTCGATCTTGGGCAAAGACGCCGACGAGTGGGTTTTGAAATCCGCACGCGGCTCGGTCGAAACCGCACGTCGGATGCTCGAAGATCGCGCCGAATTCCAGGAGATCGAGGAAGCGACTCGCGCCTACATGGCGGCCTCTCTCGGGGGCGTCGGGTTGCCCGGCGTCGAAATTTCGAATCTCAAAGACCTCATGAAGGATCGATCCACTCACGGTTTCGTCGCGAGCCTCATTCAGGGCACGATTCGGGACGCGCTTCGCACGCAGGCGGGGGTCGACGCTCTCGAAGCCGACCGCATCGGCAGCGAGCTTATGAAATCGATTTCGGCTCTCACGCCGACTCGACTCGAAGTCCTTTCGAAGAAGTCGATCGACTTCGAGCGCGACCTCGCCGGCAATGTCGACCGCGGTCTCATCCTCGAAAATTTCGCTCTCGAGATGGCGCGCGGTTGAAGCTCGGGGTAGAGTCGAGCGCATGGGCTGGATCGACGTACATACGCATCTCAATTTCCTGAAAGACACGACGCCCGAGCAGGCAATGGCCGAAGCTCGAGCCGTAGGAGTCACTCGGTTCATTACGATCGGGACCGAGCCGGCAGATCATCCTGTCGTCTTGGCACTTGCCGAAAAATTCTATCCCGAAGTCGCATGCACGCTCGGGCTTCATCCGCACGAGGGGAAGGTCTACACCGACGAGCTCGACGCTTACTTGCGTGCGAACGTCGCGAGAAAAGAAGTCGTCGCGGTCGGCGAGATCGGCCTCGATTACTACTACGATAGTTCGCCCCGTGATCTGCAGCAGGAGGCGTTTCGCCGACAGCTGAAGGTCGCGGAAGACTTCAAGATGCCGATCGAGATCCACACGCGCGACGCCGAGGAAGACACGATCGCGATCCTGAAGGAGTTCGGCGGCCGCATCCGCGGCATCGTTCATTGCTTCACTGGTACGCAGTGGCTCGCGAAAGAAGCGCTCGATCTCGGTCTCGATATCTCATTCAGCGGTGTGATCACGTTCAAGAACGCCGAGCCGCTGAGAGAAGTCGTGAAATTCGTCCCTCTCGACCGGCTCCACGTCGAAACCGATGCGCCGTTCTTGTCGCCGGTTCCCATGCGCGGACGCTCGAACGTCCCGGCCTATGTCGTCCACACCGCAAAAGCCGTCTGTGCTCTCAAAGGCATCACCGAAGACGCCTTGCTGACAGCCACCCTCGAAAACGCCCACCGCACGTTCCCGAAGCTCCAGCCCTGAGGTACCATCTTCCTTTTTGGTACATGGCGCGTCACCAATCGGAGAATGTGAGGACTTTTGGTGGCCGTTTCACCTACTGGCGAACAAATTTATTCGCCATGTGAAAGTGCCGTCACCGAATCGTGACGCACCTCGAAGAAGGCATTTGCCCTTCGACGCGGCCCTTAACCAAATTCCAGCTGCTACCCTCTGGGGCGTCGAAAGCGTACAGTCCGGGTTTCTTCCCCTGTCCAAAAAGGAGTTCTGCCGGTGGCTAAAGTGAGAGTCGGAATCAATGGTTTCGGTCGTATCGGTCGCGTGCTTTTCCGTGATGGTTTCGAAAAACTTGAAATCGTCGGTATCAACAATCTCGGCGACGCGAAGACTGCGGCTCATCTCCTGAAATACGACTCCACCCACGGCATCTTCAAAGCCGACGTTTCGCACGACGAGAAGTCGATCACGGTGAACGGAAAACGAATCCCGCTCGCGGCGGAAAAAGATCCGGCGAAAATTCCGTGGAAAGAGTGGGGCTGCGACATCGTTCTCGAGTGCACGGGTGCCTTCAAGAAGAAGGAAGAGTTCATGAAGCACATCGAGGGCGGCGCGAAACGCGTGATGGTTTCCGCTCCCGCGACCGGCGTCGACATGACCGTCGTCTACGGCATCAACCACTTGAACTACGATCCCTCGAAGCACCACGTGATCTCGAACGCGTCGTGTACGACGAACTGCTTGGCGCCCGTCGCGAAAGTCTTGAACGATACGTTCGGGATCGAAAAAGGTCTCATGACCACGATCCACTCGTACACGAACGACCAGCGCGTTCTCGATGCTCCTCACTCCGATCTCCGCCGTGCGAGGACCGCGACGACGTCGATGATCCCGACGACGACCGGTGCCGCTAAAGCCGTCGCTCTCGTGTTGCCGGAGCTCGAAGGCAAACTCGACGGAACGTCGATCCGCGTTCCCACGCAGAACGTTTCTCTCGTCGATCTCACGTTCATGTCGTCGAAGGAAATGTCGATCGACTCGATCAACAACGCGTTGGTCGCGGCTTCGAAGGGCGCTCTCAAAGGCGTTCTCGATTGCACGAGTGAAGAGCTCGTATCGGTCGATTTCAACGGCAACAAGTTCAGCTCGATCGTCGATCTCGAAAGCACGATGGTCACCGGTAAGAACATGGCGAAGGTCTTCTCTTGGTACGACAACGAAACCGGTTTCTCGAACCGCATGATCGACCTCGCGCTGTACATGGCGCAAAAAGGCCTTTGAGATGTCGACAGCAGGTTCTCCTGGCGTTTCTCCGGGTCTTCGCGGGATCAAACTGATCGAAGAATTCGAGCTCAAGGACAAACGCGTTTTCATCCGCGTCGATTTCAACGTTCCGCTGGAAGAAAAAGACGGCCACCAAGTCATCACCGACGATACGCGTATTCGCGCCGCACTTCCGACGATTCGCTACGCGATGGAAAAAGGCGCGAAGATCATTCTGGCGTCGCACTTGGGTCGACCCGAATCCCGCGAGGACAAGCAGTTCTCGATGGAGCCGATCGGGACTCGGCTCGGGGAGCTCTTGAAAGCCGAAGTGATTTTGGTCGACGATCCGACGTCTGATGCGCCCAAAGGCTTGCTTCCGTCGCTTCGCCCGAATCAGCTGATCCTCCTCGAGAACTTGCGTTTCGAAAAAGGGGAGACGAAGAACTCCCGCGAGTTCGCTCTTTCGATGGCGGCTTACACCGACGTCTACATCGACGATGCCTTCGGCGCTTGTCACCGCGCCCATGCTTCGATCGAGGCGCTTCCGCAAGCCATCGAGAAAAAAGGCATCGGCTATCTGATTAAGCGCGAAATCGAAATGCTCGATGCACTCATGCACGAGCCGAAGACTCCGTATGTCACCATCCTCGGTGGCGCTAAGGTCTCGGACAAAATCCCGGTGATCGAGAAGCTGATCGACAAGGTCGACGTTTTCTTGGTCGGCGGCGCGATGGCCTATACGTTCCTTCACGCGAAGGGACTCGGCATCGGAAAGTCGCGCCTCGAGAAAGACAAAGTCTCTTTCGCGCGCGAGATGATGGAACGGATCGAAGCGCGGTCGAAGCGAATGCTCCTCCCGATCGATCACGTGATCGCGAACGACTTCCTCGCACCAAGCGAAATCAAGACGACCGACGGGCCCGCGATTCCCGATGGCTACATGGGGCTCGACATCGGACCGAAGACTCGCGAGCTTTACAGAAAAGAGCTCGGCAAAGCGAAGACGGTTTTCTGGAACGGACCGATGGGCGTATTCGAGAGACCGGAATTCGCGAAAGGCACCTTCGGCGTCGCGGAAACGCTTTCGCAGCTCACCGAAGCGATGACGATCGTGGGAGGCGGGGATTCTGCTGCGGCGGCCGAGCAGTCGGGTTACGCGGGTCAGATGACTCACATCTCGACGGGCGGGGGTGCGAGCCTCGAGTACTTGCAAGGCGACAAGCTTCCGGGTCTCGAAGTTCTCCGTAACATGCGTCCCGGTGTTCAGCCGACGTTGTGATCCCTAAACGATTTTTGTGAGGTTCGCGATTTTGAGACCTTTCGTATTGGCCGCCAACTGGAAAATGAACAAGTCACCCGCTGAAGCGATCGCGTTCTTCAAAACGTTTTTGCCGAAGCTCGAGGCGAGCGGTGTCTGCAAGGATTCGAAGCACCGTAAGGCGATCTTCTTCGTTCCCGCGATCGATCTCTGGGTCACGCACGAAGCTTTGCGCGGAACGAACGTCGGGTGGGGAGCTCAGAACTGCCATCATGAAATGAAAGGCGCGTTCACCGGCGAAAATTCTCCGCAGGTTCTCGCCGAGCTCGCGACGCCGTACACTCTCGTCGGTCATAGCGAACGCCGCGCGATCTTCCACGAAACCGATGCCGAAACGGCGAAAAAGGTGAAAGCCCTCCATGCGGTCGGCATCACGCCGATGCTTTGCGTGGGCGAGTCGCTCCAAGAACGTGAAGCGAACCAAACGAACGAAGTCATCGTCCGCCAACTCAGGGCCGGACTTCAAGATCGCGATACGACGAAACGGGTGATCGTCGCGTACGAACCCGTGTGGGCCATCGGGACCGGGAAAGTCGCTTCGCCAGAGCAAGCGGGCGAAGCACACTCGGTCTTGCGAAAAGCTCTGGTGTCGATCGGTGGTTCGGCGCTCGCCGACGCCACGCCGATTCTCTACGGAGGAAGCGTGAAGCCGGAGAACTCGGCCGAGATCGCGCGGCAAACCGACGTGGACGGATTTCTCGTCGGTGGCGCACTCGATCCGCGTCACGGCGCGGTGATCCGCGT
>JAZKJB010000413.1:290-13441 GCA_040384505.1 Bdellovibrionota bacterium | reverse complement strand
TAGGGCGAGAGCGGCATACCCGACGTTCTCCGTGTGGAAACCCGAGACGAAACCATCGCTCGGCGCGAGCACGCTCGCGCGGTTCTTCGCGAACGGGAGTTCGTCGAGCCGGCCACCCTGAGCTCGGCACATGATCTCGAATTTCTCTTCCGCCGCGCCGGACGAGAGCAGCGATCGGGCGATCGAAACACCTTGTTCGGCCGAGCCCGCCTTTCCGCCGAGCCAAATCATGTGGCCTGCGAGGTCGAGCGTGAGCTCACGAGTGTCGTGAAACGCTTCGTAAGAGTAGCCGCCAAAGCCTTCGTTTCGAAGGATCGCCAGACATTCGGCGATTTCGAGGGAGTTCCCTACGAAGCGACCGAGCGGCTCGTCCATCGACGTGAGGAGCGCGGCTACTTTTTTCCCGTGGGCCGCACCGATCTCGATCAACTTCTCGGCGAGCTCGTCGGCCTCTTCGAGAGTTTTCATGAACGCACCCGAACCGAACTTCACGTCGAGCACGAGGGCGCCGATCCCCTCGGCGATCTTTTTCGACATGATGCTGCCGCAGATGAGCGGATAAGATTCGACGGTGGCCGTGACGTCGCGAAGCGCATAGATCTTTTTGTCGGCGGGACAGATTTCGCCGGTTTGACCGATGATCGCGACGCCGATTTTTTCGATTTGTCTTTCGAACTCGTCGAGCGAGAGCCCGATTCGAAAACCGGGAATCGATTCGAGTTTGTCGAGGGTTCCACCGGTGTGTCCGAGGCCACGGCCCGCGATCATCGGCACGGGAACTCCGGCCGCCGCGACGATCGGAGCGAGGATCATGCTCGTTTTGTCGCCGACACCGCCGGTCGAGTGTTTGTCGACGGCGATGCCGAGTCGCGAGAAATCGAGGACCCGGCCCGAGTGCAACATCACCTCGGTGTACTCGGCCGTTTCTTCCGGCGTCATGCCCTTGAAGTAAACCGCCATCATCCAAGCGGACATCTGATACTCGGGCATCGTCCCGCTGACGAAAGAGTCGACGATGAACTTCAGCTCTTCGCGAGTGTGAGTTCCACCGCTTCGTTTTTTCTTGATCAGTTCTGCCGGCAACAACATCTCAGTATCCTGCGCCGGCGGCGGCGCCCGTGACGAGCGCGACACCGCTGCTCGTGCCGATTCGCGTGGCGCCTGCTTCGATCAACGATTTGGCTTGTTCGAACGTCTTCACTCCGCCGCTCGCCTTGATCTGCATGCGCGGAGAGGTGCTTTTCTTCATCAGCTCGATGTCTTCGACGCTTGCACCGCGGCCGAGGAACCCCGTCGCGGTTTTCACGAACGCCGCACCCGCGCGCTCCGCCGCCTGGCAGGCGCCGGTGATTTGTTCGGCGCTCAAGATTCCGGTTTCGAGAATCACTTTCACGGCCGCACCCGAAGCGGCGGCGACGACGGCCGCGATGTCCGCTTCGACTTCGTTCCATCGGGCCGCGCGAGCGAGATCGATCCGCACGACCATGTCGATTTCGGAGGCGCCATCGCGAACCGCGTTCTCGGTCTCTTTTGCTTTTACGGTCGCCAAGCTCGCACCGAGTGGAAAGCCGACTACACAGGCAGTCGCGACGCTCGAACCCGAAAGGCGTTCGACACAGGTTCTGACGTGGATCGGATTCACGCAAACGGCTTTGAAGCGATGACGAATCGCCTCGTCGCAGAGTTTGACGATGTCGGCTTCACTCGCCTCGGGTTTCAAGAGCGTGTGATCGATGAAGGGAGCGAGATCGGACGGTTGTGCGATCATCGAGGTTCTTGCGCCCTGCATAAGCTCCTCCCCGGGAGGGTACGGAAAAAGAGTTGAAATTAACAACCCACCGCACCAATGTCGAGAGATGACTCGTCGACACTACTTGGTCTCGGGACGGGTGCAGGGCGTAGGGTTCCGCGCGTTCACCGAAAGAAAAGGCGCGGCCCTCGGACTCGAAGGCCGAGTCCGCAACCTGCGCGATGGACGAGTCGAAGCGATCGCGATCGGAAGCGCGGAGAAGATCCGCGAATTCGAAATCCTGATCGCGAAAGGACCGATGCTCGCGAAGGTCACCGACGTCGCGATCACGGAGATCGACGAAGCGAGCGAACTTCTCGCGAACGTCGAAAGTTTCGAGCGGGACTCAGACGGGGAGGCACCATGGAAACCTTGAAAGCCATCACTAGAATCTTCCTGATCGCCGGACTCGCATTCTCGATGTCGACGACGGCCTTCGCGCAAGGCACCGCTCCCGAGCAACGAGCGAAACCTTCGGGCGGTCCGCGCCGCCAACTCGCGACCATTCTCTTCGCCGGTTTGGGTGGAGCCGTACTCGGTTTGAGCACGCTCAGCTTCTACGGTCGCCCGCAAGAAAAGCTCGTGAACATCGCCTACGGCTTCGCGCTCGGCGTGATCGGTGGAACCGCCTACGTCACCGCGAAAGCGGCCACGGGACCGAGCGAATTCTACGGGCAGACGAGCGCCGAAACCGACGCCGATTGGACCCACACGAACAAAATGGCAATGGCGCCCTCTCAGGCGCCACCGATGCTCGGACTCAATTTCGAATTCTGAAAAGGCGGTCGTTTCCGCCTCGCTTACCGCGGCTCAGCTCGTCTTCTTGAACTTGTTCGCGAACGCACCCATCGCCTGTTGTGCCGCGTTTTGCTGCGGTACGGGCTGGGGGGCGATTTCTTTCGGCGGCTCGGCCGACTTGCCGAGGAATTCCATGCCGACTTTCGATTCGATCTTGCCCTCTTTGATGAGCTTCTCGATCGCCATTTCGTAAGTGATCATGCCTTCGCGTTTTCCAGTCTGCATCGCAGACGGAATTTGGAACGTCTTGCCTTCGCGAATCAAGTTCGCGACGGCTTTCGTTCCGACCAGGATCTCGAGAGCCGCGACTCGTCCGCCGCCCGCTCTAGGGAGAAGGGCCTGCGCGATCACGCCACGCAAGCTCTCCGAGAGCATCACGCGGACTTGGTCTTGTTGCTCTTGCGGAAAGACGTCGATGATACGATCGACCGTTTTGTGCGCGTTGTTCGTGTGGAGCGTGCCGAAGACCAAGTGACCCGTCTCGGCCGCGGTCATCGCGAGCTGGATGGTCTCGAGGTCCCGCATCTCACCGACGAGAATGATGTCCGGATCTTCGCGAAGTGCCGCCTTCAGCGCGTTCGCGAACGATTTCGTGTGACCACCGACCTCGCGCTGATTGATCAGCGACTTGATGTTCGGATGCACGAACTCGATCGGGTCTTCGATCGTGAGGATGTGGCAGCTCTCCGTGCGGTTGATGTGATCGATCAGGGCCGCGAGCGTCGTCGACTTACCGGAACCCGTCGGGCCCGTCACGCAGATGAGACCTTTGTGGGCCGCGATGACTTGCATCACTTCCGGCGGCAGACCGAGCTGCTCGGCGGTTTTGATCTTCGTGGGGATGACCCGCATGACGGCGCCCATGCCCTTGCGCTGCATGAACACGTTCACACGAAAACGGCCCACACCTTCGAGCGAGTAGCTGCAATCCAGTTCCCAGTTCTCGATGAAGAGGCGTTTTTGTTTCTCGTTCAGAATTTCGAAAATGAGATTTTGGATGTCTTCGTTGGAAAGCTCGGCCAACTCGAGCGATTTCATGTCTCCGTCGTGACGGATCAAGGGGCCGGAACCAGCCGACAAGTGCAAGTCGGAGGCGCCTTTATCCACCATGATTTTGAACAGCTCGTCGATCT
Organism: Bdellovibrionota bacterium; assembly: GCA_040384505.1. Taxonomy (GTDB): domain Bacteria; phylum Bdellovibrionota; class Bdellovibrionia; order Bdellovibrionales; family JAMPXM01; genus JAZKJB01. Next base: position 9,721 of record JAZKJB010000413.1, on the reverse strand, counting down.
TAGCCATGAGCGCCCCGTCCTTGCCGTGAATTCATCCTTGTTTTTATCGGCCGAAGCGTTGGATACATTGAGTCTTTCCGCCGTCATCCGGAGCCCTTACGCCCGACCGAGGTCATGAATGTCGTCCGAGATCCTCATCAACGTTCGCCCCAGCGAGACCAGGGTCGCGTACCTGGAGAACGGCGTCCTCGGCGATCTCAAAATCGAACGAAAAACCTCCCCGACTTTGGTCGGCTCGGTCCACCGCGGGAAAGTCATGCGGGTCCTCCCGGGCATGCAGGCGGCGTTCGTCGACATCGGTCTCGACCGCGCGGCGTTTCTCTACGTGGGCGACGTCCGCGGTGACATGGACGCCGAAAGCGGCGAGCTCTTCGAATCCCCGGTCGCTCGCGACAGCGCGGAGCCGATCGAAACCGGTGAGGCCGACGAATCGTCGAAGCCCAGGATCCAAGAACTTCTCACAGAGGGACAGTCGATCCTCGTGCAGGTCGCGAAAGATCCGCTCGGCTCCAAGGGCGCGCGAATCACGACGCACATTTCTCTTCCCGGCCGAAACGTCGTCTTCATGCCGACGCTCAGCCACCTCGGCGTCTCGCGAAGAATCGAAGACCCGGCCGAGCGCGAACGACTTCGCGGAATCATCGCGAGCCTCGAGCTCAAAGGCGGCGTGATCGTCAGGACCGCCGGTGAGGGCGCGACGGAATCGAGTCTCCGCACGGACGTCGAATATCTCCATCGTCTCTGGCAGGAAGTTCAACGCAACTACGAGAAGCGAACGAAGCCGGGCTTGGTGCACGCCGAGCTCGACGTCGAGCTGCGCGCTCTTCGAGACCTCTTGAACGAAGACGTCGACCGCGTGATCACCGACAGCGAAGAATCTTTCAAGCGAGTCGGCGCGTTCATTTCGCAGTTCATGCCGAAGTTCAAAAACAAGGTCTCGCTCTATTCGGGCGAACGTCCGCTCTTCGATCAGTACGAAATCGACATCGAGATCTCGCGCTCGATGGAAAGAAAAATCTGGCTGAAGTCGGGCGGCTACATCGTCATCGACGAAGCCGAAGCTCTCGTCGTGATCGACGTGAACACCGGCCGCTACGTAGGCAAAAAGGATTTCGAAGACACGATCTTGAAGACGAATCTCGAGGCCGTCCGCGAAATCGCGCATCAGCTCCGCGTGCGAAACTGCGGCGGCATCATCATCGTGGATTTCATCGACATGGAGAAAGAAACCCATCGCGAAAAAGTGCTCTCGTCGATGCGAGAAGACCTCGCGAAGGACCGCGCACGCACCGCCGTCATCTCGATGTCGAACTTGGGGCTGGTCGAAATGACCCGCAAGCGCATTCGCCCGAGCCTCGTGAAAACGCTGTGCGAGCCGTGCACGTACTGCGAAGGCCGCGGCTACATAAAACAAAAGGCGACCGTCGCCCACGAAATTTTCCGCGATCTCGAGCGCGAGGGGCGACTCGCGAACCCACGTGCGACGTCCGTCGTGCACTGCCACAGCGACGTCGGCGATTATATTTACGAAGAAGAAACGGAAATGTTGGAAGACATCGAACGTCGCATCGGGCGCAACGTCGTCTTGAAACTAGAGCCGGGTTATCACCGCGAACGCTACGAGATCTACACTCACTGACGAGCGGGCTTCTCGAGGTCGTCGGTCGTCTTGCAGTCGAACCAAGACGAATCTTCCGTCGGCGTGAGCTCGTGAGTGCAAGTGATCGTGTTCGCGCCGTCCGCAACCGTCAAAGTGACGACATAGAGATCGCCCTTGAACGCGGCCTTCGACTTCACTGCGGAGCTGCCATTCAACATCATCCCGTAAAGTGCGCGGTAGAGCGCTTCCGACGTCACGTTCGTCGACTGTGTGCCGGCCTTGGCGGCGGGGGAGAGCGCGATCGAAACGAGAAGCGTGAGAACGAGTGTTTTCATGGGAGATCCTTCTTTCGACCCGAATCACTTCAAGGGGCGTTCCGGAAGAGTTCACGAGCCTACTCGAACGAGTCGGGGTCCCGCGCCGACGCTAGGGGCGCGATCCTGAATTTGTACCAACGAGGGCGCCGAGGATCGTTACCGCAGGGCCCCTAAGCCCCCGGAAAGCGAAAGCTATTTCCGAGCAGCGACGGAACTCATCCGCTTCGGAGCCGAGCGTGCAGGCCGAACCGAATTCACCGAAACCAACTTGCTGAAATCATTGACAGTCGGTTGCGCCGCGTGGCACACATTACCCCTTCTGCGAATAGTTTCTGGAGGTCCCATGTACGCGATCATCCGCGCTGGCGGTAAGCAATATAAAGTCGAAGCTGGCGATACCGTCCGCGTCGAGAAACTCGAAAAAAATCTCGGCGACACGTTCGATCTCGCTGAAGTTCTGATGGTCGGCGGCGACAAAACTTTCGTCGGTGCTCCGCTCGTCCAGAACGCGAAAGTCACGTGTGTCGTGACCCGTCAGGCGAAAGCTTCGAAGATCATCGTCTTCAAGAAGAAACGCCGTCAGGGCTATCGCCGCATGCAGGGCCATCGCCAGTTGTTCACCGAGCTCTTCATCCAGTCGATCACGACTCCGGAAGGCCAGAGCTTCAAGACCGACAAAAAGGCTCAGGTCATCGACCCCGTGAAAACGGCGGCCCGCAAGGAACACTTCGCGGCGAAAGACCAAGAGACAAAGGCAGCGAAAGCTCCTAAAGTTAAAGCCGAAGGCGCTGGCGCGAAAGCGGCGGCTCCGAAGAAGAAGGCGACGGCGAAAAAAGCCGGCGCGAAGAAGACTGTGAAAGCGGGCGGCGCGAAAAAAGCGGCCCCGAAAAAAGCAGCCAAGAAAACGAAATAATCCGGTCAGGTATAGGGGTAGGTCATGGCAAGTAAGAAGGCCGCAGGTAGTACACGCAACGGACGCGACAGTCAGAGCAAACGCCTCGGCGTGAAACGCTTCGGCGGCGAAGCCGTAAAAGCTGGAACGATCATCATCCGCCAACGCGGAACGAAGTTCCATCTCGGCAACAACGTGAAGATGGGTCGCGATTTCACGATCTACTCGATCATCGAAGGCCAGGTGAAATTCGAGCGCCTCGATAAAACGCGCACGAAAGTTTCGGTCTACGCAGCTGCTGCGAAGAAGTCCGCGTAACCCGATACGACCTTTCGATTCGAATACGAAGGCCGGCTCACCAAAGCCGGTCTTTCTTTTTGTCCCACCACACCTCTGAGACCGCTCCTTCGAATTCCTGTACCCAAAGGGTACCAAGTAGCCAAACCATGAAGTTCGTCGACGAAGTCTCCATTACAGTTCGATCCGGAAAAGGCGGCGCAGGCTTCGTCTCGTTCCGAAGTGAGTCCATGGCCCCGCGAGGCGGCCCCGACGGCGGCGACGGTGGAAAAGGCGGCGACGTCATTTTCCGCGTGAACCCGCAGCTCAACACGCTCCTCAAGTACCGCTTCAAACACAAATTCAATGCGCCGAACGGCGATGCCGGCAGCCGCAAAAACATGACGGGTGCCGACGGGAAAAATCTCATCCTCGCGGTTCCTCCGGGCACGATCGTGAAAGACGCCGAGACCGGCCAAGTCATTCTCGACTTGAGTGAGCCCGGCGATCTCGTTTTCCTCAAGGGAGGACGAGGCGGAAAAGGAAATCACTTCTTCCGCACGGCGACCAACCAAGCTCCCGAGCACGCACAACCCGGCGAAATGGGCGAGGCACGTGAAATCCGTCTCGAGCTGAAGCTGATCGCCGACGTCGGCGTGATCGGTTATCCGAATGCGGGCAAATCGACTTTGATCTCCGCCATCTCGGCTGCGAAACCGAAAATCGCCGATTACCCCTTCACGACGTTGTCGCCGAACCTCGGCGTCGTCGAAGTCGGGGACGATCGTACTTTCGTCGTCGCCGACATTCCGGGTCTCGTTCCCGGTGCGCACAAAGGTGTGGGGCTCGGGACGCAGTTCCTTCGTCACATCGAGCGAACGAATCTGTTCGTCCACATGGTGGACGCGAGCGGACTCGGCGGTCGCGAACCACTTCAAGATTACCGCGACATCCTCTTGGAACTGAAAGAATACGATCGCGCGAAGATCGAAGAAGAACACTTCCGTCCGCTTTCTTCTCGCTCGCAACTCGTGGTTCTGAACAAGATCGACGCGATCTCCACCGATCGAGTCGAAGAGCTGGTCGAGCAATTCCGCAGAGAAGGTGTCGAGGCGCGGGCGATTTCAGCCGCGACGAAACACGGAACGCGTGAGCTCGTGAACGAAATCGGTCGGCGCGTTTTCGCCACGATGGACGGAAAGGAAGTTTCGAAATGAAAAAAACCGAAATCACCTCGGACATGCGAGTCGGGATCTTCGGCGGGACTTTCAACCCGTTGCACATGGCTCACATGAACGTCGTCACGACGACTCATTCGCGCATGAACCTCGACGTCATCTCCGTCATCCCGGCCGCGAAGAATCCGCTGAAGCCCGCCGTCGAGGGGCCGAGCGACAAGCAGCGTCTCGAGATGCTCGAGGTCGGCTTCCGTGAGTTCTCGGACTTCGTCGTCGTCGACGATCTCGAGATCGAGCGCGGCGGCACGAGCTACACGATCGACACGGTGAAAGAATACGCGAAGACGATCCCGCCCGAGAATCTCTACGTGATCATCGGCCTCGATCAGTTCGACGACTTCGACAAGTGGAAAGACGTCGAGAAGCTTCTCACGCTCACGAACCTCGTCGTCGTCACGCGCCCGCGCCACAATCTTCCGTTCGCCGAAAGCGATCTCCCGAAGGGACTTCAACCGCTCGTGGCGGCCTTCGATCGTCAGTTCATCCAGTTGAACTCGGGTCGCTCGATCGAGTTCCTTCGACTCCAGGACATGGACATCTCGGCCAGCGACGTTCGCAAGCGCCTGCGTACGGGTCGAAACGTCGACGCTCAGCTTTCGATCGTAGTCGAAGAGTATCTTCGCGAGCGGGAGCTCTTCGCTCCGATCGGACCGAAGATCGGGAACTTCGAAGAGTTCACTCGCTTCTGCGGAAACGCCCTGTTCGCGCGTAAGGCGATCAACGTTCGCGGCTTCGATCTCACGGGCCTCGAAGCTGCGACCGAGTATGCGTTGATCGCATCGGGTACCAGCACACGTCATGCGACGTCGCTCGCGGAAGCCGTCCAGAAGGCCGTGAAGGAAGAATACAACGTTCTCCCCATGAGCGTCGAAGGTACGGGCGAAGGACGCTGGGTCCTCCTCGATTACGGCTCACTCATCGTTCACGTCTTCTACGACTTCGTTCGCCAAGAGTACCGCCTCGAAGATCTCTGGAAGAACGGTCGCGACCTCGGTCTGAAAGATCCGACGCCAGCGCCTGCCCAGAGATAAAACCATGAAGCTCGCTTTCGTCTTCGTCGGCGGACACAAGGAAGAGTGGCTCGCGTCCCTGACGGAGGCCTACCAGGCGAAGCTGAAGCCCTTTTGTCCCGTCGAGATCGTCAGGCTCAAGCCTTCCAAGCAAGCGCGCGCGTCGTCGGAGAAAAAACTCGACGACGAGTCGGATGCGATCCTTCGCACCATTAAAAAAGACGACATCGTCGTTCTCTGTGACGAGCGCGGCGAATCCGTCGACTCGAGAAAATTCAGCGCGAAGCTCGTGAAGCTCTTCGAGCGCGGCCGCCCGCGCGTCGTGATCGTGATCGGCGGAGCGTTCGGTTTTTCGAAAGACCTACGCGCGCGCGCGGATTGGACATGGTCGCTGTCGCCGCTCGTTTTCAATCACCATATCGCCCAGGCCGTCGTCCTCGAGCAGGTGTATCGCGCGTTCGCGATTTGGAAGAACCTCCCGTATCACAACGACTGAGCCCGGACTTTGCTCGACGCTCGTTCATGATCGAATCCCAACGAAAAGAAGAAGCGGCGAAGATTCCGGTCGGCCGATCGTCGGATTGGCGCCGTCGCGAAAGAATTGCGCAGGCGCTCCGCTGGATCAGAAGCTGTGCGATGTGCGCAGCGGTCCTCCCGCCGATCGACGTCGTCTGCGAGTCGTGCTGGGAGCGGCTTGCGATGATCAAAAATACGACTGGTGGAAGTCGTCGGTTAGCGCAAGCGGGATACAACTTCCCCGTTTACTCTCTCTTCACATGGACGCCGGAGACCGATGCCGCGTTGAGGCCGCTCGTTCACTCCTTGAAGAGAGGTTGGGCGCCTAGCGCCGTCGATCGCCTCGCGGAATGGTTTTGCTTCGAGCGCTCTCGCCTGGGGCCGATGTCGGCGAACTGCGTGGTTCCGGCGCCGGGCTCGTCCTTCGATCACGCGAAAGCGTGGGGCGAAGCCCTGGGAACGAGGCTCCAGAGGCCGATCGTGGACGTATTACAAAAGGCTCCGAAGCAGGTCCGATTGCAGCGTTCGCGCTCGGCCACCGAGCGAGCCGAGCTCCGTTTTCAGCTGAAAACACCTGGTAAAACGGGTCAGAACGCATACGGTGGCCCGCACCTCTTCGTCGACGACGTCATCACTACGGGTTCGACGGCGATGGCGGCCTACATGGCCCTCGGCGATCCGAAGGGTTTTGAAGTCTGGACCATGGTGAACAGGCCCCGTCTTGCGACGCTATAGCCCCTTTGATAAGCTCCGGCCGACTTTCCAAACCCTCGGCCCGATTGGTATTTCGATGTCGTCGTTGCTTCATTTAGTCATCGCGAGCGCACTCGCTTCGGGCCCGCACGCTCCAACGTCGGCACCGGTGAAAATCGCCGCTGCAGACGCGAAGAAAACGGAAGCGACGAAGCCCGTTCAATCTGGTGCTGCCAACTCGGCCATGCCGAGCATGCGAACCGCGGACAAATCCGACGAAGCTAAACTGAAGTCACTCACGTCGCGTTACCGAACTTCGAAATCGGTTTCGATGAAAGTAGCGAAGACGCTGAAGCTCGGCCTTCTCGGAGAAGAGCGAAAGAGCTCGGGCAAGATGACGATCGCGAGTGGACAGCTGCGACTCGAGCTCGAGGGCGCGGAGAAAACGTTGCTCGTCGTGAACAAAAAGAATCTCTGGGCCGTCACTTTTCCTCCGCCTGAATTCAAAGATGCCGTCGTACAAGTGATCAAAGCCGAGACCTCGTCGACGAAAGCGAAGTCTCAGGCCCTCACCGGACTTCTCGGCGCTGGCGATTTCACGAAGAGCTTCAAGGCGACCGCGGTCCAGACGACCGAGCAAGGCGACGCGAACTACTTCCTCTCGCCGGTGAAAGATCAGGCCGACTTCAAACGCGCGCAGCTTCGCGTCTCGAAGGACGGTCAGCAAATCGTCGAGCTCAAGTACTGGGACGAGCGCGACAACGAAACCGCTTTCGAATTCAGCGATACGATTTTCGGCAAGAAGGCCGATCCTAAACTCTTCGACTACACTCCGCCCGCGAATGCGGACGTGATGACGCTTTAAAAGGGGAATCCATGCCGTCTCTCGACATCGTTTCCGAATTGGACATGCAAGAAGTCGACAACGCCGTGAACACGGCGAAGAAAGAGCTCACTCAGCGCTATGACTTGAAGGGCACCAACAGCGAGATCATCTGGGAAAAAGAAGTCATCACGCTGAAGTCCAACGACGAGATGAAGATCAACGCGGTTCGCGACATCCTTCAGACTCGCCTTCACAAGCGCGGCGTCGACTTCACCGCTGTGAAGTTCGAGAAGCCCGAGCCGATCGGCGGAATGATGTTGAAGCAAGTCGGCAAGATCCTACAGGGGATCGAAAAAGAAAAAGCGAAAGAGATCGTGAAAGCGATCAAAGACTCGAAACTCAAAGTTCAGGCGCAAATCATGGACGAGAAAATTCGCGTGACGTCCAAGAGCATCGACGAGCTCCAAGAAACGATGGCTTACTGCAAGAACCAAAAGTTCGGCGTCCCCCTTCAATTCACGAACATGCGTTCCTAAGTTCCCGAGACAGAAAGTAGACCCATGAGTCAGATCACGACCCCGAACATTCTCTCGACCAATCAAGCCATCAAGGCGTCGCAAGCAGGAGCGGGCAAGAAGGTCCACTTCGTGAGCCTCGGTTGCCCGAAGAACTTGGTCGATAGCGAGATCATGCTGGGCCATCTGCTCAAGCAAGGCTACAGCGTGACGGATTCAGCCGAAGAGGCCGACACAGTGGTCGTGAACACTTGCGGCTTCATCGACGACGCGAAAAAAGAGTCCGTCGACAAGATCCTCGAAATGTCGGAGCTGAAGAAAACCGGAAAGCTCGGCCAACTCGTCGTCGCGGGCTGTCTCACTCAGCGCTACAAAGACGAGCTCGTCGAGGGTTTGCCGGAAGCGGATCTCTTCATCGGCTCGGGCGAATTCCAGAACATCGCGACGATTTTGAAGAAGCACGAGCAAGGTGACAAGCAGAAGAAGTTCTTCAATTTGCCGACCTACCTCCAGGAAGAAGACACGCCGCGAGTGAACTCGCAGCCCGGTTACCGCGCGTACATCAAGATCTCGGAAGGCTGCATGAAGCGCTGTGCGTTCTGCGCGATTCCGAAGATTCGCGGCAACCTTCAATCGCGCCGCATGCCCGCGATCGTCGATGAAGCGAAGCTTCTCGCGGCTGGCGGCGTTCGCGAGCTCAACATCATCTCGCACGACTTCACCGACTATGGATGGGACCTTCGCCGCAAAGACCAGACGTCGAACGCGGCGCCGGCCGCACTTCTCCGGGCGCTCTCCGACGTCAAAGGTCTCGACTGGGTCCGCGTTCTCTATCTGTATCCGGACGGGATCACCGACGAAGTGATCGAGCTCATCAAGACTCGCGACAACTTGGTGAAGTATTTCGACATGCCCCTTCAGCACATCAACGATGCGATGTTGAAACGCATGAACCGACACATGACTCGCGCCGAGATCGAAGACCGGCTCGTGAAAATCCGCACGGAGATTCCGGAAGCGGTGATTCGCACGCAGTTCATCGTCGGCTTCCCAGGGGAAACCGAAGAACAGTTCCAGGAGATGAAAGAGTTCATCCGCGAACAGCGCTTCGACCGAGTCGGTTGCTTCATCTACTCACCCGAAGACAATACGGCCGGCGGCAAGATGCCGGATCAGATCGACGACGAAACCAAACAGCGCCGTCACGACGAGCTGATGGAAATGCAGATGGAAATCTCGCGAGAGAAACACCGCTCGTTCGTCGGTAAGACGATCCAGGTGCTCGTCGAGGGCGTCAGCGAAGAGACGGATTTGCTGCTTCAGGGTCGCATGTCTCAGCAGGCACCCGACATCGATGGCGTGGTCTTGATCAACGATGGTCAGGCCGAGATCGGTCAGATGGTGAACGTCCGGATCACTGACAGCCTCGATTACGACCTCATCGGCGAGATCGTCGAAGCTTAATTTTCATTTCAGTCGAGGATCGAAGTAGAGATCCTCCGTGTAAGGGCGGCGCTCTTCGTTGTTCCGGAAGTGGGATACGACGAG
>JAZKJB010000413.1:0-280 GCA_040384505.1 Bdellovibrionota bacterium | reverse complement strand
AGTCCGACCGGGCCGAACTCGTAGTTGCCGTTCACTTTCGTGGCCTTCAGGGGTCTTCGGAAGAGCGACGCCGAGTGATCGTGATAGGTCTTCCAGGGCTTGATGCTTTCGTAGGAGCCGATCATCTTCGTCGTCGCGATGACGAAGAGACTGAACTCACGCCCCGCGACACCCTTGCGCGATTCGAACTCTCGATAAGGAAAGAACGGGCGCGGGGTCGCGAACGAGATTCTCAGCATAGGGCTCGAGATCGTGGATTTTTTCGCCTCGAGCTTTGGAT
>JAZKJB010000412.1:0-6609 GCA_040384505.1 Bdellovibrionota bacterium | reverse complement strand
CGATCATCGTGAGGAGCTCGATCTTTTGAACGGACGTGCGCTTTCGATCGGCCTTCTTTTCCCGGCGGAACATCGATTGAGCTCGAACCAAGTGTGAAAGTGTGAGCGCGCCGGATTCGATCTTTGATTCGATTGCCGGCAATTCCTTCAACAAGCGCATGGCGCTAATACGACGACCGGCCTGATCTTCGGAATACCCGAGACGCTTGGTGGCGTACCCGAAAAGGGAAGGGAACTTATGTTTGGAGTAAAGTCGTCGGCGATCGACCTCTTGAAGATGCTGGAGAACATCGGTGAGAACCTCACGTTCAGTTCGAACGAGCTGCAATAGTTTTTGGTCGACGACATCGTCAAGAAGGTGAGTGAGGGACATGGCGTTTCTCCTTCGTTAGGAGTGAAACATAACACCGGTTTTTGCGAGACGAATTTGCGTCTCTCGCTCGCGTGCGAGCTCATTCTGAAAGCTGCGACTGCATAGCTCTCATACGTTTTTATCGGTCATCTCAGGAGAGCAAAGTGACAAATCGGGGCCGGATCTATCGAAGAAATGAAAACAGCACAGCGGCTGAATTAAAGATCAAAAAATAGTGTCAAACAAAAATTGTCGAGAGCGACGAATTCTTCGCGCCCTCAAAAAGGCAATCGGTCTCAAAAGCAGATTTGCAAAATTAGAAAATCCACCCGCCACGTCGCGGGTGATTCTTAGACTTCACTCAACCGAATCGCAGCAACCGACGACGATCGTCAAACCGCGATACTCTTTCAAGCAAGTCCCGCCCCTCGCGAAACGTCTACCTCTATCGCCACCAAAACAGATCGTCGCAATGACAGAGATTTCTGCCACTCCAGAAGAAGCTCCGCTCGAAGACCTGAACTCACCGAACATCTCTCTCCGCCCACGCGACCCAGTTCTCCGCACTCGCATCCTGCTCGCGCGCAGCCAGTCCATCCATGAGAGCGAATTTCGCTCCGCCATCCAGGCGGATCGACCGGGGTCAGGGGAGCAAGTTTGAATGTGAAAGAGGGGAATGGGTGCGGGGGAGTTTCAGGTCGTAGTCTGAGCCTGATCGCCGAGCAGCGATACGCGACAGCTCCGACCGATCAGTCCTTCAACTCAGCCCACGTCACGCCATCACCGCCGGTGTCCGGTCCCGCAGCTTTCCACTTCTTCACGTAGACGCTGCGAGAGAGATGCGCGCGCACGGCTCGCTTCAGCACTTCCGTGCCGTGGCCGTGGACGATTTTCACCCGGTCTTCGTTGTTGAGTGCGGCAGCGTCGAGTTGTGTTTCCAACAAACCGATCGCGTCTTCCGCGCTCTTCCCGCGAACGTCGATGACTCGTTCGTTGTCGACGAGGGTGACTTGCACGGCGCCAGAGCGGCGCACGATGTTCTGGGTCGGGTTCTGTAGACTTTGTGGCGCTTTCAATTGCTGCCAGTTCACGAACAAGCGCATCGAGTTCGAGAGAACTGGAATCTCGCCCTTTCCGTTGGCTTTGCCTTGGACGACGCCTTCTTGCCCGACGGTCGGGATGAAGACGATGGATCCGGGCGGATAGATTTTTTCGAAATCTTCCGCGCTTTCGAGCTTCGGTCGTTTCGCCGTCGTGATCGTCGACGCTTTCACGACTTCCGGCAGATCGTGTTTGATCTGGTGGAGTTTCTCGTGGCGTTTGAAGATGTCGCTCACGGCCGCTTGATCGATCATGTCGTCGATTTTCTTTTCGGCCTTCTTCACCGCGCGGTCCATGAAGAGATCGCGGTCTTTCTTGAAGAGCGTGACCATCTCCATGTAACGGCGTTTGTTGTCTTTCGCCTGCTTCAACTCTTCGAAGAGATTGCGGCGAAGCTCGTTGAGCTCCTCCTTCATCTTCTCGATCTCGGCGAGATGTTGGTGCTGCGCTTTCGTTTCAGGCGTGAGGTGGTTGATCGCGCGCTCGATGACCGCCGGTGAGACGCCGACTCGTCGGGCGGTTTGGATCGCGAGGGATTGGCCCGGGACACCCATGAAGAATTGATAAGTCGGAGTTCCGGATTGGCTGTTGTACTCGAGGCTTCCGTTGATCACGCCGGACTGATCGCCCCATCCCGTCTTGAGCGGGCTCAAGTGGCTCGTGATGACGCCGAAGACACCGTGCTTGGCAAAGGTCTCGATGAAGCTGCGCGCGAGTGCCGAGCCTTCCTCGGGATCCGTCGAACCGCAGATTTCGTCGATCAACAAAAGCTTGTCGGTTCCTTCGAGCTTCGCGGCTTCGTCGAGTTTCTTCACGTGGGCTGCGAAAGTCGAAAGTGCCATGTCGACGCTTTGGGCGTCGCCGACCGAAACGCCGACCGTGCGGAAGAATGGAATCTTCGACGCTTGGTCTGCACAAACGAGGAGTCCACAGCGAGCCATTTGCGAGGCGAGACCGACGCTTTTCAGAAGAACGGTTTTTCCACCCGCGTTCGGGCCGGAGAGTAGCAAGATGCGCTGATCGCCACCGAGCTTGACCGTGTTCGGGATCACCGGCTCGTTCTTCAAGACGAGCAGGGGATGTCGAACGTCGATGAGCTCGAAGCGCTTTTCATCGAAGGTCAGAGCCTGCCCATGCAAGATCTCGCCGAGCTTCGCTTGCGCGAAACGGAGATCGGCCTCGAGAAGAACCTCGTTGGACATCTGGAAGTCGGTGAGCTGCGTTCGAAGGTAATACGAAAGCTGCGTGAGGATCCGCTCGATTTCGTCTTCGATCTCGACTTCGATCTGTCGCAGACGATTGTTGAGCGGGATGACTTCTTCCGGTTCCATGAAAACCGTCTGCTTCGATTGGCTCGAAGCGTGGATGATTCCGGGAAACGCATGCTGCATTCCCGATTTCACCGGGATCACCCAGCGACCCTCGCGGTTCGTGACGTACTTCTCTTGGACGATCGTCTCCATTTCGTGCTGCTTGGTCAGCCGATCGAGAGTGGTCTGCAAGAGGCGAGTCTGGTTTTGTTTCTCTTTGTAGAGATTGTACAGGCGCTCGCTCGCATCGTTTCGGATCTCTCCCGAGGGAGTCATGATCTGATCGATCGCCGAAAGCGGTCCGCCGGCATCCATCAAGCGATTCTTGAGTCCGGCGACCCAAGTTCCGCCGAGGGGCCTCAAAACTTCATTCAGCGCCACGGTCTCGATACAGAAACGGCGGCAGTCTCGAAGTTCGAGCGTCGTGAGCACGGCTTCGCGCTTCAAGCGCTGATACCACGTGGAGTAGAGATCGAGACTTTCCATGAAAGGACGCTCGCCGTGCGCGAGGACCGACTGAGCTTCTTCGATCGCGCGGAAACTTTTCAACGCCTCGACGGCCGACGAGAGCGGCTGCGTTTCGCGCAAGCGAGCACGAGCCGGCTCACTCGTCGCGAGGCTCTGCAGCTTTTCGAGGATCTCTCGCCAATCGAGCTGGTTTAAATCGTCACGCATCCGACGTCTCGTCTCCTGCTAGCTTCCGTCGACCGAAGGCTAACAAGAGAACGAGGCCGAGCGCCAGAACCCAACGCCAAGCCCCGCAAAATTTTTGGTAGGTCGTTTGCGGTGGATCGATCTTGTAGGGAATCCGAAAAACTCCCGTCCATTCCGTGCGAATCGGTGAAAACTCGAGGATCTCGCCCGTCGCGAGCATCCCGGTCGTGATCCCGGTGTTGGTCGCTCGAATCAACGGGCGGCGGAACTCGATCGAGCGAGCGAACGTCATGTAAAGATGCTGATAGGGCTCGAAGTCCCGTCCGAACCACGAGTCGTTCGTGACGTTCGAAAAAACTTGCGCCCCTTTTTCGGCGAGCTCTTGCGAGAACCAGGGGTAAAGACCTTCATAGCAAATCTGTGTCCCGAAGCGGACGGTTCGGCCTGCGATCGTCGCGTTCATCACGGTCGGCCCCGAGCCGCGACCGAACGAACCTTGATTCGGGAAGAGCTTGCCCATGTACGGAATGTACTCGGAGAACGGAAACGTCTCACCGAACACGAGAAGGATCGTCTTGTGGTACGGCAACTCCTGCGAGATGCCATCTTTGTCGAAGATGAAGAAGCCGTTGTACGTTTCGTCTTTCGCTTTGTCGAAGGAGTAAGCGCCCGTCAGAAGAGGCTTCTGACTTTCGCGAATGAGGTTGCGAACCTTCGTCGCATTCGTGTCGCTCTGGAAAGGCACGTCCATCACGTCGGGAAAGGCGGTCTCGGGCCACATGATCGCATCGGCTTCGGGATGTTTCGCGAGACCGAGGACCGTGAGATCGATGAACTTCGCGACGACGGGATCGCGAAATTGTCGACCGTGCTCCACCATGTGCTTGTCGTAGTTTCCGATATTGCCTTGGACCGTGAGGATCTTCATCTCCGCGTCGGTCTCGCGCCATTTTTCCGCGCGCCCGAGGCCGAGAAGATTCAATATCGCGACGATCGAGACGGCGGCACCGATCCAACCGAGTGCAGGGCGCTTTCTTGCGCCGGCGAAAAACCCGATCGCGATCGCTTGGGCGACGCAGAAATTGACGAGGATCGTGAACAAGTTCAACCCGTCGAAACCGATGACGTCGGCGAATTGAGCGCCGGGAAATTTCGCCCACAGCCACGGATAACCCATGTGCCATGGGAAGATCATCGGAAACTCATGCCAGCAGATCGCGAGCATGAGGGCGCAAAGACCCATCGTCCACTCGCGACGGATTTTCAGTTTACGGACGAGCCAGAGACCGAGCGCACCGCCGGCTGCGAACTGTAGATGTGCGATCGCGGCGAACGCGAGGAGGGCTAGAACTCCCAGCACGGGATGGAAGTTGCCGAATTCGATCGCCGTGTACGCGATCCAATGAAAACCGATCAAGTTGAGTATGAATTGAGTGATCCACCCGCCGATGAACGCTTGCTTCGGAGACTCCGCGTTTTTCCAAAAAAGGAAAAGCGGCACGAGACCGAAGAACAAGGCCCATGGCCAAAAGGGAATATAGCTTGTCCCGATGAGAATCCCTGATAGGATCGGAAGGCGATAGACGAAGAGTTTCGAACGCATATGCACGAAAGCGTACACCGAAGGAATCGAGAGATGCAGGATTTTAACGAGCAGGATGCTTCGTTCAACCTCCAACCCGAACCGTCCGTCACCGCCTATCGCATGCGGTGTCCTGGGTGTCGCAAACTCTACTCCGTCGAATCCCATTTGATTTTAGGCGTCGAAAATCCTCGTTTCGAATGCGTCGCGTGCCAGACGGCATTCCTCGCTCACGAATTGCCGAGCGGAACGATGCTCGAAACCGTCGCCATCACGGAGACCCCACTCGGGCCCGCGCCCACCGCGCCCACCACCAGAAAAGCCTTCGAACCCGTTCCGATGGCGGCGACGCGCCCGTGCCCGAAGTGCGGGAGCCGCAACGACGCGAGAGCCAGCGAGTGCACCTCTTGCGGGATCCTCATTTCGAGATTTCGTCCGGGCGAGGAAGCCAAAGTCGTCGTCGAAATCGAGATGGCCGGAAAACTCGAGCTCGTAACGCTTTGG
The DNA here is from genome assembly GCA_040384505.1 of Bdellovibrionota bacterium. Lineage (GTDB taxonomy): Bacteria > Bdellovibrionota > Bdellovibrionia > Bdellovibrionales > JAMPXM01 > JAZKJB01. The sequence continues at coordinate 1,106 of JAZKJB010000412.1, read as the reverse complement.
GATGAAGTGGCCGCGGACTACCGGAATATGACTCGTCACGAAGCTTTCATCCGCGCTTGTTACGATGCGAGCTGCCTCGCGTTCGCCTCACAGAAATACGCTCGCGTCTTGGCCGGGGCACCCGAAGAAGAAATCGCCCGCGCGATGCGGAAGCGAATCATCGGGCTCGCTTCTGCGAAATTCGAAACCGGCAGCACCGATGAAATGAAAACCCGTTGGTCGATTCCGCTGCCGTCTTTCAACAGCTTCATCATCATGCTCGGCGTGATCTTGGTCGGCGTCGGCTCGGGACTTCCGCAATCTCGCGACATCGCCGGAGTCGGCTTCGCGATGTTGGCTCTCGCGGCAGGTCTCAGGATTTTCGCTCGCCGCCCGGTGCTCTAACGGTTCTCGCGTTTCGCGAGCAGTCCCTTCAAAATCCAAACGTCCCCGAAGAGCGCCGCGATCAAGCCCGCTGCGAGCAGCACGCCCAGCGTCCGGGGCGGCTGGAAGTACGACAAAAGCAGGATCAAACAGGAAAGAGCCATCAACAGGTTGCATTGGATCGAGCCTTGGCCCCGACGTTCGATTCCATCGGTGAGATCGTCCCGGCGTGAGCTGAGCAGAAACAAGATCGCGTTGTCTCCCGTGAGCCCCACGAGCATCGAAATCACGACGACGGTGACCATGTTCACTTGAATGTCGAAGACCGCGATCGCGATCATGATGATCGCGGGTCCCCAAAAGGACGACGCGATCAAAGGAATGAAGAGCGCTCGGCGTCGCCACCCGGTGAGGAACGCGATCACGAGCGCGACGAGCACGAGGCTCGCGAACAAGCTTTCGTAGAGCGTGCGAAGCACTCGCCGAGTGAAATCGGCGAACGCGATCAAATCGCCCGTCACGTGACAGCTCCCGTCTTTGCACAGCTCGTCGCTGAAGTCCTGGAAGGCGACGACGTCGTTCACGTCGGTCGATTTCAAATAGACGATCGCGCGGGTCGGGCCGCTCGAGTTCGCCGGTGGAGAGGTTCACGGCCACCGTCAGCTCGCCCGCGGCGCGGTGGCGCTTGCGCCAGACCGACAGCTGGCCGGCCGCCTCGCGCATCATCATGGCGCCCAGCTCGG
>JAZKJB010000411.1:5510-6915 GCA_040384505.1 Bdellovibrionota bacterium | reverse complement strand
CCACGTCGGTGCCCGGCCCGAACGCTCGACCGAATGTCGCGCGTTCGGAACTTCGGTATAAATCGCGGAAGTTTCTCGGCGACGCTCTTCGAACGCGCCTCGGATCTCATCGGAGAGTGGCGCGACGATAACGAAATTCGCCAGATCGACGATCGCGAATTTTTCTCGCGCGATCGCGTCGAGCGAACCACCGAGAAGCTCCTCGTGATCGAGGCCGATCTTCGTGATCACGGAAACGCCGTGCGGAACCGAGCGCGTGGGATCGAGTCGTCCGCCGACTCCGACTTCGATGATCGCGAAATCGACGGCCCGCCGCAAACGACCGCCGAAGAACGCTTCCGCCATCATCAACGTCAGGAGCTCGAAATGACTCAAGCCTTCCGAGTACGGCTCCACCGTCCGGAAGCAGCTCACGAACTCGTCGCGCGTGAGGTCGCGCCCATCGGAGTGGATGCGTTCGGTGGTCTCGGTCATATGAGGCGAGGTGAAGAGACCGATCGAGCGCCCCGGCTGACGCAAAAGCGTCTCGAGCGTCTTGGAGACCGTGCCCTTGCCGTTCGTGCCCGCCACGAGGACGACACGCTCGGGTTGGATCGCGAGCCCACGCTCGCGGTTCAGACGGGCGAACGCTTCGTTGAAACGCGCGACGCGATGGACCCTTGCGGGCTCATCGCGCAGCGTTTCGAGTCTCTCGATGATTTCGAAGTAAGAACGCGAGTCGGACACCTTGGTGTTTTATCCGACTCGCGTGCGAATGAGAAAGGCGAATTTCGATTTACCGAACCTTCGGGGCAGCGATTACTGAACGGTCGGCGCAACCGATGCCGCGGTCGCCGGGCGCTGGCGAACCGACGACGGCGAGCGGCGCGCGAGGTCGCGAACGCGTTCGCGGTTCATCTTGAGCTTCTCGCGAGAAACCTGCGTCTGAGCTTCGACCGCCGCTTTGCGTTTCATCTCTTCGCGGATCTTCGCTTCGATCTTCACGATGCGGTCTTGCGATTGCTCGACGGCCGTTTCGACACGGTCGCGCTCGGCGACCTGCTGCTCGACGACTTCTTGGATCGCCTTCAGCTCCGCTTCTTTGGCGTCGAGCTGCATCTGAAGCTTGCGCATGTGCTCACGCGCTTTCTCCGTGCGTTTCTCCGCGACGACGCGCTCACCGTGATGGACTTTCTCTTGCTCCATCCACTTGGCGATCTTCTTCTTTGCGCCTTCTTCTTGTACGCGAGCTTTTGCGGCTTCGCGTGCGGCGACTTTCTTGGCTTGGCGGAGCTGCTCACGCTCTTCGAGAGCTCGGCGGCGCGAGTCTTCAGCTTCGGCGATGGCACTCTCGGAGTCGACGAAAGCGGCTTCGCTCTCGACACCGAGATCGTTCGTCGAGCGTAGCCCGGTCGTATTGCCGGAG
>JAZKJB010000411.1:0-5500 GCA_040384505.1 Bdellovibrionota bacterium | reverse complement strand
GACACCGAGATCGAAACTTTCCGCCTTCGCCAGGCCGGGAGTCGATCCGACGACTAGGGCGGCTGCGAACAGTGCGAGTCGAAGATTCGTTTTCATCTGGACCTCCTGCGGTCTCAAAGTCCCCGTGTAATCATGCGCGACACAGAACAGATCGGCTTCGCTTCCGCTGAATTGGACTTGAGACACCCATGAACCGACATTCTTAACAATTGCCCTCGTTCATTTCGATTTGGGTTTTCACGCGTGTCGAGACTCTGACGAGTCGTCAACTCGATGAGCAAAGCGAGCCCTGGCACACGGTGAAAACCAACCGGTTTTGCCTCGTGAACGACGCGAGTGTCTCACCAGCTCCAGCTGAGCTCCGCGAACGTGAGTGTCTTATTTTTGGATAGTGGTGAACTCGAAGTGGTCAGCTGTCGGGGATAAAAAAAGGCGGCCAGGGTTGAACGGGGGGGGGTCCTGGCCGCCGAGGGGGGGATGACATACCTAAGAGCAAGGGCGGGACCAAGGCCCTGGCAGGGCCACTCGCAATAGGAACGAGCTGACCCCCCTTGCGATGCCGAGTTTGGTCCCTTGGCGACGGCGAACGGCAACACCCCGGGGGAAGGAATCGGTCTTCGGTTTCGGTTTGAGGTTTCGGTTTCCGTTTCGGTACGGTTGTCGGTTTTCGGTGGCCAAGTCCTTGGCCGTGTCCCTGCCGTAAACCGTGGACCGGACCGAAACCGAAACGCCAAACTTAAACGCCAAACCGAAACCGACCTCTCCATTCCTGGTCTCCTCCCAATCCCCTGCTAATGCGAAAATCGAGGAATGCGTCTAGCCCTCATCCTCCTCGTCTCATTTTGGTTCACTCTCCCCGCTCACGCGCTCCACGTGCTCATCGATCCCGGTCATGGTGGAGTCGACAAAGGGGCGGTCAAAGGGAAGCTGAAGGAAGCGGAGATCGCATTGAAGGTCGCGTTGAAGCTCGCGGATCTCATGAAGGACGATGTTCGCTTCACGAGTACGATGACTCGCGATTCGGATAGAACTCTCTCGCTCGATCGAAGAACGCAAATTTCAAAAGACACGAAGCCCGATCTCTTCTTGAGCATCCATCTGAATTCGTCGACCGACCCCCGCGCTCACGGCAAAGAATTCTATTTCCAGAACCAGATCCCCGCCGACGAAGAAGCTCTGTTCCTCGCGAGCAAAGAGAACGCCGAGCTCGAATCATCGCGCGCGGAAAAAGAGTCGTCGAACAAGAATCAAATGAGCGATGTGAAACTCATCGTCGAAGATCTCAAGCGCAACTATCGCGTGAGAGCGAGCGCCGAACTGAGCAAGATCCTCTTCAAGAGCTGGGAGAATTCGGGACGCGCGACCAACCTCGGAAGCCGCTCGATCCGTCAAGCTCCGTTCCACGTCGTCTCGCAAGTCACCGTGCCTTCGGTTCTCGTCGAGCTCGGCTTCCTCACCAACGCGCAAGAAGGCCCTCTGCTCGCGACCGACGACTACCAGAACGCCCTCGCGAAGAGCCTCTTCGAGGGCCTGGTCAAATACAAAGAAACGATGGACAAGAATCCGAGCCACTTCTAGATTCGCGCAATGACTTCTCACGCACGTTTCGACGGCCGCACTCACGATCAAATCCGACAAGTGAAGATCACCCCCGACATCACTCGCTATGCCGAAGGCTCGGCGCTCATCGAGATGGGGCAGACGCAAGTCCTCTGCACCGCTTCGGTCGACGCCGGCGTCCCGAAGTGGCTACAGGGCACGGAGAAGGGTTGGGTCACGGCCGAATACGGCATGCTGCCTCGCTCGACTCACACCCGCATCTCACGCGAAAAAGCGAGCTCGAGCGGACGCACGCAAGAAATTTCGCGCCTCATCGCACGCAGCCTCAGAGCGGCCGTCGATTTGAAAGCGCTCGGCGAACGCCAGATCACCGTCGACTGTGACGTGCTCCAGGCGGACGGCGGAACGCGTACGGCCGCGATCACCGGAGGCTTTGTCGCTCTCGCCCTCGCTCTCGGAAAACTGAAAACCGCAGGGTTGATCCAAACGATGCCGCTCAAGGAATACGTCGCGGCGATTAGCTGCGGAGTCTCCGAGAACGGAATCCTCCTCGATCTCTGCTACGAAGAAGACGTTCGAGTCGCGACCGACATGAATTTCGTGATGACGAGCTCGGGTCGCTTCGTCGAGGTGCAAGGCACTGCCGAAGCCGAGCCGTTCACGCGGGCCGAGCTCTTGAAGCTCACCGAGCACGCCGAAAAAGGCTGCCGCGATCTCATGAAAGCGCAAGCGACATACGTCGGCGCGGTCTTCCCACTTCCGAAAGCGTGACCGAATGACCGAGATTTGGTTCGCCTCCGGCAATCAAGGCAAGACGAACGAAATGAAGATGCTGCTGAACAAGCTCATCTCCGTGGGTCAGCTCGCACTCCATACGCAGAGCGAGCTCCCCGTCTTCTCAGCCCCCCCCGAGAACGGCGACTCGTTCCTCGCGAACGCGCGAATCAAAGCGCGCGCATTGAAATCGATGAAACCTGGAACGTGGGTCTTCGGTGAAGACTCCGGCCTCGCCGTCGAGGGCCTCAACGGCTTGCCTGGAATTCATTCCGCACGCTACGCGGGACCGAAAGCTCAGGACTCCGAGAACATGGCGAAGCTTCTCAAGATGATGACCCTCAGACCGATGGCGAATCGCAAAGCGTCGTTCGTTTCCACGATCGTCGCGTTCGATCCGCAAGGCACCGAGCACGTTTTCGAAGGAAAACTCGAAGGCGAGATCGCGAAAGCGGCGAGGGGAAATCAAGGTTTCGGTTACGATCCGGTTTTCATTCCCGAGGGAGAGCAGAAGACGCTCGCGGAATTGGGAGTCGCATTCAAGAACACGGTTTCACACCGCGCGAAAGCGTCGGCAGGACTCATGACGCTTCTGGAGCGCTCGCTTTCGTAGAGCGAGGGCGCCGAGCGCCGCTCTCGAGCTGCTCTTCGGTTCTCGCGATTCGAATCTCGTCGAGCGTGCCGAAAACTTCGAAATGTCTTTTGGTCCGCTCAGGGCATCCGACGAGCGCGAGCTCGCCACCCGCATCCGCGAGCTTGCGAGCGGTTTCCACGCAAGCCTTGATCACCGCGACACTCACGAAACGATTCTGCCGAAGATCGAGCGCGACCCGGATCGCGCCACTGTCGACGATCTCTTTGAGCTCACCGAGAAGCTCGCCCTGATTGAACGAATCCACGCGCGGCTTCAACAGGATCTTCGACCACGAATCGGGTTTCACGATCTCGGGAATCAGCTGCTCGCCCGACGGCGGGGCCTCGATGGTCACGACGGAAATGGGCTGCGCTTCGACGGCGCCGACCGACTCCCGCTGCGGCCGCGGAACGGTCTCTAAGACCGGAGCTTCTTCTGTCGTGACGCGTTCGCGTTCGAATTCGGGTTCACTCATACACTCCAGCTTAAAAACGATGGCTCCATGTCGCAATAGGCCCCCCTCGCTTCCGGTCCACCGTCGAGGGACGAGAGTCGGGGCTCCATTGGCTCCGCCAGAGGGTCGCAGCTGGACTTCGAAACGAGCGCGCGATACATCCATTAACCATTCCCGGGAGAGCAAAAATGCAGGTTTTGAAGAACGGTCAGTCGCCTGGACAGATGCTCGGTCTCAAGATTTTCTCCGGAAATTCGAACAAAGCTTTCGCGACTCGGGTCGCACGCGAAGCCGGAGTCGAGCTCGGCTTCTCGCAGATCAACCGCTTCGCCGATGGCGAAATCCAAGTCGAGATCCACGAAAGCGTCCGCGGAGACAGCGTCTTCGTCGTCCAGAGCACCTGCACCCCCGTGAACGAAAACTACATGGAACTCTTCTTGATGCTCGACGCCCTCAAGCGGGCATCGGCGGCACAAGTGACGGCCGTGATCCCCTACTACGGCTACGCCCGCCAAGACCGAAAGGTCGCTCCTCGCGCTCCGATTTCATCGAAATGCATGGCCGATCTGCTCACGACCGCCGGCGCTGACCGCGTCGTCGCCGTCGATCTGCACGCGGCCCAGATCCAAGGCTTCTTCAACGTCCCCGTGGACCATTTGTTCGGAATCCCGACGATGGCCCGCGAATGGCGCGAGCGTTACGGGTTCGGCGAGGATTTCGTGGCGGTCAGCCCGGATGCAGGCGGAGTCGAGCGCACACGCGCGTTCGCGAAACGGATCGAGTGCCCGATCGCGATCATCGACAAACGCCGAACGAAGCCCGGGGAAGCGAAGGCCCTTCACCTCATCGGCGACGTGGCAGGCAAGACGGCCATCATCGTCGACGACATGATAGACACAGCCGGAACGTTATCCCAGGCGGTTGACAGCTTGCTAAAGAATGGGGCAAACAAAGTGTTTGCCGTTGCGACGCATGCCGTTCTCTCGGGTCCCGCCATCAGCCGTCTGACTGAAAGCGGAATTTCGAAGGTCCTCGTGACCGACACGATCCCCCTGAGTGCAGCCGCGCAATCCTGCGAAAAAATTGAGGTAATTTCGGTAGCCCCGCTGGTCGCCGAAGCTATCCGGCGAATTTACGGGAACGCCTCCGTCAGTTCGCTTTTTGATTAAGCCACTTAAACACTGAGTAGGCCCAAAAAGCCGATGCGGTAGGAGATGAAGACCATGGCAAGAGAGAAGATCGAGATCCCCGTTAGCATTCGTTCGTCGGGCAAACACAATTCGCGCGCGAGCCGCAACGAAGGCAAAGTTCCCGCGGTCATCTACGGCCCGAAAATGGAGCCGATGAACGTTTTGGCCGACGAAATCACCATCAAGAAATACCATGGTCGCAAATTCGAATCGACGATCTTCCAGATCAAGTCGGACGACAAAAAAGCGGCCGGCTTGAACGTCATCCTTCGTGACGTGCAAGTGCATCCCGTCACTCGCCGCCCCCAACACGTCGACTTCTACGCTCCCGACATGACGAAACCCGTTCGCGTCAGCGTTTCGGTTCGTCTCGAAGGTAAAGCAGCCGGTCTCGCCGACGGCGGTCTCCTCGAGCAAGTCCTTCGCGACATCGAAATCGAAGTTCTCCCGACCGACATCCCCGAGGTCCTCATCGGTGACGTCACCGAGCTCGGCGTCGGCGATGCCCTTCACGTGTCGGATCTCAAAATCCCGGCTGGCGTGAAAGTCATCACGCTTCCGACCCAGACGATCGCGATCGTCGCGATTCCGAAAGAAGAAGAAGTCGTCGTCGCAGCAGTCGATCCGGCAGCAGCAGCAGCAGCTCCTGCAGCAGGCGCAGCTGGCGCACCGGCAGCCCCGGGCGCAGCACCGGCAGCAGCAGCGGCTCCGGCGAAGAAGTAATCCTACTCGACGCGCACTCGGCGTTATTGAAAAGCCCTCCCGCAAGGAGGGCTTTTTGTTTTTGAGATCAAGACCTTGGATCGCCTTTCCATCACGACAGTCGAGAAAGACATCACGATAATCATGATATTTTGATTGACCGTCGTGAAGCGCAACGATATCCCC
>JAZKJB010000410.1:0-11431 GCA_040384505.1 Bdellovibrionota bacterium | reverse complement strand
TCATTTTCATCGCGGTTCAAAGTTTCGCTTCGGGGCTCGCGAAACGCGCGCTCGCGACGGACCTCGAATCGGATGGCGACGGCTATGACCTGCACGACGTCGCTGCGACTCCGCTGCCGACCAATCCGTTTTGTTGGACGTTCGTTTCGGTCGAGAGCAAGGCCTCGGCGAACTCGTATCGCTCACGTCGCGGCATTCTCTCCGTGGCCGATTTCGTTCCGGTGGCGAGTTGTCCGCTCAGTATTTTCCGCGACGGGAAATCGACGAGGAAAACGAGCGGTCTCGAAATCGTCGCGGTGGAGTCGGGCGATCTCTCGCTCCTGAAGAACTCGAGCCGGTCGAACTGTCACCTCGCCGCGTGGCTGCGCTTTTCGCGAGTGCCGTTCGTCGAAGTTCACCAGGCGACGGATCTCCGCTTTTCCTCGGCCGGTCGCCCTAATTTCACGAAACTTGATCTCGCCCCTTCAGCTTCCCGCGCGTGCCCGGAGAACGTCCCTGGCTGGGTCCCGCCCCGCTCGGATATTTTGGATTTTTCCAACTGAGCCGCACTCTGGAATCCGGTGTCTACGGATTCGACAGCGTATCCCCCTGAACGGCCGACCATTCCGAAATTAGGGGCTTTGGCGCCGACCGCGTCGGGGCACGGAACTCGCACCTCCCTTCCCGGTGACCTCGGGGAGGGATCGTATGAACAAGAAGACCGCTGGAACTGGATGGCTCGGATTGATCGTCGCGAGCTCGATGGCGCTCGGCTCTCAAAGCGCCTTCGCGAAGGCACATCCGTACTCCGCGGCTCTCGTTTCACAGGCTCAGAGCGCCTTCTTCCAGAACGGAATCGTCTCGCCCACCAAGGTCGACGCGTACATCGCGAAATTGAAGCAAAAACGAGAGGAGCTTCGCTCCCTTCACGTCGGCGACCAGGCCCGCAAAGGCAATCGCGACCCGAAGAAAGTCGCCAAGAAGATCGACGACGAAAAAGCATTGCTCGCTCTCGACGTCGCCATCGCGAATCTCGAGACGATGAAATCGTCGAAGGACGAAGGCGTGATCTACGAGATGGCGGCGAACGCCCTCGACATCGAAAGCTCGCTTCGCATCGAAGGCGACATCTGGAACATCGAAGAGCAAGTCCGCCAGACCATCAACTCCTTCCGCTCGTGGACCATCCCGAATTCGAGTCCCGCCGCCGATGAAGCGAGCAATCTCTACGATCCGGTGAAGAAGGAATATCTTTCCGTCGCCGATATCGAAAAACTGAAAGCCGACGGCGCCGACCTCTCCCTCTATGGTCCCGGTCCGGTCTCCCCTTTCTGGGAAAATCCCGGCGACGTCAGACGCGTGGATCTCGCGAAGGCGAGCCGCGGCCAGACATTGAAGCTCTATGAGAACATCGTGGAGTTTCCGCAAGACAGCGTCTTCCATTTCGACGAAGTGAAACACAGCGACACCAAGCCGAAGATGGACGTCTACACCGTCGATGCGAAGGGTAAGAAGAAATCGAAGTTCAAATTGAAATGGGGCGCGGAAATCCACGCGGATCCCACCGTCGCCGCCCTCACGATGGCACTCGGCTTCAAGTCCGACGTCACGAAGTACGCTCGCGACATCAGGGTCTACATCGGAAAGACTCGCCTCTCGGAGATCAAACGCGAATGGGACGTGTACTACAGCCGCGATGCGATTCGCGGTGTCTACAATTTCGAACGCTACGTCAAACAGATCGGCAAAGATAAAGCTGGCGACTACATCGTTTTCAAAGAAGGTTTGATCGAGGCCAAGCCCGACGAAATCGATCGTCTCGGCGGTTGGGGCTTCTCGGAGCTCGGTCACACGGATCACCGTGAAGTCCGCGGCCTCAGCATGGTCCAAGTGTGGCTGCGCAATAGCGACATCAAAGAGTTCAACAACAATCGACTTCTCTTGAAGAAGAACGCGGACGGTACGACATCACGCCATCTCATCATCTCCGATCTCGGAGCCTCGCTCGGCAACGTTTTCCATGAAATGCCCGATCTCTTGTCGTGGAAAATGGTTTCGTCGAAGTCCGAAAAAGAAGTCGTCTTGAACTACAAGACGTTCCACGTTTCGGGGATTCGCAACGTCATGACCCGCGACGATGCCCGCTGGGGCGCACGCTTGATCGGAAGCCTCAGCCGCGAACAGATCGCGGCGGCTGTCGATCACGGCAATTGGCCTCAGTGCATGCGTCCGATTTTGGTGGAAAAACTCGTCGTTCGCCGTAACGACATTCTCCAGGGACTCGATCTCATCGGTGCGCGCCAGCTCGACGGAAGTCTCTTGCAGCTCCTGCCAGCGACGGGTCCGCAAGCGAGCTTCGACATCGACAAGCTTTGCGATACCAAGCAAGTCGCCCAAGAGTTCACCTCCGAGTTCGAGCTCGACACGGCCCGGATCATTCAAATCGTCGCGCGACAAGCCCAGCACATCAGTGCCGGCCTCGCTCGCAGTGGCGTGAACAAGATGCGTCGGTTCCAGCTCAGCGGGCCGCAACTCGGTCTCGACAAGCGAGCGATCGTCGACGTGATCTTCGACGTCGATCGCGTGATCGAGCGCAATCCGGATCCGAAGACCGAGCAAGACGTCTATCTCTTGAAGGATCGCTTCGAGATCGGCTATCGCCTCGGCGCGAACTTCGGGATCTACAAGGACTTCATCTACACTCGCGCCTTCACGCTCGTCTATCCGGTGCGCTCGGTGCGCGAAGCCGAGTTGAACAATGGCTTCATCGTCAATGCCCTCTTGCCGGCGCAATTGCGAATGGGCAACGTACCAGAGAACTACGTTCTCATGACGGAGCATTACTTCGAGAGCGGCACCGGCATTCAAATCGAGAATCTCGATGCGTTCATCTCGCCAGTCTTCATCGCGGGTGGCTCGCGCGTTCGCCTCTTGAGATCGATCTTCGATCATCGCGATCCCGCGCATTACACGCTCTATCGCGATCGATCGGATTTCGTTCAAGGGAAGCTCGAAGCGCTCGTCCGCTTGTACATCCTCAAGATCCCCGTCTTCAAAGCTTTGAATACCTGGGGAACGGCCACGGGCCGTGGCTCGGTGTTCACGGCCGAAGAGCTCGCAGCGAAAGAAGGAAGTGATTCGGTCTTGGCGGCGATGGTCGACGGCGACTTCCGAAAGATCGAACCACGCGAGCGGCAGTTCGCTTTGACGAACTCGTTCAGCAACAAAGTTCGCGACTGGAAATTCTTGTTCTGGAGCGGCCAGCGCACGAAAGATCTCGAGCAGATCGTTTTGACGTCGCCCGACGTTCAACGCGACGGCATTCAGTTCAAGACGATGCGTGAGTCCGATCGCAACGTTCTCGGCAATCGCGAACAGAAGAGCGTCTCCGTCGAAACCTACACCGATGTCTCGAAGCCAGGTCAGTATCAGCTCAACGTTCGCGTCATGAGCTTCGATACGGCGACGGATGAAAAGCATCTCGACGGCCGGTATCTTTCGTTCATCAACGGCCTTTCGGTGACCGGCAAAAAGGTGATCAACCTCACGCCGTCGCTCGGCTACACGACGAACAAGATGTGGGGCGCGACGGTGACCACGTCGGATACCCATTACTCGGAAAAGGCCGTTGCGAATATCCTGGCGATGACCCCTACCGATTTCTGGACGGCTCTCGCATCATCGATCGGTGTACAACTCGGCCGCATCGACGAAATGAAGAAAGGCTACAAGCAATTCAAGGCGGCACGCTCGTCGAAATCGGTCGCTCCCCTAGAATCCTTCGGCCTCACGCGCGACGATGCCGAAATGCTCGTCGAATCCGACCGCTTCTTGAGTCGCCTAAGCAAGGCGAAAACGGAAAAGAAACTCGAGAAAAGAGTCGAAGCGATTTCGGAAGCCGTTCGTTCGGCCGTCTTCGTCGGCTCATCGGGTTTCTACTCACCTCGCATCTTGGGAGCATTGAATCGAATCGCGGGTCAGGACACGTTCTTCTCGAAGAACTTGATCACGGTACCGCCGTTCAAGGAAATGAACCTCCTCGAGGAAATCCCGATGTACGGCGAGATCGGAACGCCTCTCAAATCCGGAATGAGCTACCTCGTGTTCAAACCCGTGACGGCCTTCGACCTCTATACGATCTTCGATGGCTGGTTCTGACCTTCCGTCTAGAATCAACCGCCCGGGCGCCCCACGCGGCGCCGGGCCGGGCCTGCGAAACCCCCATACCCCGTTGCGAGCGACCTCATAGCGGTCCGTTTAATGCGAATGCCGACCCCTTCCCCTTATCTTTGACACGAACCGAACGCCGTCCATATCCTCTTGGCCGTAAAGCCGTAGAGAGGAGAGTAAAATGGACGAGACAAGGCCGATAGATCCAGGACGCGCGATCGACTGGGGCAAGACTTCGAGCGATTACAGCAAGCATCGTCCAGGACCGCCCGACTCATTTTACGACCGGCTACGGGCCCTCGGCGTCGGCTTGCCTCAGCAACGTATCCTCGATCTCGGAACAGGTACGGGGCTGCTGGCGAGAAAATTCGCGGAGCAAGGCTCCCTCGTCTCGGGTATCGACATCTCCGATGGTCAGATCGAGGCCGCTCGGGAACTCGCACGAGAACAGAGACTGTCGATCGATTTCCGTGTGTCTCCTGCGGAAACGACGCCGTTTCCGAGCCATAGCTTCGATGCGATCACGGCGAACCAATGTTGGCTTTACTTCGACAAGCCGAAGGTGATTCGCGAAGTGAAGAGACTCTTGAAACCTGGTGGGGTCTTGGTGACGAGCCACTTCTCGTGGCTCTCGCGTCTCGACGCGATCGCACGGCGCTCGGAACAGCTCGTCTTGAAATTCAATCCGCAGTGGACTGCCGCAGATTGGTCGGGAGAAATTCCTGTCGTCCCGTCGTGGTCGATCGGCGAATTCGACGTGACCGGGATGTTCTACTACGACGAACCGATTCCGTTCACCCACGAGTCATGGCGCGGCCGTATCCGCGCCTGCCGTGGCACCGGCGCCGCGCTCAAGCCTGAAGAGCTCGCGAAGTTCGATGTGGAACATGAAGCGCTATTGAAGGCGACCGTTCCCGAGACGTTCACGGTCTTGCATCGGCTGGATGCGCATTTTTTCTCGCCGAAGTGAATCGGCGACTCGAACTGCAGCTGATCGATCTCCGCGCAAATGAAAACGCCTGCTCATTCGAGCAGGCGTTTCGCTTTCATGAATCGAAATCCCTCAGCGCAAGCAGCCGTTCGCGCCCATAGCCGTGAACGCCTGAGCATGGGGCGCGAGGAGCGAAGCTCGTTGATCGCGAAGCGAAGGAATTTTCCCGATCAATGAACAAACCGACTCCATCGATTTCTTCGTGTCGTTCATCTTCTCACGTTGAGCCTTCTGTCCATCACGGGAGAGAACCGGATTCGCGAGCGTCTTGCGGTGACCTTCGAACTTCTTCGAATAGTAGCCGACAGTATTGCCGACGTTCTGCGCGGCGAGCGCGGCCCATTCTGGCTGACTCCCGCGCTGCTCGGCGATCCATGACCAAACCGAGCCGCCCTTGAACGCCTTCGACTCGATTTCGCCGACTTGAACCGAAGCTAGATCGTCTTTCATCTTGTTAAGGAACTTTTTGTTGCGAGCGAAGCCGCCCGAGTTGTTCCACATGTAGACCGCCGCCTGGCGATAATACGCATCGGCTTGCCCCTGAGTGAGCCAACCGAGATTCATCGCGAGGTCGACCGTACGGGTGCGCTCTTCGGGAGCTTCTTTGAGCTGCTCGATGATTCCGTTCTGCCCGCTCATGATTTCACGAAGCTGCGGATTCGATGCGAGCCGTTGGAAGAACATCTTTTGATCTCCGCTCTGACCGCCGCGTTGAGACATCTCGAGGAGATAAGGCAACATCTGGACGACCGAGATTCTATCGCCGGTGTTGATGATCTCTTCGATCGCATTCAATCGGTTTCGTCCTCCGCCCTTCATCGAGCAAAGTTTTTCGGCGACGAAATCTTCCGTCGACCCCGTTCGAATTCCAGGGACGTCGATGTAGCCACCGCCGACGACCGAAGCCAACGACGGCTGAAGTCGCTTGCCGCTTTCGTAGATCGCTTGATTGCTGCCGTTGGTCTGACCTTGCTTGAGACGGTCCATGTCGAGGTAGAAAGCTTCCGAAATCGCGCGACGTTCCCATTCCTCGAGAAGACCGTCTTGCTTCAAACCCTTCACCAACGTTCCGAAGAACGCGTTGATCGAGGGCTGAATCTGTTCGCCCAGCGGAGCTTTCGAATTGAAGCCACCGACAGCCGACGATCCGCGGAACACGCGGCGCAAGCGATCATTGAAGCTATCTCCGATCGCCGAATAGCGAATCGCGACGGTCGAGCGAGCTTCGGCGGGATCGAGCCCGACTTCGTCGACGAGGACACGGTAGTATTCCTCGGGCGAACGCCCGTCGAGGTTTTTACCCGCGAGTGTATTGCAGCCGAAAAGATAGACCATCGAAGCGCTACCGAGAACGCTCGGGCACGATTTGCACGCGGTCTTTTCCATGTCTTCGAGCGCGAGGAAGAACTCCTTGTTGTCCGTGAAACCGCCACCGAAGTGACCCGAAACGAGGACGACGTCGCACTTCAGGTCTTGCTTCCGACATGAGCGATCGAGGAATCCCACATCCTGCTTGCCCTTCACGAGCTCGACGAACTGAAAGTAATCGGGGTGGAGGTACTTCTGGAACGACTCACGCTCGTCGGTCGAGTTGATGGTCGCGGTGCAGACCGTTTTCTTCTGGACACCGACCATGCCCGGCGACTGTTGCGCGATGGCCTGCGATGCCACGAGAAGCGCTGCGAGGCTTACGAAATTTTGGATCATTGCTTTCATCGGTTCACTCCTGGCCGGGGACAATCGAGTTCGGGAACGAGGGAAATGGAAGTCGCTTCACGGATCCAGCAGAGGTGTCGGGCGACCGGAACCGCTTGGGTGACGGTGTCGACGTCGCCGCAGACCCGAATCATGAGACTCTCGGAAAGCCGAATCGGCTCGAGTTTGACTTCCGCGACGAGTGCCTCGATCGCCTCCGTCGAAAGTCCATCCCTGGCTTTCTTCTGACGAAGCTTCGCAATCTGGCTCTGGCGCTTTTCTTCTTTTTTCGCTCTTAGCTTTGCGGTCTCAGCGGCGAATGTCTCGGCGAGTTTTCCACCGGCTCTGATCGAAGAAACGATTCCGACGAGACGAGCGATGCTCCCGTCGTCGGCGAACACACCGCTGCCGCTATCCCCGAAGCACGGAGTTCTGGACCCTTCCATACTTTCGAGCGTGAGCGTTCGCGCGTTCGCCGTGGCCCTGGTCGACACGAGAAGCTCTCGCCGCGACGTGCTCGAAAACCTGGAGTTGCGGCTCGAAAATCCGTAGCCAATCACACGCAATGGAGGCGTGACTTGATCGACGCTTCGGACGATCGGAGGCAGGTCCTTTTGCTCGAGGCCGAGCTTCGACAGAACCGGCTCGGACATTAGGATGATGGCGAGATCACCCGCGCTCTGCGTAACCGTCTGGATTCCGTTCCGAGCGCCGGCATAAGCTTCGTTCGTCACGAGCTCCGCGATCGGGAGATGAAAGCGGCGTCCCTCCTGCGGTGAGCTTTCGTTGGAGAACGTCAGACTCTCTTTTTTGGAATTCACGACACAATGGGCAGCCGTGAGAATGAGACGAGGATGAACCACGACGCCGGTGCAGGCATTTTCCGCGCGTTCATCGAAGATATAGATCGACGAACGCCCGATACGGGGATCGGCCGAGCGACCACCGATGATCGCCGACGCCGAGAACGCCACGGTCATCGTCATCGATGCCAATCCGATCTTGAAAGTCGAAACGAGAGCCTTTTTCATAAGCACCTTTTGACCCTCACGGGGTCTTCTCCACCCCTGCGCGTTTACAATCCCGGTGCCTCCTGGAAAAGCGATACGTTCTCTCTCCCACCCCGTTCACGAGACTCAGCCTGCCAAAAAAATCGACAGTCGGGTCGCTCCCTTCAAAACGCTTGTCCTCGCAGGGAAACGGTCGCAATTTGCCTTCATGCCCTTGTCCACGACGGTTTCACGACCCCTCACCGCCTTCATTCACCTCGGCGCCTGGGGTGATCTCTACGTTTCGACAGCGGCCCTCCGAGACGTTTGCGATCGACATCCCGAGGTCGCCGTCGTGGGCTCCGTGAAATGGCTCGACTTGCTCCAGCCGAAAGATTGGCCACGCGTTCGTGAAATCTGGGTGAGTGAAGACGGCCGCCACGCCGAGCGCCATGAGTTACGTGACGGTCGATGGGCTTCGACCGGTCACCACTCGCTTCGCACGCTTTTTCACAAGGTGCACACGAGCTACAACCTGCGAACCGAGTCTTTCCGTTTCTCTTGGGCACCGTTGCTCGGCGGAGTTCCCGAGCGACACGGCTCCGCGCCGTTTCCCTGGAGCTACGTTTTCTATACCCACCGCGCACCTTGGCTCGGAAAAGATCCACGCATTCACGAGCGAGATCGCCTGCTCCAGGTCGTCGAAGCTCCGGATCATCTCGGAGAATACGCAGCCTCTTGGAAACGAGGCACGGGCCTTCCCATGCTGAAAACTCCCGACCGCGCGAACGGAGAGCGAATCGCCGGCACCAAGGCCGGAACATATTGGCTCTTCAATCCGACCTCGAGCCGTCGCACGAAAGCTTGGCCTGCGGATCGACTATCGCAGTTACTCGTGAAATTGCAGCCTCACCTCGAAGCCAAAGGACTCACTTGGCGAGTCATCGGAGCACCGAACGAAACGGATTGGCTCCGCGAAACACTTCCTGCTGGTTTCAATGCAAAAGACTACGTCATCCAAACGGCGACGATCTCGGATCTCTCCGACGTGCTTTCGGGCGCAGCCGTTCTCGTGACCAACGCGAGTTCGATGCAATTCCTCGCGGCGGGCTTCGGCGTCAGGACATTGAATCTCATCGGGCGAACCGATCCGGTCATCTGGGGACCGCTCGGTCCACGAGACTCCATCGTCCCCGGGCGAATCGATCCCGAGCTCGACTCCCAGATCTTCGAGCAGGAACGTGTGGCGTACGAAAGCGTACCCGTCGAGCGAGTCCTCGACGCGTGCTTGGCCATCTTGAATTCTTGAGGTTCAGCGTTTCTTCGTAGCTTTGCCGAAGAGGCGTTTTTTGAGTTCTTGCTCGTAGACCTCGAGAAGGAGGTCGTAGAGCTCTCGCTTCGGGACGGAATACATGTCGCAAAGCTTGAGAGCCATCTCGAGCGACGGCTCGCAAAGTCCACGCTCGAGGTTGGAGATGTACTGGGCCGTCGAATGGCCGAGATTCGTCGCGGATTCGAATTGAGTCAGGCCGGCCGCGGTGCGCTTCTCACGGAAAAAATGGCTGATGCCTTTCACTCTCGGACGTCCCATTCGGCGATGCTCCTCTTGAAGACATACTGGCGGTGCGGGCCGCGTTCGGTCAAACTCCGAATCTGACTCTGGAGTAATATCAATCTGTTTATGATGACTTTTCACCATTCCTAACCCGACCTTAACGATTGCCGGGTCGGAGGCCCGGGCCGAGAGCTCTGCACTAATCAATTATTTGTTTGACTGAAATTAACTAAACTGATGTTTATCGTGGCGATGAGTGACCCGTTCCGCGCCAAAATCCTCCTCGCCGAAAGCAATCTTCCGCTCCGATCCCTCCTGATCGAGATTCTCGAAGCCCGCGGCCACGCGGTCAGAACGGCCGAGGATGGCATCCTCGCTCGCGACCTCTTCGAACTCGCTCCCGAGGACTTCGATCTCGTCGTCATCCGCTCCCGCCTCCCCCAAATGAACGGACTCGAGCTCTTCAGAGTCGTACGGACCATGGCTCCGGGGAAACCGGTGCTTTTCATGAAGGAATCGGCCGACGAAGAGATCGTCGGACTCGCGCCGTGCTGCGAGGTGATCTCTAAACCCTTCTCGAAGCATCAGTTCATTACCGCAGTTCAACGATGTTTGAGCTGATGCCTTTGAGGTGACGACTGAATCGTGCTACACAGGCGGTCGATGGTCGATCAACGGCACCCCCTCGCGGTCAAACTTCGAAAGCAGATGGTCGAAACCATCTCTCGGTACGAGCTCATCGAGCCCGGCGACCGCGTCATGGTCTGTGTCTCCGGCGGCAAGGATTCGAGCATCCTCTTGGCTCTCCTCGCCGAGACCCGCAGGCGCGCACCGTACGATTTCGACATCGAAGCCGTCCTCCTCGATCAAAAACAGCCCGGCTTCGACGACAGCGCGTTTCGAGAGTGGATCGAAAACCAAGTCGGCGTGAAGCTGACCGTTCTCGAGCGCGACACTTATTCGATCGTCAAAGAGAAGACCGTCGACAAGATCTACTGTTCCCTCTGCTCGCGTTTGCGCCGCGGAATCCTATACGACCACGCCTTCAAAAGCGGCTTCACGAAGATGGCCCTCGGCCACCACCGCGACGACTCCGCCGAGACTTTGCTCTTGAACCTGTTCTATTCGGGAAAGACGCAAGCCATGCCCCCGAAGTTCCGCTCGGATGACGGGCGCAACGTCGTCATCCGTCCTCTCAATACGATCGCGGAGAGCGATCTCATCACGCTCTCGCAGGACTGGAAGATCCCGATCATCCCGTGCAACCTCTGCGGCTCGCAGGACGGCTTGAAAAGAAAAGTGATCAAGCGCCTCGTGACGGATCTCGAGAAAACGATCCCCGACATCCGCAATTCCATGGCAACGGCGATCACGAACATCCGTCTCTCTCACTTGAGCGACGCCTCCGTCTGGGATTTCGAGGGCCTCACAGGCGCTCGCACGGAAGCACCCCCTCCGGTTGCACCAACGCCCATTTCCCACGCAAGCGAAGCCCCCACCGCCTGATTTCGCTGCTTTGGCTTCCCTTGCGAAGCCAAAAGCGCCGCGATTTCAAGCTATTGGCAGAGGATTTCCTTGATTTCGGCCCCTCGCGAACTTACTTTGGACGACTCGTATTCGAGTGTCGGCGCGTGGCGCAGTCTGGTAGCGCACATGCTTGGGGTGCATGAGGTCGCTGGTTCAAATCCAGTCGCGCCGACCATCTAAAAATAAAAAAGGCGGCCCCTTAAGGGCTGCCTTTTTTATTTTTATCTGGCCGACGCGACTTGATTCGAACTTAAGCCCTGGTTCAAATCTTTCAGTGCGGCAGACGCCAACGGCGTTTGACGCACTGAAGGGGCGAGCACGACCGTAGCGACTTGCGCGAAGGGTAGCGGAGCCCACGAGTTTTCCACGGCCTCGATGGCCGCGGAAAAGAGCCGCAGGCGCTCTCCTTTGGCCCGTTCATCAGACCCGAAGCCGTCCTCCTCCCGCAATGCGATGCCACCATCACGGTGGACGACAAGAGCGTTACGCTCCTGGCCGGCATCGATGCCGACGGCAAGCCGTATC
>JAZKJB010000409.1:18967-21428 GCA_040384505.1 Bdellovibrionota bacterium | reverse complement strand
TCGTACGACCGCAAGCGACGAAGGCGGTTGGCTCGGGTCGCGAAGTCTCTTCGGCGCGCTCGTTTTGCCCGAGAGCAAACATGTCGACCGCGGTCAGCTCACTCTCTTTCACGAGCGAACGCCGGGGCGCTTCCCATTCACGTCCACTTCGATGACACGTTCGGGTCGTCGTGAGTCCAATGCTTCGGATCTTTCACGCGCGACCGCAGCCGTCGACGGAAAAGCAGGCGGCTGGGCTCTTCGCGCGAGAGGTCTCACCGGAAAATCCGTCGGAGAATCTCCAGGCTCCCTCACGTCACCCTTCTCTTCGACTTTCGATTCGACCGTGAGTCTCGTTTCTCTCGAGGGTCGTCGCAACAGCGAGAGCGGCGATTTCCTTTCACTTCGTGTGAGCGACTCGAGAATCTGGGGGCTCTATGATCGTGACACGGCTTCGCAGTCGACTTCTGCCGGTTCACGCTCGGCTTTGAGCGTCGATACGCGAACGTCGATCGAGAGTTTCGGACTCCGAACCTTCGGCGACTTCGTCACTCAAACGATCGCCGCGAGTTACCTCGGGAGCTCGACATTCCATCAGTTCGACGCGGATCTCGGCCAGAGCTGGGAAATTCCGCTGTCCTCGAGCTTCATGTTACAGCCTGCCTATCGCTATCGCTCTTCGACCGGAACCTGGGTGAAAGCGCTGGCTCTTCTCAACGACGAGGGGCGCACGCGTCGTTATCTCACTTACTCGGAAGGATTCCGCACACCTTCACTCTCGGATCGCTTCGGTTCGTACGGAACGTTCAGGGGAAATCCCGGGCTCAATTCCGAGCGCTCGTGGTCCGCCGAGGCCGGCTTCAACACTGAAAGTGGAGAACGCTTCGGCTCTTATCTCGAGGGCTGGGCGCTAGGTGCGGCAACTTACTTCACTCGCTACGACGATCTCGTCGATTCGCAGACGACCGCTGGCATTCAATCGAAGATCAACGCCGGCCGCGCGCGCGCGATCGGCTTCGAAGCCAATGCCGCGACGACGGTTTCAGTCTGGATGCTTTGGTTCGGATACAACTACCTCGACGCACGAAACGAGTCCGTGAACGAACCGCTGCGCCTCTCGCCCCACCATCAACTCAGCGTGAGTGCGGCTCAACAGCTCGGGCCCGTCGTGATCGAAGTGCGGGATACTTACTGGAGTGAGTTCCACGATCGCGATCCGCTCACGAGTACGCTCGTCTCGCTTCCATCGTGGAATACGATCGATCTCGAGCTCAGGACGCTCGGTTTGACGGATTGGGAAATGAAAGCGGGAGTCTTGAACGTCTTCGATCGCCCGCGCGAACTGACGATCGGTTACCCGGAGCCGCAACGAAGGATCTTCGTCTCGGCTCTCCGGTTCTTCTGATCACTTCTTACCCGGGCACATGTACGACAACGACACCGACACGCCGGCAGGGAGTTCGGGCAGGAAGTAGAGTTTGTCGCCCGAGTTCGAAACTTGCGTGCTCGCGTATTGCGGCGGCAACGTCACCGACGGCATCGAGAGCGGAACACCTTGCAGAGTGAGAGCCGCGGTCGTCGTACGAACTTGATTTCCGATGCTCGTCAGCTGTGAGCTGTAATCGTTCGCGCAGATGTTTCCGACTTTGCCGTCGGTGAGAGCCGCGAGCTGTTCGAGACGCGTTCCATAGTAGGCATTGTTGTTCTGTCCGGCCTGAGTCGAGTGGCACGCGGTATCGCCGCTCTTGATGACGATCGAATGCGCCGTGAAAACTTTCTGACGGCCCCAAGTCAACTGAACGGCTTCGCGTGCCGCGGTCGGAAAGTTCTGCGCCGTGAGTTGCTTGAACTGGCTGTCGTTTTCGAATTTCGTGTATCCGCCCGTGCTTCGCTCGTCTTCATCGGAAAGCGAAACGGTCACCAGCGCCGCATCCGCGCGATAGCAAGTCGAACTAGGATTCGTGAACGCCAGGTATTGCGCTTTCACCGGCTGCTCGTCACCCGAGCCACCTTTGATCTTCGTCACCGCATCGAGGAATTGCGCTTCTGCGTCCGTCGTCGCAGGCGTGAGGACTTTCGAACCGTTCGGGAAACTGACCGGCTGACCTTTTTCTACTCCGACGTCGGATGACGTCACGCAGACGCGCCAGTCGAGACCCTGAAGCGGATCGAGGAACGACTTCAGGCGACTGCCGAGGGCGGCGCGCTCGACATCCATCGAACCGGAGTTATCGACGATGACCAAGACGTCGACTTTGTTCGTCACTTGAGTCGTGATCGATTCGGTCACTCGGAACGGAGGAGGTGGCGGCTCATCGCAATTCAATCCCGACGTGCAATCGGTGGCGATCTCGGGCCCACCACCGCCGTCCAGCTTCGATGAAGTGTCGGCGGCGAAGTCGACGGGCGAACAGTTTTGGAAACCAACGAGGACGGTGATCGCAATCGCGATCACGGCCGCGCTCTCAAAATGAGACTGAGT
>JAZKJB010000409.1:0-18957 GCA_040384505.1 Bdellovibrionota bacterium | reverse complement strand
TCCTGACCCCCGCCTTCAGACTCTTCAACTGTAGTGCCACCGGGCAGGCGTCGAGACCCAGGGGATGCGATCAGGAAATCGACATGTGTCCAGAGACTGACGAAGAATTCCTGTTCTTTCACGATCACTGGAAGTTTCTTCCGGCAATGCGCTAAATCCCTGGATCAGCGCGATTTTACATAGGGAGGACGGCCCTCGGGGTGGCCTCGAAATTGGAGCTTGGTGGGGTGGGCAACAGCCCGGAGGAATGAATCATGGCAGATCAAAACACTCGCGATTTCCGCCAGCGCTCACTCGGCTGGTTTGGCGTTTCGATGGTCGCTCACGTCGGCGTCTTGGCTTTGCTGGCTTTGGGCCCACGATCCGAAGCTCTTCAGCCTAGCGGGACTCCGGAAGGTACGGCTCCCGGCGCCGCGATGGTCGAACTCGATACTCCTGCCACCGGGATGAACGAGCCGTCAGCAGCGACCGCCGCTCCCGATGCGCAAGCCTCCGACATCGCGGCCTCTGCACCGAGCGAAGTTCTGCTCGCGTCGAACGACGACGCAAACGCCGTCCCGCTTCCTGCGGCGATGACGCCCGAACGAGTCGAGCCGAAGAAAATCGCGGCACCCGTCATCGTGGAAACGAAAGCGATCGTGGCGAAACCGAAAGTCGCGAAGGCTAAGCCCGTGAAAGCTGCGCCCGCCGCGAAAGCCGATCGTCCCGATGGTGACATCGAGAGTGCACTCGTCGCTGCGAGAAACGAACCTAAGGAAGAATCACAGCCGGAAGCCCTCGCGCAAAACGAAGAGCCGGCGGAGCCCGCGACAGCTGAACCGCAAGAACAGACGCCCGACGAAGAGCACGAGCAAGAAATCGAAACAGCAAAAACGGAAGAGACCGCAGCAACGATCTCGGCCGCGACTTCGGCGGCAGCTCCGAAGGAAGAAGAAGCTCCCGCGGCGGAGCCCGCTCAAGAAGAAGCGCCGAAAGTCGCAGCGCTCGTTCAGAAACCTGCGCCGCAAGCTCCCGCCCAAGCGGCCGCAGCCGCGCAAGCTCCTGCGCCGGCAGCCGCACAATCGGCGCCGATCGCGACCGCACCCGCGAATTCAATGGCAGCTCCGATGTCACAACAAGGCTCGGGCGGTACGACGCCGCAACCGGGTGTCGCAGCAGCGCAGCCCGGTCCGCCTGTCGCAGGCCAGTCGGTTCGCGCCGGTGGACTCGGCTATGCGGTTCCGATGGGCGTTCGCATTCGCGATGCGAGCGAACTCGTCGCTCGCAAAGGCAATCCATCACCGGTTTATCCGCAACAAGATCGTTTGCTCGGACGCCAAGGTCTCGCGGTCGTGGTTGGAAAAGTCAGTAACGACGGTTCGGTGATTTCAGTTTCACTCGAGCGAAGCTCAGGCTCGGCATCGATGGATCAGGAAGCGATGAAGACGTTCTCGAAGTGGAAGTTCATGCCGGGCCAGCAGGGCATGGTGAGAAAACCGTTTCAGTTCGTTCTCGCGGGAACCGCGAAAGAGCTGCCGGCGCGCCTGCGCTACTAGTCTCTCGAGGGCGCTTGCTCGAAAGAGTCGTTCGCACAAAAACAAAAAGCGCGACCGGAAGGCCGCGCTTTTTTCGTTTCGGAATCCAGCGAAGGATCCGGAGCGAGAATTACTTCTTGTCGCCGAAGAGAGTCGCGGCCGACTTGGTCGAACCCTTCGTATTCAGCGAAGCTTTGCGTTTGTGACCGCGTGTTGCGACTTTGCGTTCACGGCGCTTTTCGGTGCGTTTCGTTTTCGAAGCCATATCATCTCCTCATCGAGCGCTAACCGAGCGCCACCAGGCATTTTGAGAAGCATCTGAGTTATCAAAGGGGTAGCCACAAGTCAACGAGGTGCCTGGCGCCACCCTCGGACCTAACGTCCTTCTGGAAAGTATAGTCGAAGCTGAGGCGAGGACCGCGATAACCCAGTCCTGTCGTGACGTTGGTTTGATCCCGGGTCTCCTGCCATTGGCTTCCCACCCGGAACATCCACTCAGGCGTGAAGAAGGTCTCGAGGCCCCCCATCACGTCGGTCCTACGGCCCTCATATCCGAGCTGACGCTCGGGTTGCGAGGCATCGAGGCGAAGCCGGAACGTCGGAGTCATCATCACGTGGGCTCCGAGCGAATACGTGCGATTCAGGCGCAAGACCGCTGGAATCGTGTCGGAAGAGTTCAACGCGTCGTTCACGACGAAGCCGAGACCGAGATAGGGAACCGGAATCACGAGAAGCCCCACGTGCACGTTGTCTTGCGTATCTTCACGAGCCGGGACGGAGGACATCGCGCGGTGGCCGGTCACTCCCAGGGAAACGTGTCGCATGGGAAAGCCTGCGAGCGTCACCGCGAAATCTTGGATCGTCGCCGAAACACCCGGAAGCTCGATGAGTTTTTTCGTGTAACTGAACGCGCCCGGGATCACCGATCCCTGCATTCCGTCCGCGAGCTGAACGCCGAAATTGCTGCGGTCACCGTCCACGCCGTAGTTCCCGGTGTGGTAGTGCGCCGAGAAATAATACTGCTGCAAATGAGCGACGCTCGCCGGATTCAGGTAGGACGCTTCGGCGGGGTCGACGGCGCCGCGACCGGCTCCACCGATCGCACCGGCGATCGCGCCCGTCACGATTTGCGCGGAAGCCGATGAGGTCATGAACAAGAAGGCGAAGAATAGAACTCGTGAGAAAAGCGCCATCACGAGATGACAGCGCAAATCGAGGCGGGGGTCAATTGCGGTAGCAGATGCTCGCGTATGCGAGACAATGGCCCTTGCCGGTCTCACCCGTGACCGTGCATGCGTCGTTCAGCGGATAAGCGACCTGTGTCGTCGTCGCCCCGTAACAGCTCTCCGGTCGCTTGGGGATGATGCAGCTGTTCGTGAGATCGACGTACCAGTCTTCCACGCGGAAGCTGTTGCGAATGATCTCGAGCCGAAATTTCTCGGCGCCGGTGAGATTCGTCGGATCCACCATCTTGCGACAATTCGAGAGGCCGCTTCCGGCGTCTTCCGCGCGCACGACGCGAAGCTGGAGCGACGAGCTACAATTCCACGTTCCCGAACCCGTACGAGTCTCGAGATTTTTCTCGGCGACGTTTTGCAGAACCGCATACGGATAATTCGTCGAGCGTCCCGCGGGCACCGAGAAGCCGAGCTCGTAGCCGACGCCGTACACGGCGCGATCCCGGGGTTGAGTCGCAGTACCGAAGTCCGCCGGAGCGCGAGCCGAATATTCTTTGTCGTTCCCCGTTCCGCCGTGCGTGTACGTCATCGCGAGGAGGAACGTCGAATTCATCTTCGTCTTGAAGTCGTTCCATAGAGTGTAGTTGTCCGTGAAGACGAGATCGCCCTCGAACCGATAACCACCCGCACGACCGCTGCGTACGTAACGGATCATCGAGTCTTGCGGCAAGTTCACGAGCTGATTGCTCAAGCCCGGATCGCCGAGCGGAGCGAGCATGTTCGAGTAATCCTGGCCCTGGAGAACGGTGCCCGTACGCGTGTAGAGAGTTTGATAACCGGAGCGGCTCCGCATCGAGAGCTGCAAAACGGTTTGCGCGTTCTGTGGCGACATCGAAAGGATCTCGGACTGCTTGTCGATGGGCTTGCGACCGACGCTCGCGTAGAAAGCATCGTTCAGTTGCAGACCGCCATTTCGGTAAGCGCCGGCGCGCATGGTGAAATAAGGACTCTGAAGGCCACCGGCCGAGTTGTCTTGTTTCACGTCCGAGCACGAGAGATGGGCGATCTGGTCGATTTTGGCGTCGTACGAGAACGGAAGATCTTCGGCGAGCTTTTCGAGCTCGCTCGGACCCTCATACGGAACCGGCTGCGTACAATTTTGGAGGAGGAGGGCGGCCGCGATCAGGAAGCCCGCTCGCACGATTCGAATCATCTTCTTACTCCCCTGCGTCATCTCGTATCGGCGCACTCATATCGAATCTTGAGACGAACGGCCGGTTTGCGCGTCTCTTCATGAGACGATTGAGACCTCTCCACGATTGTGGTGCAGCCTTGCCAATCGGGCCCGGAATATGGCTTGGTTAGTCCCATGAAGAAGGTTCGAAAAGCCATCATTCCAGCCGCCGGTCTCGGAACACGATTCCTCCCCGCGACGAAGACGATCCCCAAGGAAATGCTCCCGATCGTCGATCGCCCGACCATCTTGTACGTCGTGGAAGAAGCGGTTCGCGCCGGCATCGAAGACATCGTCCTCATTCAGGGCCGCCACAAAACCGAAATCGAAGATTTCTTCGACGTCACCTACGAGCTCGAGGACAAACTCGCGCGCGAAGGAAAACACGAGTGGCTCGAGATGCTCCACCGCATTCGGGGCCTAGCGAACATCATCTCGATCCGCCAAAAACAACCGCTCGGCCTCGGACACGCGGTCCACTGCGGAAAACCCGTGGTTGGCGACGAACCGTTCGCGGTGCTCCTCGGCGACGAGATCATGATCAATCCCGACGGAGAAGAAACGCCGACGGCGACTTTGGCTCGCAGTTACGAATCCACGGGCTTGTCCACGGTCGCGATCATGACCGTCGCGGAAAACGACGTTTCGAAATACGGAATCGTAGAAGGCGACGCTCAAGCGAATGGAACCGTGCGGGTGAAGAACGTCATCGAGAAACCGACGCCGGACCAAACGACGAGCCGTCTTGCCCTTCCGGGAAGATATGTTTTCTCCGCGGACATTTTTAAGTATCTTCAGGAAGCCAAGCCGGGGAAAAACGGCGAGATCCAGCTCACGGACGGAATGACTGCGCTCGCGAAGCACCCGGGCCTCCTGGCTTCGACGTTCAAGGCTCGTAGATTCGACGCCGGCGACAAGCTGGGTTTCCTGCAGGCGAACATCGAGATCGCGCTCGAAAGACCCGAGCTCGGACCAGCGCTCAAACAATATCTTCTGGATCTCGCGAAGCGGATCTGAGTGAAATGAAACGAATCGTAAAACTCGCGCTCCTCAACTTCGCGCTCGTGTCCTTCTTCCTCATGACGTCGGTCTCGACGGCTTCGGCTTATGTGCCGAGCAGCCGCACCATCGTCGGTCGGCTCGTGCGCAACGTCGGCAAGGGAATCTTCGCGATCGAACAAGACGTGAACTTCCGAACGGTCGGCGAAGGCCTGACACTTCGCGAGCGTTGGGTCGTCGAAAACGGCGAGTCGATGCGACTGACCGTTCTCTCTCCGCAAGCGAATGCCCAGAGCGTTCGACTCGACGTCTTGTACAAAGACGGCAAACGTCTCGGCCCCGACATGAAAGGTGGCTTCAAGTCGACCGCGATGCCGGCCGAATCGATCGAGCCGTTTTTCCATGCGCGCTCGTCGAAAGGTTTTCTCGATGCGATCACGCGCTCGGGTCTCGTACCGAGCTCGTTCCCGGTCGCTCGGCCCGCGTTCAACGTCAACGCGAAGACTCAGCCTCCCGTGACGCCCGAAGCTTTCGTACGTCTCGGGCGCGTCGCCGGCGCCGTCGCTTACGTTTTCGGTGAGCCTACGCCCGCGGAAAGTCCGAAGGCCATGCCGGGAGTTTGGATCGAACAAGACGCGTTCTTGCTTCGCAAACTCCGCTTCCCCTCTGAGGCGGAAGTGACGGCCGATCGACATTCGGCGCAAGCAGGCCTTCGTTTCCCGCGGACGCGGGTCGTGACCTGGGGATCGAACACCGCCGAAATCCGCGTCGTGTCCGTGAAGTCGCTCTCGGCGGCGCAAGCGGCGTCGTTCTTGAATCAAAATTCTTTCCAGGCCGATTTGAAAAACGCTCGCTTGCCGACCGACGAGCAAGTGAAGGAGTTCTACTCGAGGTTCCGATGAGCTCGAGCGGGCTCGTGCCCGATACGGCCCCACAACCGGAACCAGAAACGGAATCAGAAACGGCGCCGGCCCCCGAGACGCGAGCCGCTCTGGCGCCCGAGCTCTGGCTGATCGCCGTCGAAGCCCCTCTTCCACAAGCTTTGACCTATCGCGCTCCGCTCGATCTTCGCGCGGACCCAGCGCTCGCGCGCGGAGCTTCCGTCATCGTCCCGCTCGGAAAAAGAAAAATCGCCGGAGTCGTTCTCGGTCCCGTCACCGATCTCAAAGGTGAAGAGAGCGCGTTCGTCATCAAGAACATCGTTTCGATCGCGACCGAACGGCCGCCGCTTCACGATGCTTTCGTGAAGTGGCTCGAGTGGCTCGCGAAATATTATCTGCATCCGATCGGACACGTGACCGAGCTCTCGTTCCCGCCGCTCTCTCGCGCGACGAAGGAGAGAAAGTCGAAGAAAGCTCCGATCGCGCCGAAGAAGGATGCAGTCGCGGCCCCGATCTTGACCGACGAACAGGCGACGGTCGTCGGTGCGATCGAGAAATCGCCAGGCTTCAACGTGCATCTCGTCCACGGCGTCACGGGTTCGGGTAAAACCGAAATCTACATGCGCCTGCTCGAAGAGGTCGTCGCGCGTGGACAGCAGGGCATCGTCCTCGTCCCTGAAATCTCACTGACTCCCCAGTTGATCGATCGCTTCAGCGCGCGACTCGGCGAAGCGGTCGCCGTCATCCATTCGCATCTCACTCCTCGAGAAAAGACGAATCAGTGGTGGGCGATGATCGAGGGAAAAAAGCAAATCCTGATCGGCGCGCGCTCGGCCCTCTTCTGTCCTCTTCCGCGCCTCGGGATGATCGTCATCGACGAAGAGCACGAGGGAAGCTTCAAGCAAGACGAGAAGCTGAAGTATCACGCGCGCGACGCCGCCGTTATGCTCGGAAAATTCATGAACTGCCCGGTCGTGTTGGGCTCGGCCACTCCGAGTCTGGAATCCTGGCAAAACGCGAAGCTCGGTCGCTACAAACTCCATCAGCTGAAAGCGCGCGTCGCCGACCGCGCGCTTCCGAACATCGAAGTGATCGATCTCCGGGAAGAGCGCGACGAAAGACGAATCAAGGGCTCGGCCGACATTCCGTTCTGGTGCACGGAGACTTTGTTCACCGCGATCGAAGAGACTCTCGGCAAACGCGAGCAGGTCGCATTGTTTCTGAACCGTCGCGGGATCGCGCAGGCCGTGATCTGTCCCGATTGCGGTTGGGTTCCTGCGTGTCCCAATTGCGAAGTGAAACTCACGCTCCATGGAAAAAGCCACTTGCTCTGCCACTACTGCGATTTTCACGAAACCCTTCGCGAAACTTGCACCGAGTGCCGCGAGGGCGAGCCGAAGCCGATCGGCCTCGGCACCGAGATGATCGAGCGCGATCTCGCGAAGATGTTTCCTTCCGCGCGAGTGACACGAATGGATCGCGACGAGATCTCCACTCGTGAAGATCTCGAAGACGCCGTTCGTTCCGTCGAGAATCGAGAGGTCGACATCCTCGTCGGAACGCAGATGATCGCCAAGGGGCTCGATTTCCCCGGCCTCACTCTCGTGGGTCTCGTGATGGCCGACGTCGCTTTCAATCTCCCGGACTTCCGCGCTTCCGAAAGAAGTTTTCAACTTCTCACGCAAGTCGCCGGACGCTCGGGTCGGCACATGAATGAGGGCGCCGGTCGCGTGATCATCCAGACCTACAATCCGGATCACCCCAGCATCCAATTCACGGTCGCTCACGATTTCACCGGCTTCGCCGACTTCGAGCTCGGCTTCCGCGAAGCGCTCAGCTATCCGCCGTTCTCGAGGTTGGCTAGTTTCAAAGTTCAAGGTCTCGATCTCGAAAAAGTGAAGAGCACGGCGCATACGATTCGCGCTCGCGCTCTGCATTTACAAGCACGCTCGCCTGCGTTCGCCGGAATCGAAATTCTCGGGCCCGCACAAGCGCCGCTCGCGAAACTCCGGAACAACCATCGCTGGCAGCTCTTGCTCAAGGGTCCGGACGCCGCCACCCTCGGCGCGTTCTGTCGCCACCTCAGCGAAAATCAGGATTGGGTTCCCGCGGCCATCAAGGTCGCCGTCGACATGGACGCCGTTCATCTGCTCTGAGCACGGCTAGACGATCGGCCAGCAACGATGTCGGGCCTGGACCCTATCATTCGGCGCTCGCGCAATTTACAATCGAAGGCTGGAGCAACACCACCTTGGCAAACGCAGCAGCTGACGAAAGCGGAATCACCACCTGTCCCCATTGCGGGGATACGGTCTCGACTTTGCGTTCGATCGAACCCGGCATGAAGCTCCGATTGCAAGAACACGCGAACATCAATCCCGCCCCCGATCAGGTTTGCGAAGGCTGCTTCAAGATCATGTCGAAGATGGTCTCGAAAGGCGCCGCACTTCGCGCGGAAGCGCAGGCGAAAGAAAACAATCGCCTGATGCTCTGGAAGAATCGCGTGATGTTGATCAAGCAAGCGAAGAACTACGTTGCGCAGAAGAACTTCTCCGACGCCGCCGTCTCGTACGAAAAATATCTGAAGGTCCTCGAGATCGTTTACGACCAAAAACCGGGAGGCTTGAAGCCGGAGCTCTTCAAAGCCGATCGCGGCCAAGAGATGACCGTCATCACCTCGGTCTACTGGGATCTCATGCGAGTGTACGACTCGAATCCGCGGTACGCCGAGCGGCAGATGAAAGCGGCAGAGAAGCTCGCCGAGTTCGCACGTTACACGCCGATCTTCCCGCAGATCATGCGGAAAGCCGAAGCGCAAACCCGACAGGCGAAGAATCCCGATGCGTTCAAGAAGTTCATCAAGCTCTCGAACTCGAAGCGGCCCCGGTGTTTCATCGCGACGGCCGCATTCGAATATCGCAGTCCCGAAGTCGAAGCGCTCTGCCGCTTCCGCGACGAACGTTTGAAGACTTCACGCCTCGGTCGCCGGTTCGTTCGTGCGTACTATCGCGTGAGTCCTTCGATCGCGTCGTTCCTCGATCGTCATCCGTCGGCGAAAGCGCCGACACGCGCGCTCTTGACGCGACTTTCGAAAATCGTTTCCTAAATCATTTCTTTTTCTTGTTCGCCAGCGATTCCGAAATCGAGAAGGTGCTCGAATGGGATTCGAGCATGTAGCGTTTTCCGTCGAAGGCGAAGCCCGCCGGAGGCGGAGGGTTCTGCCCCGACGTGAGCGCGAACGTTTGCGCCTTCTTGCTCGAATCGATGACCACGAATGTCTCCGTCGTGATCGGCCCGATCGTCGGCATGTCGGGTTCTTGAGGTTTCACGACCGCCCCTTGGAAAATGACGGTGAACGGGCCGACCTTTTGTTCGAGGCCCTTCACCTTCGGAATTTTTCGGCCGAGTGCGGGCGAACTAAGCGTTTCGACATCGGCGACGATCGAGGACTCTTCGTCACTCGTCGGGTTGAATCCCGTCGAAGGGGTCTTGATCTTCCCGGAGATGATCTCGATGGACTCGCGATCGGGACCGTTCGAAAACACCGCCAGAGTGTACGGCGCGCTCGGTCCGAATTTCACCATCTCCTCTCCATTCGTCGGCAACCGCTGGATTCGAGATACGAGCGCCGCGATGAACTGGGGGTCGGTGATGCGCACCCGCCGCACGACTTTCGGATTCCCGATCGACTTCTGCATGGTGATCTCGAGCGTTTCGAAACGGGGAGCAGAGAACCAAGCCAACTTCTCGGGCATCGTCTCCGCCTTCGCTGGTGGAGCCCCGGTCAAGAATAGAATCGAGAGCGCGAGGCAAATAGAATGATTCATGACCCGAGATTACGAACGAAATCGGACTCGGTCACTCGTCAGAACCGACTTCGAGCAAAAAGCGCTTGAATCCGGGAAAGCCTTTGTAGAAGCTCAACCCATCTATGGCGCAGAGCAAAAGCATCAAAGCACATGAATACGACAGCATCGTCATCGGCGGAGGACTCTCGGGTCTGATCGCCGCCAACGTCCTCGAGAGCACCGGCCGCAAGGTCGCCCTCGTCGAGGCCCTCGACACCCTCGGTGGAACCAGCCGCGCGATCCAAACTCCCGCGGGAGTGATGGATCTCGTCTTGAAGCTCGTCCCCGAAACGGACGACTCCGAGAGCATGTTCCACTGGCTCGAAAGCGTTCTCGGTTGCGCGATTCCACGCGAGATCGTCGAAGAGGCCCCGATCAACTACGACGAAGGTAAATTCAAACCGTTCATCGGCTTCGGCGATCAAAAAGTCGCCTCTGCCGCTGAAGTCGACGCATACGCTTCGACTCGCTACTACAAACTCGGGCTCACACCTAAGGATTGGGTCGCGAAACTCACCGAATCGTTCACCGGCACGACGTTCCCGCAAGCCGTCGTGACGAAAATGATCGTCGAAGACGATTTCGTCATCGAGCTCACGATCAACGGTTCGAAACGTCTCTCGGGTCGCGAAGTGATCTTCGCCGCGTCTCCGCAGCAGCTCGTCCGAATCCTCCCCGACACGCACGTCCCGGGAAAAGTGAAACAGAAGCTCATGAAGGGCGAGTTCTTCACTTCGGTGAATCTCGATCTCGTCCACAAAGGTTCGGTCACCGAATCGCAGGCCGTTCACGTCTTGAAGGGCGCCAACGAAGAACCTTCCGTCGGTCTCTTCCACCCGGCCGTCACGACCGAAACCGGCGAAACGGTTCAAGTTTCACAGTGGGTGACTCTCGTTCCGCGTCTCGATGCGGAAGACGAAGAAGTCACGGCGAACGCCTTCAAACACATCAAACGCCAAGTGAAACGCGCCTATGAAAACAGCCTCGAAGGTTTGTTGAAAGAGCGCATCGTCGTGGGCCCGTTGAGCCACGGTGACCTCGTCGGCGTTTTCGGTGAAGACGGCCGCTGGCCGAAGCTTCAGAACCTCTGGGTCATCACGTCGTTCCAGGACGCCGAGAAAAACCTGGCCGGCGCGATTCGCCAAGCTCGCCGCACTCTCGCGTCGATCGCGGGCGAACCGGTCGCAGTCCACGACCGCGACACCGACCTCAACGAAGACGGCCCCCAGCCGACGGCTTGATCCGCTGTAAGACTCTGTAAGATCGGGTCCCTCGAACTGGACCCGCTTTCGTGTTGCCCCGTCCCACTTCCCAATGCTAGATCTGTGCGACAACTTTCAGCTTTTGCCTTTGGGCAAGATCGAAAAAGTCCGCGACCGGATGCCGTGTTGGCCGAAGGCGCAATTTCACACTTCTCGTACTCCATTGGTCCGTCAGAGATGACGGGCGATTTCGAAGCGACGCCATCGCTCCGATGTCGAAACGAGAAGGCGGGTAAACCAATTTAGGAGGACTACCTCATGGCAAATGTCACCATGAAGGCCATGCTCGATGCTGGCGTTCACTTCGGCCACCAAACGCAACGCTGGAACCCCAAGATGAAGCCGTACGTGTTCACGGCTCGCGGCGGGATCCACATCATCGATCTTCACAAGTCGGTCGACCTCGCGAAAAAAGCCGCCGACTACGTCACGGAGATCGCCTCGAACGGCGGCCGACTCATCTTCGTCGGAACGAAGAAACAAGCGGTCGAGCCGGTTCAAGAAGCGGCGAAACGCTGCGGCCAATACTTCGTCACGAAGCGCTGGTTGGGCGGCATGATGACGAACTTCTCGACCATCAAAGCGTCGATCGAACGTCTCCGCCGCATCGATACGATGCGCGAAAAGGGCGAACTCGATTTCTTCTCGAAGAAAGAGCGCGCGAAAATCGAAAAAGAATACACGCGCCTCGTGGACTACCTCGAAGGTATCCGTGAGATGAAAGAAGCTCCGGCGGCGATGTTCGTCGTCGATTTGAACAAAGAACACATCGCGGTCGCCGAAGCGCGCCGCCTCGGACTCGCGGTCATCGGCATCGCCGACACGAACGTGGATCCCGAGATCATCGATTACCCGATCCCGGGCAACGACGACGCGATCCGCTCGATCAAGTTGTTCGCGAACCTCGTCGCCGACGCTTACCTCGAAGGCGCACAAGCTTACGAACAGAAGATGCGCGCGAACACCGACAAGGGTTCGGATCTCGCGAAAGAAAAAGCCGACATGGAAGCGCAAGACTCGAAACCGGAACGCGGCCCGCGCCGTGGACCGCGCGTCGCTGGTGGCGCAGAAGTCGCAGCGAAACCGGCCGGTCCGCAAGTCGTCAAGGCTGCGAAGACCCGCAAGCTCGTCGCCGCAGGAACGGCTGACGACGTCGAAATCCAACAGGAAATCGAAGAAGGCGAAAAGGCTCCCAAGGACGCGACCGAAGGCACCGAAGAGGGAGGCAACTAATGGCGATCTCCGCAACGATGGTCCGCGATCTTCGCGAGAAGACGAACGCGGGAATGATGGATTGCAAACGCGCGCTGGAAGAGACCGGCGGCGACTTCGAGAAAGCCATCGACTGGCTTCGCGCGAAAGGCCTGAGTGCCGCCGCGAAGAAATCGGGCCGCGTCGCTTCGGAAGGCGCGGTCTTCGCGCAGTCGAACGGCAAGACCGGTGCGCTGGTCGAGATCAACTCCGAGACCGACTTCGTCGCGCGTAACGACGGCTTCAAGAACTTCGTGAAAGCCATCGCGGATCACGCGATGACGAATCCCGAAGGCGAAATCATGAAGCAGAAGCTCGTCAGCGGCCGTTTGGTCGAAGACGAGCTCAAAGAGAAGATCGCGACGATCGGCGAGAACCTCGTCATCCGCCGCACGAAACGCTACGACCTCCAAGGCACCGGTTACATCCACACTTACGTTCACGGCGAAGGCAAAATCGGCGTGATGGTCGAAGTGGCGGGAACCGACAAGCCGGAGCTCCGTACGTTCGCGCAAGACGTGTGCTTGCACATCGCGGCCATGAACCCGATGGCGATCTCAGCCGATCAAATGCCCGCCGACGTCGTCGCGAAAGAGAAAGAAGTCTTGCGCGCGAAGAACATCGAGCAAGGCAAGAAGCCCGAGATGATCGACAAGATCGTCGAAGGCCAGATCCGCAAGTTCCTCGCGGAGTCGTGCCTCCTCGATCAGGCGTTCGTGAAAAATCCCGATCTCAAAGTCGGCGATTACGCGAAAGAGACCGGCAAAAAAGTCGGCAGCGACGTGGCCGTGAAACGCTTCGTGCGCTTCGAGCTCGGTGAAGGCATCGAGAAAAAGGTCGAAGACTTCGCCGCCGAAGTCGCGGCCCAGATGAAGAACTGATTTCCTCGAGCCGGGTTGAAAGACCCGGCTTTTTTTTCGTCTCTCGTTCGCTCCCCGGAGGCTTCTGTTTGGCAGCATACAAGCGCGTTCTTCTCAAACTCAGCGGCGAGGCTCTCGCCGGCGATCAAGGCTTCGGAATCGACGTGGCCGTCATCAAAGACATCGCGAAAGGCGTCGCCGCGGCTCTCGATTCGGGTTGCGAGATGGGCATCGTCATCGGCGGAGGAAACATCTTCCGCGGTGTCGCGGCAAGTGCGACCGGTATGGACCGAGCGAGCTCGGATTACATGGGAATGCTCGCGACCAGCATCAACGCACTCGCGCTCCAAGATGCTCTCGAGAAATTGAACGTCGACACTCGCGTGCAGAGCGCGATCGAAATGGCCGAGATCGCGGAGCCCTACATCCGCCGCCGCGCCATGCGCCACCTCGAAAAAAAGAGGGTCGTGATCTTCGCGGCCGGCACCGGCAATCCGTACTTCACGACCGATACGGCCGCGGCCCTTCGTGCGATGGAAATCGGAGCCGACGTCGTGATGAAGGCGACGAAAGTCGACGGCGTCTACGACAAGGACCCGAAGAAGCACGCGGACGCGGTGAAATTCGAAAGCTTGAGCTACATCGAAGTCTTGAACAAAGGCTTGAACGTGATGGACTCCACCGCGATCAGCCTCTGCATGGACAACAAGCTTCCGATCCTGACTTTCAATTTGAACGATCCGGTCAATATCCTGCGCGCCGTGCGCGGTGAGAAAATCGGAACCCTGATCAAGTAAACCAAATACGGAGAAGCCATGAGTAACACTGAAAGCGCAAAAACAGCCGCCAAGGCCAGCATGGACAAAGCTCTCACCGCGCTCGCGAACGAACTCAAAAAAGTTCGTACGGGTCGCGCTCAGATCTCGATGCTCGACAACATCCGCGTGAACTACTACGGCACGCCGACCCCGTTGAACCAAGTCAGCGCGGTTTCGACTCCGGACGCGAAGACGTTCATGATCGCACCCTGGGAAAACCAGATGCTCAAAGAAATCGAGCAGGCCATCGTGAAGTCGGACGTCGGCATGAGCCCGATCAACGACGGTAAAGTCATCCGCTTGAAGCTCCCCGATCTGACCGAGCAGCGCCGTAAAGAACTCGTCAAAACCTGCCATAAACTCGTCGAAGACTCGAAAGTCGCGATCCGCATGGCCCGCCGGGATGCCAACGAGGCCCTGAAGACGGCCCTGAAGGACAAAGCCATCAGCGAAGACGAAAACAAGCGGGCTCAGGACGAGGTCCAAAAAATTACGGACCAATACATCGAAAAGGCTGATAAGCTTTCAGGTGAAAAAGAGAAAGAAATCATGACGATCTGACTCTGGTCAGCGCACCCTGGGGACAAAGCAACCTTGGATTCGTCATCGCGACCGAGACATCTTGCGATCATCATGGACGGCAACGGCCGCTGGGCCGAGCTGCGCCGTCGCGATCGCGTTTTCGGTCACCTCCGGGGCGCCCGGATCGCCAAACAGACGATCGAAACCTGCGCCGAGCTCGGACTCGAGCAACTCACGCTCTACGCTTTCAGCACCGAGAACTGGCTTCGCCCGAAGGCCGAGGTCAGCTTCTTGATGATGCTCCTCGGTCGCCATCTCCGGAAAGAGCGCGCGGCCCTGGTGAAGAACAACATTCGTTTTTCGGTCATCGGCGATCTCACGCGCATGCCGGATTTCGTGACCGAAGAAGTAAAGAAGACGATCGCGGCGACGATGGAATGTACGGGGATGAAGCTCACCTTCGCGCTCAGCTACGGCGGGCGCCAGGAAATCACCGAAGCCGCTCGCGCGCTCGCCCGGAAAGTCGCCGACGGGAGCCTGAAGCCCGAAGACATCACGCAGGAAATGCTCGCCGGAGAGCTCCAGACCAAGAGCATGAAGGATCCCGATCTCATCATCCGCACGAGCGGCGAATATCGCCTCTCGAACTTCATGCTCTGGCAGGCCGCTTACTCCGAGCTCTACATCACGAAAGTGCTTTGGCCCGACTTCGACCACACCGAGCTCCAGAAGGCTTTCGCGCATTACGCGAGCCGTGAGCGACGCTTCGGCCGCACGACCGCGCAGGTGAAACATATTCCGATCGCGCCGGAACCGAAGCAAGAACCGAGATCGGACTCCGAGCCGCTTTTGCGAGTTCAGACTCAATGAGACTCCGGACCGTTTCCGCTCTCGTCGCCGCAGGGATCTTGATCGCCGTTTATCTTCTCTTCGATACGCGCGGGCTCTACGGGATTTGTTCGTTCGTCGCTCTCGGTTGCATCTACGAATACTCGCGACTGACGCTCACGAAGCTCAAAGCCTCGATTCACCTTCGCATCTGGTTCATGATTCTCGCGACGGCACTTTACGTGATCACGGTGAAGTGGATCGACAGCTCGATTCTCGCGGCGGCGATCTGCTCGATTCTCTTTCTGTCCGTCGTGTTGGTCCAAGTTCGAAAAACTCCCGACCTCCCCTATGCACTCCAGCTCCAGACCGCCGGCCTGATGGGCTTTTTCTACTGCGGGATCTTTCCCGGTCTCTGTGTCCACGTGCTCGGAATGGGAGTGACCGGACCGATCTGGCTGCTCGGGCTGCTCGCGATCGTCTTCACCGGCGACACGTTCGCCTATTTGACCGGCCGACTTTTCGGCAAGCACAAGCTGCTCGAGGCCGTGAGCCCGAAGAAGACGATCGAAGGCTCGATCGGCGGGCTCGGGGGCTCGGCCTTGGCCGGGCTCGTCCTCGGACTTTACTTCCTTCCCGAAGTCCCGCTCTGGGGGCTCGTTCTCACGGCTTTGGTCACGGGCCTGTTCGCGCAAGTCGGTGATCTTTTCGAATCGCTCCTGAAACGAATCGCCGACGTGAAAGACTCGGGAGCGATCATGCCCGGCCACGGCGGAATCCTAGACCGTGTCGACGGCGTGTTGTTCGCAGCACCCATCTACTACGTGCTCGCGCGCTTCCTTCATTGACGCCTCAGTGCCAAATCCTTAGATCGATTCTGCGCTGAGCCGGACGTCTCGAATCGAGACGCGTCACGCCCTACCCCTTCTTCGGCCCAGAGACCATTAAGTGAAGGAGAAAAGACTGGCTCGCGCGAAGCGCCGGAAACTACAATGGGTGACTATGACATCCATACTTTCGCATTTCCAAAGCGTGGTCGATGCCTTCATCCCCACGATCGTTCTTCTCGGTCTCTTGATCTTCGTCCACGAACTCGGCCACTTCCTCGTGGCGAAGTTCTTCAAAGTTCGAGTCGAAGTTTTCAGCTTGGGCTTCGGACCGAAACTCTTCCAATTCAAACGCGGCGACACGGTCTACGCACTTTCGCTCATTCCGTTCGGCGGTTACGTGAAGATGTACGGCGACGATCCGTCGGCCGTCATCGACGACGCGCAAAAAGCAGTGTCGTTCACACACAAGCCCGTCTCGCAGCGGATCGCGGTCGTTCTCGCCGGACCGATCATGAACTTCCTCTTCGCGATCCTCGTTTTCTCGATCGTCGCTCTCATCGGTGAGCAAGCGATCGGACCCTTGGTCGGCGACATCGCGGGCGAAACGCCTGCTGCGCAACAAGGTTTCCGTTCCGGGGACACCGTGAAAGCGGCCGATGGAAAGTCGGTTCGCACTTGGGACGAGTTCAACAAAATCCTGCAGCGCAACCCCAACCGCCAAATCGAAGTCGTCGTCGCGCGTGAAGGTTCGGCTCAAGAAGAAAAGCTCACCGTCGAGCCGAAGCTCACGGCGAACAAATCGCCGCTCAGCTGGGATCGTCAAGTCGGAGAGCTCGACGGTCTCTCGGCGGCCGCGCGTTCATCATTGATCGGCGTTCGCGATCCTCAGTCATTCGCGGGCCGCGCCGGCTTGAAAACGGCCGACTACGTGAAGTCGGTCAACGGCGTCGCCGTCACGCGCTGGCGTGAGTTGGTCGCTGCGACCGCGAAGTCGAACGGCAAACTCGAGATCGAAGCCGAGCGCGGAGTTCTCAAAGAAGAGACCGCGGACAAACCCGAAATCGTCAAAGCGACGATCGAGCTCCCGGCGAATTCGAATGCGGGCGACGGCGCGGCGATTCTCTCCGCGGTCGGTATCGAGAATCCGGAGCTCTTCCTCGCGGGCGTTGGTAAAGAATCGCCTGCGGAAAAAGCCGGCTTGAAAGAAGGTGATCGTCTCGTCTCCATCGACGGACAAGCGATGAACTCGTTCTCGCAGCTCGCCGGGGTCGTTCGCACTTACGGCGAAAGACAAACCGAAGGCAAACCTTCGGAGCCGCTGAAGCTCGTGATCGAACGCGAGGGGAAGAATCAAGAAGTCGCGCTCGCTCCGCTAGAGAACAAGCGGATGAATCAGCAGGGCAAAGAAGAGACGCGCTACGAGATCGGCATCCAGTCGCTCGCTCTCGATGCGCTTCCCGCGACCGTGACACTCGTTTCGAGCAACCCGATTCAGGCCGTTCAACGCGGCTTCCAGCTGACGGTTCACTGGACGAACATGACCATCCTCAGCTTCGTTCGACTCTTCCAGAACGAAGTCTCGCCGAAGAACATCGGCGGCTTCTTCTCGATCGGTGCGATGGCGAAGAAGTCGTGGCAGATCGGGCCCGCGCAATTCTTGATCGTGATGGGAATCATCTCGATCAACCTCTTCATCTTGAACTTGCTGCCGGTTCCCGTGCTCGATGGTGGACACCTCGTGTTCTACACGATCGAAGCGATCAAGGGCGCGCCGCTCAGCATGCGCAAAATGGAAATCGCACAGCAAGTCGGTCTCGTGCTGCTCTTGGTGTTGATGGTCTTCGCGCTGTTCAACGACGTCACTCGCATCATCGCGGGATGATCGTCCTCGCGCTCGATACCAGCACGGCCCGTGGTGGCGTCGCTGTCTTCGAGCGCGACCGAGTCCTCTCCTCGCGATCCTGGGACCGTAAAGGCTCGCACAGCGAGTTTCTCACTGCCGAAATCGAAAGCTGTTTGAAGGACGCAGGCCGAACGGTCCGCGATCTCGAGCGACTCGCGCTCGGAAACGGTCCTGGCAGTTTCACCGGGATTCGTGTCGCGGTGAACGCCGCTCGCAGCCTCGCTTACGCTCTTACGATTCCCATCGCGGTCTTCGACACGACGGAAATTCTTTCGGCCGCGGTTGCACGCCGAGATCTTCCGGTGGTGACTCTCGTGAACGCGCAGAAGAATGCCGTCTTCGCGGCGACATTCGTTGATGGATCGCGAACGAGCGGCCCGACGATGGTCGAGGCCGGTGGGCTCGACTCCCTTCTCACGACACCCCACCTTTGTGTGGGCGATGGGTACGTTGCTCTTTTTCCCGCACTCACCCCGACTTTGATCGCGAAACTCGTTCGCGATCCCGCGCAGAGCGATTTTCCATCGGCCGAAACGCTCGGCCGGATCGCCTGGGAGAGCCGCGACACGCGCCCGCCATTGGTCTGGAAAGACGCGCAAGCCCTTTATATCAGGGCGTCTGGGGCCGAAGAGAATCTGAAGGCCTGACGGTTTCTTCTGATTTTCAACTTGCGGGGCTCGATGTCCGATCTTTCGAACGCCAAAAATCTTTTCCGCGCGGGGCCCCAGCTCCCGAACGTCATTTGGGCGGTCGGCGGTGGAAAAGGCGGAATCGGAAAGAGCTTCATCAGTTCGTCGCTCGCGATGTGCCTCGCACGCATGGGAAAAGCAGTGACGCTCGTCGATCTCGATCTCGGGAGTGCCAACTTGCACACCTGCCTCGGCATCAAAGTTCCTCAAGAAAGCATTTCCGATTTCGTCGCCGGTCGCGTGGACAACTTGGGCAAGATCGCGGTGCAGACCGAGATCCCGGGCTTGAGCTTCATCAGCGGCTTCAATGATGCGCTCAACATCGCGGACCTCAACCGCG
>JAZKJB010000408.1:0-2680 GCA_040384505.1 Bdellovibrionota bacterium | reverse complement strand
TAGGGCCGAGTCGCATCAGTGTTTTGGCATTCGCGATCGCGACGCGGCTCATTTTGATCGCCGCTTCACTCTTCACTTCAGTCTTCATGATCCGCGGATCCAAAAGATAAACGATCGAAGCAGCCGAAGTCGCGTGCGGGATCGCCTGCTCGGCCCAAGCGGCTCGATCCGATGTCTGAACGTGGTCGAAATATTTCTGAATGTCCGCGTCCGAGGGCTTCAGCTGCATCACTCGAACGGGGTTCGCGTTGACCCATTGCCAGACTGGCCCGCTGGAACCGTGCTCGCCAGGAAAATTGACCCCGAGCTTTTGAAGTTCGGCACTCGTTCGAGCCCGCTCGACCATCCTGCCTTTGTAAACACTCAGAACGCTGGTTCCACTGAGCAAAGTGCGGAGCTCTTCGAGCTTCCCACTTTTATCCGCGAGGTCCCAAAGCTTCTCGAAATTCTCCTCGCCGACTCTTTGAAGATCGAACACAGCATGCGCCTGGGACGCTTGAGAACTCGTTAACGCGAAGCCCAGGAGTAGGGCCTCGGTCACCTGCTCGTATCTCGATGAAATCGAAACGACCTCACGGGCCAACTTCACGATCTCTGGATTTCTCCCGCCGACGCCACGGCGCAGGTCTGCGACGTACCGTCGCTTCAATTCGCTCAGCCGATCCAAATTCCGGTTGATGATCGACTCCAATTCACTTCTAGAAATCGGAAGCGGAAGATCCAACCGAATCAACTCCGAGAGAATTCGTACCTTTTGATCCGAATCTCGATAGAGCGCCGCGATTTTCGCGAGCTCCGACGCATCGAGGTTCTTCGATTGATTCGAAATCCTTCGGGTCATCTTCTCGATCAACCCTTTCTCGTTGCGATCGAAGCTTTGGTCGTTGGCGATCATCTCGACGTACTGGCTCGGCGTCAGCGAAAAGCCCTCATTGACCACGGTCACCGCGCTCTTGTTCCTGAGAATGACGTATTCGTTGCCGCCCAAGATGAAGTCGGTCCCCTCGCGAGCGTTCGGATCGACGAACATACGTACCGTCAGGCCCGAGCCCACGGCACCCGCTCGGCCGATTCGTGTATACGTTCCGTCACCGAAAGCCGCCGCTTCTCCAGGAGCCGTGTTCCGGGAAATGAAAAAGTTCGGGCTCCCTTTCGGCGAACGCTCGATCGACTCGAGAGCGAGGAACGACCGGGTCTCGTGCGCGACGTAAAGCTTCTCTAGACCGCGCTCGCGCGCGATCTCGGCAGCCGTTCGTCCGCTCCCCATCCCGATCGGCTTCGAGCGAAGCGGCTCTTTCGAAAGCCACCATGACAAAGACTCCGCCGCCTTCGGGCTGTCGAAGACGAGAAGCTTCTGCCGCAGGCCCAGAGACTCGAGATCGTTCCACGCGCGCTCGACGTCGACGGCGTGAAGGAAAAGCTTCTTTCCCATGTCGATCAAGCGGCGTTTGTTGTCGGTGCTGCGCGCGATCTCGACTGACTGAAAAGCCCCGACGATGGATTTCATCGCGACCCAATCTTCGTAGCGAACGACGAGGTCGTATTGGAACGCTTTCGTGAGCGCGCGAACCACCGAGAAAACTTCCGGATTGTTTCCCGCTTGCGCTCGCGGAGTCGTGTTGTGCTTCGGCGATCGGTAAAACGTGATCTCGCCCGCGGCGACGTCTTTCAAAAATCGAGAAGGAGTCGAAGTACGGTCGCGAAGATCGAGGACGACGTCGCGATCCTTCCCCGTGAGTTCGATCAAACCCGTCGAATTCGAATCCGAGTTTTGATTGAGGAAATCGGCGCTGTCGAGAAGCGCTTCTTTGTAGCCGGGCTCCCCGGCTTTACCTTTCGATTCGCGAAGACTACGAAGCTCCCATTTCGTGGCTTTCGCTCCGACGAAATGCGGGTATTTCGCGGCGAGCGTTTTCGAAAGGCGTTCGATTTGTTCGGAAGTTCCGTCGATGACGACATCGAGATCTTGAGTCGAACGGAAGATGTTGGTGAAGTCGTAATCGAACCGCGCAGCTTGGATTCTTTTGTCACCTTTGAGGCGGAGTAAATCATTTCGCACGTAGTGCGCGTAACCGGCGGCGGTCCCACCGAAGAGATACGCTTTCACACCGAGCTTCTCGGCTTCATTGCGGATGAAAACGAACTCCTTCACCTTCACCATGTTCGTCTCGATGGCGTCGGAAACTTCTCGCGGAGTCACCGAGTGCACCGACTGCGCATTCGCTTGAAGCGACGACACGACGAGAAGCGCGAGTGCCGCACTCTTCAGAAGTCGTTCGATTCTCACTCCAACGCTCGCTCGCATTCGCACTCCGCCAGGGTCTCGAGAGAAAGGCCGATTCACGCACGACACTGCCTAGGGCTTCGCCACCGGCCACGAGCTAACCCCCCGAAACAAGGGTTCTCATTCGACGGCTTTCACGCCCGAGGACTACCTATGCGGCTGTCATGCCTGGAATGCTTAGAAATGCAGCGTCACGTGCCCGATATGTTTCATCGCCGTCACGCCGCTCGGTAGGGCACCTTCGAGGTTACTTCCCGGAACCTCTCGGGGTTTTTCGGTCCGCCCTAATCCGCCCACTTTTTAGGAACTTACACACACTTAGGGGTTGCAAGCGAGGCGCGTATTCTCTAAAACTTGTCTCTGTAAGACCCAAGTGTTGGGGTGTCGGCAAGTGGT
>JAZKJB010000407.1:19824-32351 GCA_040384505.1 Bdellovibrionota bacterium | reverse complement strand
GTTGCCCGAAGGGTCTTCGATCAAAATCTGCTGGCCGCCAGGGCCGGTGACGATGTCGTTGCGGAACTTCGCACCGCGAGTGCGGAGTTCCGAGACCAAGGCTCCGAGATCTTCAACTTGAAGCACGAAGCGGTTCCAGCCACCCGCGACGGGTTGGCGTCCGTCGGGCATGGGCTTCGAAGCGGAAGCTGCAGGACCTGCGAGCCAAAGCGTGAGATCGCCTTTGGAGATGATCGCCATGGCAGGACCAAATTGTTGCTGAAGTTCGAACCCCAAGGCCTCGGTGTAAAATGCGACCGAGGCGTCGACGTCGTTCACGATGTAGCGAACGGACACCATCTCAAAGCTCGATCGTGATCGTCTCGGGCTTGCCCTGACGTGCGGCGATCGCTTCGATTTGGGCTTTCGAGAAGGTCATGATGTGGGTTGCCGTCGTCGAAGCGCTCTGGGGTGTGAGTCCGCGCGGGTCGGCCGGCACTCCGCCGTCGGCGTTCATCCAGACGAAGTTCGGTTGAGCGTGGAAAACCACTGCGATGTAGTTGAAGCCTGGGCGGAAGCCCACGATCTGCAGCTTCATCGGCGGAACCGCGACGATGGCCGATGAAACCGGCTTCGTCATGAGGTAGCGGATTTCCGACACGCTGATTTGGCGTTCGTTGACGCTGATCAAAGGCTTCGTCGCGAGGACGTAGAAGATCGTGACGTGTTGGCCGACGAACGGAGTGATGTTCTTCAGCTGGATGCCGGGAACGTTCTCGCTCGAGCCCACCGACATCGGCGACTGAGCGTTGGCTTCGTTGGCAGAGATCACCGCCGCGAATGCGATCGCGGTGGCGAGGATGACTCGTGTCAAAAGGCTTTTCATGTTCGTCTTCTTGCTCGAGCGGCTCATGGCTTCGCTCCTTCGAAATTGAGAAACATCACGATGTAACCGTTCTTGTCCATTCGCATCGTTTGGAT
Source organism: Bdellovibrionota bacterium (assembly GCA_040384505.1). Taxonomy (GTDB): domain Bacteria; phylum Bdellovibrionota; class Bdellovibrionia; order Bdellovibrionales; family JAMPXM01; genus JAZKJB01. The sequence goes on along the minus strand of JAZKJB010000407.1, from coordinate 31,391 downwards.
TGAAAGCTTTTGCCCGAAGAGCTCCGGCGGAAGAGGCATCTCTCCCTCGAGGATGTTCGCCTTCTTCTTCCACTCGTCGGCCGCTTTCTTGAGTTCCTCGCGGACACCTTTCACGACTTGGCTGCGGAAGAGCTGGCCCAGTCCCGTAAGACTTTCAGGCCACACGTACAGCGAAGCGTAGTCGAAATCGATCAGCTGGATCTGGAGGCCCTTGGCTCCCGGCAGCTGGACGAATTGGCCGATCGTATCGACCGTGAACTTCACTTCCTTCTTCAACATGATCTTTTGAAGAACGCCTTTCGCGGGGCTGGAGAGCGACGTCTTGATCGTGAGCTTCGGGTTCTTCGAGTCTTTTCCCGCCGTCGGCTGATAGGCGTCGATCATCGGAGGCTGAAGAACTTTCAGCTTCTCGCCCGGCTTCGATTCGACGTCGGCGAAGAATCCTCGCTTGGCGCTGAGCTGGATGATGCGGTTGATGAGCCCCCGCGAGATCGCGAGACCGAGATCGAACGTCGCCGGATTCGCACCGGCAAGGCTGACTGCCCCGCGATGGGAAGCGTCCTTATTGGGCGCGACGTTCGGGTTCATTGGGTCTTCGACGTAGCTATCGAGTTCGATGGCAATGACGTCTTTGCCCATGCCGAGCTTGCGAACGGTCATGCCCCAGATGAAATCGGGGGTCATGCGCGGATCCCCGTCGAGACCGCCCGAGGGTTTGAGTCGAGCGACTTGGCCCAACTTCGCCGGGATCTTCTTCTGGATTTCGTCGTTCGCTACTTTCAAGAAACTTTGCTGGAGAGTTTCATCGAGTGTCGCTTTGATTTGGGCCACGAGCTGCGGCTTCATCTCGTCGAACGCTTTCACGAGGCGTTGTTTGTCGAGCGGGAACGTCTGGCCATTCACGACGATCGAAACGTCGGGAACGACGAGAGCTCCGTTGTTGAGAGCGAACGTGGCACCCGCGAAGTTCGTGTCGAGCTCGATGATTTGAAACGCCACGCCCTTCGGAGTGACGTCGAGATAGATCGGAACGCGCAAGTGAAGCGCCTTCTGACCCGGCACCAAACTCAAGACCGGCTGGAGGATGCCGATCTGACCGAGGTAGGCGTTGCGCGGATCCGTCGCCATGATGCTTTCGGCACCGAGCTCGAAAGAATCGATTTCGGCCTCGAGGGCCACGACGATACCCGACTTGCGACCGAGCTTCGCCATCGCCGCACGGTCCGCACTCAGCTTCAGACTCTTCAGTCCGAGACGATAACCTGCGTTTTTCGCGACGATGATCGGTTGCGGGTCTTTGATCGTGAGGCCGACGAACCACTCGCTCAACATCGAGCGGATGGACTTCACCATCTCTGTGGCTTTCGGGTTCGACTTCGCCAGCGCTTCGAGAGCGATGGGCTTTTCGGCTTTGTAAGTGAGTTCCGGGAAGTACCCGGTGCGGAGCGAGAAGCCGTTCTGCGCGAGGATTTCTTCGAGATTCGCGCTGAGGCTCTGCTCCCCTTTCGAGGTCAGGAAAAGCGAAACCGCGCTGTCGATGTTCTTGGGATTGATCGCGGGAGCCACGGTCGTCAACGGCCGCTCTTGGGCGAAAGCCGCCGACGATGCGATCGAAAGCGCGAGTCCGAGCTTGAGGCTTCTTTGACTAATGGATCGAATCACGAAGAGCTCCAGGGTTCGAAGAACCTCGGAGTTTAAGGGCAATCCTCGGACTTCTCCACAGCGGCGTGAGGCGGCTGCAAGAGCTTCCCGTTCGTCGAAAGTTTGGACAGTGAGCGCGTCGCCAACTCCAAGTCAGCGCGCAACTGCGAGAGTTTTACTCGAGGGGCTTCGCGGGGTTTCCGACGACCGTCACGCCGGGGGCGACATCGCGAGTGACGACGGCGTTCGCGCCGACACGTGCGCCATCGCCGAGAGTCAGCGGACCGAGAACCTTCGCACCGGTGCCGATCAAGACGCGGTTGCCGACGGTGGGATGGCGTTTTTCCGGGGTGAATTTCGCGCCGCCGAGAGTGACGCCGTGAAAGATGATGCAATCGTCGCCGACCTCGGTGGTCTCCCCGATCACGACGCCCATCCCGTGATCGATCACGAGGCGGCGGCCGAGTTTCGCGCCGGGATGGATCTCGATTCCCGTGAGCCAGCGCGAGAATTCCGAGAACGCTCGGGCGATGAAGTAGAGCTCATGACGATAGAAGGCGTGCGAAACGCGATGGAAGAGAACCGCTTTCGGTCCCGGATACAGCAGCACGATCTCGATCGACGATTTCGCGGCGGGATCGTAACGTCGATAGGCTTGAATGAAATCTTTGAGACCGTCGAGCATCAGACCTTCAGGAGAAAGTGGCGTTCGAAGAGTTGGTTGAACCTTGACCATTTGTCGCCCTGCGAGTCACGTTCGGACTTCAGGAACATCGCGATCGTGTTGATCTTACTGTCGAGATCGTCGATCGCCGCGACGATGAAGGCCTCGAGGAACATCGGGACTTTCGGGCTCCCGTACTCGAGCCGACCATGATGGGCCAAGATGATGTGTTTCAAGAGATCCTTCGTTTCTTCGGGGAAACCGAGGATTCGCGAGGCCTTCTTTTCCACGAGCTCGACGGCCAAGATCATGTGGCCGAGCAAGCGGCCCTTGTCGGTGTAAGTGATCCCGGTTCCTTCGGGGGCATCGAGCTCCCAGATCTTGCCGATGTCGTGGAAGATCGCTCCGAACAAAAGCAGATCGAGCTTCAAGTCGATGCCTTGCGCGCGGTAATGCGCATGCGTCGATTTCATGATCCCGCAAATCGAAAGCACGTGCTCGAGGAGGCCGCCGACGTAAGCATGATGGATCGTCTTCGCGGCCGGTGCGCGCAGCATTCGAGCGCGGACTTCGGGATCACCGAGGACGTCGAGGACGAGTTGTCGAATCGCGCGGTCTTCGAGCATTTCTGCGGTCTGGATCAGTTCGGCCATCATGTCTTCGGGAGCCCGAGCGGCCACGCTCAGGAAATCCGTCATCTGATAATCGCCCGCGACGGCTTTCTCCACGCGGTGGACGATGGCTTGCCGGCGGTTCTGGAAGAGCTGAATTTGAGCTTTCACGCGAACGATGTCGCCGTTCTGGAAGAGCTCGCCGATCGATTCCACGTTGTCCCAGATGCGAGCATCGATGGCACCGGAGGCATCGGAGAGATTCAAGCTGATGTAGGTCTTGCCGTTTTTACCCGTGAGGACCGCTTTGTCGCGGACGAGATAATGAGACTGGAACGTTTGGCCTGCCTGGAGATCTTTGATGAAGATCTTCGGTGTCGGCGCCGGTTTGGTGACGGCGTCTGTGGCAGTGGAATCGGTTTCCGGCATCTCGTGCTCCCCTCTGAACTGGGGCAGCATAACGCCGGAAACCGACCTAAGTCACGGAGCTTAGTTGCAGCTCGTGTCTGTCTCGGTGACCGAGAATTCGCAGCCCGTGCGGGCAAGCGACGTGAGACGGATCTTGAGGGGCGAAAGCGATTCGATTTCCATCGACGCATCCATGAAAGCGTCGCGAGCGCGCGCGTCTTCGATCGGACGGCGGAAGATCGACCACATCAGATATTCGGTCTGTTGGATTTCGCGCTGGAGATCCATGAGTCGCTGCTGACCGCGATTCTTGAAGACGACATCGCTTCCGCCGCTCGAGTAGTTCTTCGTGATCTGCTCGAAGAGAGCTTCGACCGACACCCATTTGTCGAGTTTCACTTTTGCGAGAACGTCGGTGGCCTTCGTGTCTTTGGGGATGCTACCGCGAAGGTTATACGTCGCGATCTCGAGAGCGATGCGGTACTTGGGAACGAAGGCGCGAAGGCGGACTTCGACGGCTTCACGCTGGTCGGTGGTGAGATCGCTGTATTTAGCGGCGAAAGCATTCGAACAGAAGACGAGCGCGATGACGGCGATCAATGAACGCATGAGTTCCCCCTGGGATTGGTTTTGTTTTAACGGGGGGAAGCTAACAATTCGAGGTGGGACGAACAAGGCCTAAACTAAGCTTGTGGTGGAAGCTGCAAAAGTTCTCTAGCCCCGGCGGCATTGGAGCGAGCGAAAACGTGAATCCCGTACGATCAACGTGGAAATCCGGAGCTTTCCCGCTTCGAAACCCAAGAAGAAGTACGTCCCGACGAGGGCTCCGACATGGCGGCCATCGGTCGTATTGACGAGGAACCCGGGCCCCGCCATCGCTTTCGTGAATGCCGACGTGACGTCGAAGTAGGAGTCGCACCCGGCGCCGACTTTGGTTCCCATCAGCGTGCGAGCTTGCGAGTTCGAAACGAAGAAGACCTTCTTCGCTTTGGAATCGACGTTCGGGAGGAAGTCGGTCGCGAAGTAGAAGCTGCCCTTCAACGGCTGGAGGAAGTCTCCGAGGTCCATCTCCCCTCCGCCGACGGGGAATTTCAGCTCGAAGTTCTCGCGGCCCAAGATTCCGCGATTTTTTTCGATGAGAAAAGCCCTGAGCGAGACGAACTCGGTGTCGATCTCGTCTTCGGCCTTCAAGGCGCCGGTCGCTCGTGCGAATTCTTCGACTTTGCCCCAGAGGCCTGCGGGCATTTCGACGCTCGCGGGCTGGCGGCGAAGGTCTTTCTCGGTGAAGGCGTGATCTTTCCAGCCTTTTTCTTTTTCCGAGAAACTGAAAGCACAAGTGATCGATGCGACGGACAAGAGGACCAGAGCCTTCGTCATCATTTCGTCGTCTCCTCGCGCAAGCGCAAGAGCGGCAGGTATCGTGGCGACAGCGAATCCGCCCTCACGAGCAGAGCGCCGGCCCCGTCACGATCTCCCTTTGCGAAACGAATTCGCGCGAGACCGGTCAGTGCGGTGATCGGTGGTGGCGTTTCCGAGGCGAGCATCGACCATGCGTCTTCCGCGCAAGCATCGTCTTTCTCGCGAACGCAAAGCCGGGCTTGGATCGTTCGCCCGAGGCGCGAGGTTTCACCGACACCGGCTCGCAGCGCCGCTCTCGCGGCGTCTTCGCGCCCCGCGAGCAGATGGACGTACGCCGAAACCGAGTTGAGGAGAGCGTCGTTCGGAAAGCGATTGAGCTGCTGGCGCAAGATCGTGGTCGCTTCGTTGAGGCGGTTTTCCTTCGCGAAGCAGAGCGAGAGCAGGGCTTGGCCGAGAGAATTCGGAATTCCGCCGCTCGCGAGCACGCACGAACGATTGAGATCCTTCCATCCCGTGAGATCGAGATTGATCGCGGGATCGTGGAAGTGATCGTTCGTCAGCTCGGGATCGGTTTCGATCGCACGTCGGGCGAAGCGAGCCGCTTCGCGAACGTCGCCGACGTCGGTCTCGAGGTACGCACGCAAAACGAGAGCTTCTTGGCGGAAGTCGTGGGCCTTGCCGATGAGACGCTCGAGGGCGGAGACGGCATCTTTGCGGGCCTGCGATTTCGGTGAGTCGTTCGATGCGATCAACGCCTGCGCGAGCATGAAGAGCGCGATCGGTTCGCGGCCCGCATCACGGAAATGGGCGATCGCTTTCGGGTACATTTGCATTTTCATCGCGGCGACGCCGCGGTTGTAATCGACCATCCAGGACGCGCCGGCGCGCGAGAATTGTTTTTCCGCTTCGCGAGCGTCACCCATCTTGAGTGCGATAAGACCGAGGGTCATCGCGACACCTTCGTTGGTCTCGGCGCTCGACGAACGCGCCTCTTGGATCAGGCGCTTCGCTTCGCCGGTTTCCCCTTCGACGCGAACCATGAGCTGCGCGAGTCGGATCGCGACGTCGGGTCGACCGTGCTGGGCACGATCGAGACGCCGATAGAGATCGAGTGCGCGGTCGAACTCGCCGCGATTCCACGCACGATTGGCTTGGGCCTGAACGCTCGTGAGATCGCCGCCAGCTTTCGTGTCGGTCGGGCGGCTGGAAGTGTAGATCGCGAAGATGACGGCGAGAACGACGACGACGCTACCGATCCACATTCCCGGCAAGGACATGAAGTTTCGTCTAGGCGATCGCGGCGGAGTCGCGCCTTCCATCCCGAAGTGTTTCACGGGTCGTAGAGTGGACAACGGAGCTTTCGCTTCGATCGGCTTGTCGACGAATTCGGCGTCCTTTACTTTGTCGTTGTCGTAGCCCAAACGCGGATCGACGTTCACCGGCGAGACTTTGTTGAAGGACTCCGAGGTGTCGGTCAGCGTGACTTGATCGGTATAGCCTTGGACTTCCGTGTCTTCGCGTGCGCTCATCAAGCCGCCGCGCGCTTCTTCGACCGCTGCGGTGAACGCCAGAACGTCGCGGACGTAGCCCCAACGGGATTCGGGCGAGATCACCTCGTCGATGACCACGATCTCTTTCGTCTTGATCCTGCGCACGACTTCTTCGGTCGTGTACGGACCGAGGATTCGCTCCCCGGATTTGACGAGCCAAATTGTGTTCGTGACGTTTTCCATGTCGCCCATCTCGTCGTTCGCGTTCCTCAGTGCCTGAAGTGTCTCGTACCAGTGAGAATCAAGTTCACTCCGCGCTCTTTCGCTTTCGCGATGACTTCCTCGTCACGGATCGAGCCGCCCGGCTGGATCACCCAACGAATTCCCGCATCGGCGATCTTCTCGATCGAATCGGCGAAGGGGAAAAACGCGTCGCTCGCGAGCACGGCGTCCTTCGTCTGCGCGTGATGTTGGCGCATGCGTGAAATCGCGTGCTCGACGGCCTCGACGCGATTCACTTGGCCCATGCCGAGCCCGACCGTTCGACCGCCGGCGGCGATCGCGATCGCGTTCGACTTCAACCGCGCGCACACTCGCCAAGCGAGTGAGAGATCGCGCCACTGCGAAGCGCTCGGCTGCTCGCCGAGAATTTTCCAGTCGTTCGACTTCGCCTGGACGCGGTCGGCGTCCTGAACGAGGAATCCCCCGGTCACCGAACGGAACTCCTTCGTCTCGCGACGTTTCGCGATGTGTGGCCACTTCAAGAGACGGAGATCTTTTTTCTTCTTCAGTCGCTCGAGAGCATCGGGTGCGAAATCGGGCGCGATGATGCACTCGAGGAAGATCTTCGCCATGGCTTCCGCGCAAGCTAGATCGACGGGTCGATTGAGGGCGATGATTCCGCCGAAGACGCTGACGGGATCCGCTTCTAGCGCACGCTGAACGGCGCTCGCGATCGAAGAGTCGGTGCCGACGCCGCACGGGTTGTTGTGTTTCACGGCGACGGCACAAGGCTCTTCGAAATCCGATACGCTCGCGGTGGAGGCGTCGAGATCGAGGAGATTGTTGTAGGAAAGCGGTTTACCGTGGAGGATTTCCGCTTCGTGGAGTCCGAAGCTCGCGCTCGGATCGCGAAGCCACGACGCCTTTTGATGCGGATTCTCGCCGTAGCGAAGCTCTGCGACCGGGCGACCGACGAGAGTCGTCGGTGCGTCGGCGTCTTCGCTCAAAGTTTTCGCTATGAGATCATCATATTGGGACGTGTGCGCGTAGACGCGCGCCGCGAGCTTGCGGCGATCCGCGAGGTTCAATTCGCCTTTCGCTGCGATCCATCGGTAATCGCCCGGATCGCAGACGACCGCGATCCGTTCGTGGCTCTTCGCCGCCGAACGGAGCATGCTCGGGCCACCGATGTCGATGTACTCGATCAGCTCGTCTCCTTCGACACCTTTCGCACGCGCACTCTCGAAGGGATAGAGATTCACGACGACGAGGTCGAAAGCCTGAAGCGCTTCCTTCTTCAACAAGGCCTGGTCTTCGGCGTTTTCGCTTCGCGCGAGGAGCGCCATGTGGATTCGCGGATGGAGCGTCTTCACTCGACCGTCCATCACCTCGGGAAAGCCCGTTTGCTCGGAGACTTCGATCGCCGCTATTCCGTTTTCGCGCAGATGTTTGAGTGTGCCACCGGTCGAGAGGACGCGGAGTCCACCGGCCACGAACGGTTTCAGGAAGTCGACCAATCCCGTTTTATCCGAAACGCTGACCAATGCGTTCTTGAACATTGCGTCTCCCGGTTTCTCGGCAGTTATGGCGTCGGGAGCTTGGTCAAGAGGAGCTTCATGTCGTCGTTGGTGAGGAAGAGACCCGCTCCAACGAAAGCACTGTTCTTACCCGTCTTGCTCGCGAGATTCTCTCCGCCACCCGTCAAGTAGATGCCGTTGAAGATCGTGTAGCGAGCGCCTGCGCGCAAGTTGAAGTTGTCGAAATCGAAAGCTTCCACCGAAAGACGCAGACGGCGTTTGAAGAGGTGGTAGTCCACGCCGAAACCGCCGGCGCTCTCGATGAGTCCGCCCTTGATCGTCCAGTCGTAGAAGTTCTTGGCGAACAGCGCGTTGAACTTGAGGCGATTGATGAAGCGCTTGTCCTCACTGACGACCGAGGTCGTGCCGCCCTGCGGGGTGGTCGTCGTCACCGTCGACTCGGTGACTCCCGTCGGATCGTCGACGATCCCGAGCTCGTAGTAGCGATCGAGACCCGGCTGGATGCGCAGGCTCAAGAACGATTTCGACGCTGCGCTATTGGTCAGATAGTGGCTGTGATAATCGATCGAAGTCGAAAGCTTATTGTTCGTGTCGAGCAAGTTGTTGACGCCCGAGATCGCCGTGTTCAGCTCTTCGACCGTCGTCTCGTCGTTCAAGAGCTTGCCGATCGTGCCTTCGCCTTTGTTGATCTTGCTCGTGATCTCGTCGATGTTCTTCATCGAAGAGTCGATACGCGAAAGGCTTCTGTTCCAAGTCGCGCGAAGGCCTTCGTCTCCGTCGTTGTTCACGAGCTCGTTGACGGTGTCGGTCGTGTCGCGAAGATTTTCGATGATCGCCGCGACGTTTTCTTTCTGACCTTTCGTCAGCTCCGCCAAATCCGTCGTGATTCTTTCGATGTTGTTCACGATCTTGCCGAGCGGTTTGTCGGCGTCACCTTCGGTCGCGGCCTTGATGTTCTCGGCGACGGTCGAGAGCGACTTCGTGATCTTCGACACTTCACCGATCAATCGATCCACCGACGCGCGATCGTCGACGACGAGGATCTGCTCACCGCTTCTCAGCGGCGGGTCGCGCGGATCACCCGTGATGATCTCGACGTGCTTGTCGCCCAGGATTCCGTTCGGGCGGATTTCGATACGTGCGGATTTGGTGACGGGCGTGTCGCCCTTCAAAACCATCTCGACGCGCGCTTTGCCGTTCTCGAGCTTGATGTCTTTGATCAAGCCGACTTCGATACCCGACATGCGCGTGCCGGAATTCTTCACGAGGCCCGAGGCGTCGTCGATGTAGAACCACGCTTCTTTGCTCGTGCCGAGATAGCTGGGATTGTTGGAAACGGCGAGTGACATGCCGGCGATGATCCCGGCGATCACCAGGACGAGAAAGCCGACTTTGAATTCTGGCGCCGTGAACAGGTTCATCTTCGGTGCGTCACTCTGTTGAAGTCACGGGTTCCGATGGAACGGAAGTTCCGGCGGCTCCCTTGGGTTGCAACTCTTTGCGAACACCTTTTTGTACGAACCTCTTCACCAGATCGATGTCCGATTCGAGGAACTCTTCCGGCGTTCCGAAGAGCAGGACTTTTCCACTGTCGAGCATCGCGATGTGATCTCCGATGCGGAAAGCCGCGTAGAGATCGTGCGACACGACGATGGACGTCGTCCCCTTCTTCAAATTATGAGTGCTGACGATGAGATTATCCACCATTTCGGTCAGGACGGGATCAAGGCCCGTGGTGGGTTCGTCGTAGACCAAGATCGCGGGGTCGAGGGCCAACGCCCTAGCGAGACCGACACGTTTTCGCATCCCGCCCGACATTTCCGCCGGAAGTTTCGTGAAATGCTTGTCGGCGAGTCCGGCATCTTTCAGCCGATCGCGCGCGATCTGCATCATCTCCGATTTGGACATCGATCGACGATGCTCTTTGAGTGGAAACATCACGTTCTCGAGCGCGTTCATGTCGTCGAAGAGAGCCGCGTACTGGAAGAGCATGCCGTAGTTCTGTCGAAGATTCGTGAGCTGGCCCTCGTCCATATCGGTGATCTCTTGATCGAAGACCTTGATCGAGCCCGACGTTGGTTTGAGTAGACCAAGGATGTGCTTGAGCAACACCGACTTCCCCGTTCCCGAATAACCGATGATCACGGTGATCTGGCCCTTCGGGATCTTCATGTCCATGCCTTGCAGGACGAAGTCTTTGCCGTCGAACGTCTTCTTCACGTCGCCGATCTCGATGGCGTTCGGGATGTCGAGGTCGCGATCGAAGAGTGGAGAACTCACAGGATCGCCTCCTTCAACGTGTAGAAGATGTTGATGAGATTGGTGATGAAGAAATCGAGGATGATGATCATCAACATCGAGAGGACGACGCCACGATTCGTGGCGGAGCCGACTCCCTCCGCTCCACCTTTCGTCGTATATCCCCTGTGCGTGCAAATGATCGCGAAGAAGAGCCCGAAGACCGCCGCTTTGAAGAGGCCCTCGTAGATGTGGTACGGCTCGAGCCAATTCGTCGTTCGATCCCAGAACGCGGCTTCGTCGAGCCCCAACATGTGGATCGAAATCAACCAGCAACCGACCATCGCGACGAAATCGAAGACACCCGTGAGAAGCGGCATCACGATGACCGCAGCCAGGATCCGAGGGCTCACGAGATATTGGATCGGATTGACGCCCATCACTTCGAGCGCGTCGATCTGTTCGGTCACTCGCATCGTGCCGAGGCGCGCGGCCATCGCTCCTCCCGCACGTGCGGCGACGATGAGACCGGTGAGCACCGGCCCGAGCTCGCGCGTGATGCCGAGACCGACCGTCGGACCGACGAGGCTCGTCGCATTGACCATCTTGAAACCGAGATAGATCTGATACGCGAGTGCCAAGCCGGTGAAGAGTCCGGAGAGAGAGATGATCGAGATCGATTTGTTTCCGACGAACTCCATGTGGATGATGAGCTCGTTGATCCGAAACGGCCGAACGCGCAAGAACTTGAGCGCATCCCACGCGAAGGTCGCCAGCTCTCCGCACTCGGTGACGAATTGGCGGAACCTGTTCCAGAACCACAGGAAGAACGAGTCGAAGCCGCGATTGAAGCTCGCGCGCTTTTCCGGGTAACTGAGACTCCACCAAGAGTTCGTCATCGTTCCATCTTCCTCTTCCATCAGCGGATGTAAACGCGTGGCACGCGTTCTCCGATCCCCGTTAGGATCTCGTAGGGGATCGTGCCGGCCCAGTCGGCCATCGTCTGCGGCGTGATGACCTCATCGCCCTGCTCACCGATCAAGACGACTTCCTCGCCGAGTTTCGCGGAAATCCCGTCCTCGGCCTCGGTGATGTCGATCATGAGATAGTCCATGCAGATCGTTCCGATCTGGGGACACCGTTTTCCGCGATACAAAACGCTCGCTTTGTTCGATAGCGCCCGCCGATAGCCGTCGGCATAACCGATCGGAAGCACACCGACGGTCGCCTCGCTGCCTGCGGTCCAAGTCGGACCGTAGGAAACGCGCCCGCCCATCTCCACTTTGTGAACGGCGGCGAGATGACTCTTCAAAGCGAGTGACGGCATCAAGCCGATTTTCGTGTCCTCGTCCGTGGGCGGCTCGCAACCGTAGAGTCCGATCCCGGGTCGCGCTCC
>JAZKJB010000407.1:10839-19814 GCA_040384505.1 Bdellovibrionota bacterium | reverse complement strand
GAAACACCTTCACCGAGATTTTCTTTTTCGAGGACGCGCTTCCAGAGGTTGATCGAAGCGCTCGAGTTGAGAGCGTGGACTTTCAAATTCGGGTGCGAAGAAAATTCGGTGACCGCGCGAGCGAAACGGCGGAGTTGAGTTTCACTTTCGCCTCCTTCTTGGCCGGCGTCATTCCCCCGAAGGAGATGCGTGCAGACCCCGTCCAAGATGAAGTCGCGATGGGAGCGAACCCATTCCTCGAGTTTCTTCGCATCTTTGACGTCGAAGCCGAGACGATTCATTCCGGTGTTGAACTCGAAGTGAATTCGAACCGCACTCGCACCGAGACGGATCGCCGCCGCTTCCAGAGATTCCAGATGGGACCAGTCGCTCGCGACCACGGTGAGGGTCTCCCTGAGCGCGGCTTCCGCCGCGACGAGGTCGACGGGGCCGAAAACGAGAATCTGATCGCGATCGCCTGAACGCCGAAGCTTTTCACCTTCTTCGACCAAGGCGACGCCGACGGCTTTCGAGCCCGCGGATCTGAGCGCGGCGGTGACTTCGTAATCCCCGTGACCGTAGGCGTTCGCTTTCACCATGGGACAGAGGAACGTGTCCGCCGGAAAGAGTTTCCCGAACGAATGGAAGTTGTGAACGATCCGGCGCAAGTCGATCTCCGCGTGCGTGCGGCGAAAGTGCGAAGGATTGGAACTCGATTTGGACTTCATGACGATCCTCTTCCGCCGGCCGGGACTTCGCGCGGAGCGAATTCCAGCTGATGACCGGCAGGCGCCGTGGCGAGACAGACTTTGTTTCCGCCGGCCGCGCGCACTTGCGAAAGCGCTTCGTCGGCCGTGCGAACGAGCGCTTCTCCGTCGCTGCAGATCGAAGGATATTCCGAAACTCCGACGCTGACCGTGACGGGAGCGCTGAGGAGAGGGAATTTCATTCCTTCGATCACGCGCCTGAGACGCTCGGCTTTGATGGCAGCTCCCATTCCGGGCGTATGCGGGAGCAGCATCGTGAATTCGTCGGGACCCGTGCGTGCGACGATGTCGCTCACGCGCGCGGTTTTCTTCAGGACGCTCGCGACCGCTTTCAAGATGGCATCGACTTGTTGCGCGCCGATCTTCTCGTTGAGTTTCTTGAAGGCGTCGACGTCGAACGTGATGGCGCTCAGCGGGAGCAAGATCCGACGCGAACGTGAAATCTCTTCGTCGAGTTTCTGGATGAATTGGCGGCGATTGGCCGTGCCGGTCAATGGATCGAGGATGTCGAGGCCGTGCTTCTCTTTGACCGTCAGGTTGCGCTTCCAGGCGAGCTCGAAGATTCCGAGCAGCGCGAGTGGGCGCGAAGCACTGTTCGAAACGTCGATTTCGCCGAGGAGAACGAAGACTCCGTGCGCATCGCCGTCATTGAGGTGCGGGATCGCGATGAACGAATCTTTCTGGAAGAGTCCGCGGATCAGATCGCCGAGGGGCTTGATGTCGCTCGGATCACGGAGCAGATCGCCCGCGTTCGCGATCCCCTCTTTCTTGAAGTCCACTCCGAGCCCGCGATACTTGTCGATCGGCAGGCGCGACGTGTGCGCGATGAGAAGAGAAGCGTGAGTCGGGAGATATTTCAAATACACGACCGGCGCGTTCGTTTCGTTGGCCATCGCCTCGAGAAAAATTTCGATGGTTTCGTCGAGATCCCTCGTCACCGCGACTCGCGCGAGAAACTCGTTCACGACGCCTTCGTTCGCCGGCTGAGGCGCGGCGGCTTCGGGAACGGGCTCGGAGCCGGCTACGGTTTTCATGTCGTCTTTTGCGTCGAGATCTCCGAGAGTCCCATGAAACGTGCGTCCCTCCGCGGATTCGCGAAGCTGTTCGCTCTCGAACTGGTAATAAAGGCGCTGAGCCGCACGATCGAGTTTCTGCTGCAGCTCGAGATTCGAGATGAACGGGCGAGTGATGCAATCGAAAGCGAGTCCGCGTCCCACGATTTCGAGGCCCGCGAGAGTCTGGGCGAAATTCATCATCAGGATCACGAGGATCTCGGGACTGATCGAGTTGATCTCGGTGAGAGCGAGCGCGGCCTGCTCTTCGAAATGCTCGAAGTCGAAAAGGACCAAGTGAGGGGGCGCTTGCCGAGCCGCCGCGAGCGCCGTGGCCGCCGTCGGCCACACACTAACGTTCGTGTAACCGAACGTGTTCACCAACTCGACGAGCGCGTGCGAAATCGCAACGTCGCTTTCGACGATGAACACGGAGAATTCACTGCGGAGCTCTGCGATCGGGTCGCTCATGCCTGCGAACTTGGCCCTCTCGTCCTCGGCGGACGGATACGCACGCGAAACGGTTTCGGTGCTGCGATTGCGTCACGACTTTCGGCGTCTCGGCTTTCGGCTTCGTGACGTTCTTGGCTTTCGTCGGACTCGACGACCGCCTCGGGTTCCGAGGGTTGCGGTGCCGGCGTCGCGATTTGCGCGCGCACCGACGTGGCCTCGCCGAACTGATGGATGACGGAATTTTCACTCGTCGCCTGCGCTTCGAGCGCTGTCGACGCTTCTTCGACTGCGACCTGCATCGGCTCGTCGGCCTCACGCTCGAGTTTGGGATACGGCATCGGCGGAAGGGGCAACTCGCCTTCCACAGGCGATCGACCACCGAGTGTGAGTTTCGGAGAACCGACGACTTGGAAGGCATCGTCGTCGTCTTCGTTCGAAGTCGAAGACGCCATCGACATCGGAGGCGGAACACGCGGTATCGCGGGCGCCGGTGTCGACGGACGCGCGGGAATCGACTTCGCGGGCTCCAGTTCGGCCGTCGGCGGTGGTAGGCTCGCCTCTTCTCTCGTGACCGGAAGCGGGAATTTCAAGCTCACGACCGTTCCTTCGCCAGGAGTCGAATCGATTTCGCAGTTCGCATCTGCGCGGTGAGCGGCGGCGTGAACGAACGCGAGCCCGAGTCCCATACGAAAAGGCGACTCGAAGTTCTTGAAGAACGGCTCGAAGGCTCGGTTCCTCACGTCACGCGGCATTCCGATTCCCGTGTCTGCGACCGAGAGAACGGCGCTCTCTCCACGTATTTCCGTTTTGATCTTCAGACGCCGAACAGGGCGATCACGTAAAGCCTCGATCGCGTTGTCGACGAGATGAGCGAGTGCCGCACCGAAGTCGGAAGCTCGACCGCGCAAACGCGGAAGGCTCGCGATACCGCGCTCGACCGCGATTCCGGCCGCTTGAAGGTCGATGTCTTTCGCTTCGAGCGTGCGCGCGATGACGTCGTCGAGATCGAACATGTCGTCGGGATCGAGCGGCACGTCCGCTTCTTCGAAGAGGCGCAATCGATCGAGCGACTCTCTCGCGCTGCGAGCGTCGCGCTCGATGCTCTCGACATGGGCTTCGATCTTTTCATCGCCGACCGTATTCGCACGAATGAGCTGGGCGTGACCGAGAATCGAAAGCAAAGGTTCACGCATCTGCTTTGCGAGTCCTTGTTGGAACGCTTCGTAGGCGAGCTTTCGTTCGTTCTGCAAACTTGCATCGTTCTTCACGTCGTCCTTCATCGGGACGACGATCGGCGGCGGCGTCATCGGGAAACTGGGGAGAGACGGCGATGAATGAGTCGCACGCAAGACCTGTGGCGCGAGTTCTTCGTCGTCGTCAGTGAACGTTCGCGGCAAGGCTCGTGTGCCGAGATCGTAGACGGTTCCATTCGACGTGGGCGCGAGAAGTCCCGCTGCGAACCAGGCCGCTATCGCAGCGACGAGCGCGACGGCGAGCGCAGTGAAGATCGCGGTCTGGAGATGATCGTCCGCTCCCATCGTCGCGGCACGGACGGGCGTCGAGATGATCGCGGTGAGATTCGAGTCTTCGATTTTCTCGAAGTGCCCGATCACGGGCCGACTCTCGAGATCCTCGTATCGCCCCGTGCCCAGCGTCTTCTGCGCTTTGACGATCTCGCCGACGATCGGATCTTCCGTGAACAGAGCACCGTTGTACGACTTGTCGACGTGGGACGCGACGTAGCCGCGGTCGTCGACGATGTAGACGTTGTTGCTCGAGCCGATGAAATCTTCGGTGATCGCGGCGAGCGGATTCTGGGTCGTGAAGCCGACGATGTACGCGCGCGTGTTCTTCGCAGGAGCACTCGTGCCGACGGCATCGGGAAGATTCGCGGCCGTCGTTCCCGTGGTGTCGGCGTACGTTTTCACTTCGACCGAGACGACGAGAGCAAAGACCGCGGTCCCTCGTGCGTCGGCCACCCGCGCCCAATACCGCTGACCGTCGCGAACTCGCGCGAAGGGAAGGCTCTTCAAGAGCGTGAGTTCGTGTTTCGCCGGCCACGACTCGGCTCTGGCGCTCGAGCCGCGTTCGATCCAAGTCGCCGAAGGTGCTCCGCCCGACGATTCGATCAAGGAGATGATGTCGAAAGCTCCGAAGTCGGTTTCACGACCCGGGCCGTTCACCGCGCGCGAGGCCGCGAAGCGAACGAGCTCGCGTTGTGCATCGTCGAGCTTCACGTCGACGAGTCGCTTGATCGGTGCGATCTGCTTGATCGAAGAATCGGCGACGAAGCTCAACTTGTCGGCGACGACGAGGCTCTGAGTCTTCCAGATGATGGAGGTCGCCGTGACGAAAACGACGGCGAGAACGAGCGCCGAAACTTTCCATTGAAAGCGCATAGAGAGGGCCCCTTCCGTTGGGACTCTGATTTAAGCTGTGAGGATCAATAAATCCCCAAAAAGATTCTACTTTTTGGATTCGCAGCACGCAAGCCGAGAGTCCTGCCGGACCCCAACTTTGGTCCTGCCACCACGTCGAAAACAGGCTATACCTTTCCGCCATGCGCGAGACTTGCGACTTCCTAGTGATCGGTTCGGGTTTGGCGGGGCTTTCTTATGCATTGAAAGTCGCCGATCGCGGCCGCGTCGTGATTCTCTCGAAAGTCGCGGCACCCGTGACCAACACTTCGATGGCCCAAGGCGGAATCGCCGCCGTCATGTCGCCCGACGACAGTTTCGAAAATCATGTTCGCGACACGCTCGTCGCGGGAGCGGGGCTCTGCAACGAAGACGTCGTTCGACGTGTCGTCGAAAGTGCGCCCGCCAGGATCGAAGATCTCCTGAAGTGGGGAATCAAATTCGACGTCACCGATCCGACCGGGAACAAGCTCTCGCTCACGCGCGAAGGTGGCCATAGCCATCGTCGCATCTTGCACGTGCAAGATCACACGGGCCAAGACATCCACCGCGAGCTCTTGCTTCGTGCGCAGGCCCACCCGAACATCGAATTCCGCGAGCATTCCTTCGCGATCGATCTCATCTGTGTTCCGCGCTGTATCGGCGCGGTCGTTCTCGATCGTCAAAAGAACGCGATCGTCAGCTACTTCGCGCGCTTCACTCTTCTCGCGACGGGCGGAGCGGGGAAAACTTATCTTTATACCTCGAACTGGAGTGGCGCGACCGGCGACGGCATCGCGATGGCTTACCGGGCCGGCGCACGAGTCGCGAATCTCGAGTTCATGCAGTTCCACCCGACTTGTCTCTATCACCCGAGCGCGCGAAACTTCCTCATCAGCGAAGCGATGCGCGGCGAGGGCGGCGAGCTCGTCAACGACAAGGGTGAGGCGTTCGCGAAGAAGTACCATCCTCTCGGCTCGCTCGCTCCTCGCGACATCGTCGCACGCTCGATCGACGCCGAGATGAAACGCTCGGGCGCGCCGTGCGTGTTCCTCGACATCACTCACAAACCCGCCGAGATGCTACGCGAGCGCTTCCCCGTCATCTTTCGCACGTGCCTCGAGTACGGCATCGACATGACGAAGCAACCGATCCCCGTCGTTCCCGCCGCGCACTATCTCTGCGGAGGTGTCGTCACGAACATCGATGGCTGCACCGACATTCCGGGTCTGCTCGCCGCAGGAGAAACGGCTTGCACCGGACTCCACGGAGCGAACCGGTTGGCATCGAACTCGCTTCTCGAGTGCTTGGTCTTCTCGGAGAACGCCGCTCGCTTTTCGATCGCGAATTTGGATGCGTTCCCGACCCCGACTCCCGCCGCCGCCGATGTCGGTCTCCCCGACGAGTCGGATGAAGACGAGATGATCGTCATCACGCACATGTGGGAAGAGATCCGTCGTTTGATGTGGAACTACGTGGGGATCGTGCGTTCGAACCGGCGCCTGCAGCGCGCGAAACACCGCCTCGAGAACATCCTGGCGGAGTCGCAAGATTACTACGGTCACATGCGGGTTCATCCCGACATCATCGAGCTCCGGAACTTGGCGCTGGTCGCGGATCTCACGGTTCAATGCGCGCTCATGCGAAAAGAATCGCGCGGGATCCACTACAACATCGACTTCCCGACGCTCGACGAGAGCCGCACGGCCCAAGACTCCATCTTGCCTTAGCTGTCGACATTCTCGACACCTTCGGAAAGCGTTTCACGCCTCGGGCCCGCACTTCGAACACCATTGTCGGGAAATCGGCACCCTTCTTGTAATTCCCGTGAGTTGCCCCCGTTCCTTTGGAGTAGCCATGTCGACCAGAACCTCGATTCTTCGCCTCGTCCTCATCACGGCTTTCGTGCTCCCGATCGCGTCGGTCGCGTTCGCGGGCCCGCAACATTGGAAGATCACGAAGACGCAGTGGACTCCGTCGGATGAAAAGAACTACTCCGCGTTCGTCGCGGCTCTCGGTGAGAGCGGCTGCCGAAACGTCGCCGAGTGCATGAAGAGCTCTGCGAATCCCTACCGCGGGACCGATCCCGTGGGTTTCGACTTCTGGGCCGATTGTGGTCGCTTCCCTTATCTCCTGCGCGGTTATTTCGCCTGGAAAAACGGTCTTCCGTTCTCGGTCGAGAGCCAGGTGAAAGCCGTCGATGGACTCGGCAAAGACATTCGCTACTCGGCGAAAGGAAATTACGTTTCCGCTCGCCGCGATTCCGTCCAGCGGAGTGCGCAACCTCCGATCGGTCACACGCTCTTGCAACAGCTGGTGATGTTCCCCTCGACGGCGATGTATCGCTACAACGCCGAGCTCGATCAGCCGAGCGGACTCTTCTTCGACTTCGTGCCTGCGAAGATCGATCGCAACGGCATTCGTCCAGGGACCGTGATCTACGATGCCAACGGACACGCGGCCATCGTCTACAAGATCGAAACCGACGGCCGCATTCGCTTCTTCGACGCCCATACCGACGCGTTGATCACGAGAAGCGTGTACGGCGAGAAATTCCAACGATCGAGCCCGAACTCGGGAGGTGGTTTCAAGAATTTCCGCCCGCTTTATCTCACGGGTGCGAGTCAGCAGAGCGATGGATCGTACGTCGGCGGGCAAGTGACGACGATTCCCATGACGTCACTCGCCGATTTCTCGATGGAACAATTCTTCGGAACGAACAATTTCAGAGCGAACTGGAGCAAGGCGGAATTCGCGTTCAATGGCCAGAAGCTCGCCTTCTACGACTGGGTTCGTTCGCGCCTTGCGATCGGCGATCTGAAGTACCATCCGATCGACGAGATGCTGAACATGATGGACACCCTTTGCAACGACGTGAAAGAGCGCGTTCACGCCGTCGACGCCGCGATCGCGAACGCCATCGACGAGAAGGCTCAACCGGCGTCTCTCCCCGAGAACATTTACGGAGCCTCGGGCGAGTGGGAAAGTTTCTCCACGCCTTCGCGCGACGCCCGATTGAAGACGTCGTTCGTCGAACTTCGCAAAGACGTTCAACGCTTCGTCGAGCTCCATCGTCAAGGCAGCCCGCGAGTGATCTACTCCGGCACCAACCTCGCGCTCGATCTTCGTACCGCTTACGAGCGAGCGGCCGACGCTTGCGTCATCGTTTACACGCGCAGCGACCAGACGAGAGTGAAACTGAGCTACCATCACGTCGTCGCGAGATTGTATTCGCTTTCGTTCGATCCCTATCAGTGCGCGGAACGGCGCTGGGGTGCAGACTCGAACCAAGAGCTCTCGACTTGCCCGTACGATGCGACGAAGGAAGCCTGGTATCAGGCCGAGCAGCGGCTGCGGAATCAGATCGATCGAACTTACGACGTGAAGATGGGCTTCTCGCTCCAAGATCTGCGCGCGAAAGCGCCGGGTTCGGGAGTGGACACTCCGCCCGACGCGGATTTGCGTCGCTATCTGTACTCGCTCTGATTCATCACTGCGCGGAGCTCGAGCGGAACATCACACCCAACAAGAGATAGAGGCTCGTACCCGGGCCTCCCATGAATTTCAGATCGGCTCGCAGCGACAAGTTCTCGGAAACGGACATCAAGGCACCCGTCCCGATGTGGAATCCCGTCTCCGATTGGCGCTCCGTCGCGCCCTCAGGGATGTACCAATTGAAGTCCAATCCCCCGTAAACGAGACCCGACATCCCGTCGCCGAGATCGAAGTCGCCGCGCAAGCTGCCACTGATCGTGGTGAAGTCGACCCCTTCGGCATGGGAATTCGCTCCGCCCGCTTCGAGCGTTCCGATCTTGGTACCGAATCCGTAACGCCCGCCGAAAACCGGGAGGATCTCGTCGACGCCGTTGACCTGGTTCGGCAACATGCTGCCGACGTAGAGGCTGATGTCGTCGCTCGTGGCCTCTTGGGCGCGCGCTGCACGAGGCGTCGAAAACGCGATCAACGCGATGAGTGATGTGAAGAGAACCAAATGAAGTCTCGCCGATGCTTTCGCCATGTAGGTCGATGATAAACGAGGAAGGCGCGAGCGACAATGGCCCTTGACGCCTTCGAGACCCGGAGCGGATCATCAGAGCCGATGCCGATCGAACGCCGCGAAGGACATTTCAAGAGCAACGCCGAGAGCTTCGCAGAAGACGTCGAGTTGTTCTTCCAAAGCTGGACGACGCCAGAGTCTCGCGGGACTTTGGTCGTGACCCACGGGATCAGCGAACACTCCGAAGCCTACGCGAAGACCGCCGACGATCTCTGCAAGCTCGGATGGAACGTCATCGCCTGGGATCTCCGCGGCCACGGTCGCTCGGAAG
>JAZKJB010000407.1:8382-10829 GCA_040384505.1 Bdellovibrionota bacterium | reverse complement strand
CCGGCCGCCGCGCCGGCGGCGCCGGCTCCCGCGGTCGACGTCGACAGCTTCGTCGACTACAGTCGCGATCTCGCCCAGCTCCTTCGCCATTTGAAGCGTGGCGGGCATCTCGAGAAACCGTTCGCGCTCGTCGGCCACTCGATGGGCGGCCTCGTCACCCTTCGTTTCTTGATGGACGAATCGTTCGACGCCCCGAAACCGGGCGCCGCCGTGTTGAGCTCGCCGCTTCTCGGAGTCGCTCTCGCCGTTCCTCCGGTGAAAGATTTCGCCGCGCGGATGATGAATCGCGTTTGGCCTTCGATCACGCTCTACAACGAAATCAAAACCGAAGACCTCGTCCGCGACTCCGAATGGCTGAAATCGTACGAAAAAGATGCGTTGAGACACGACAAGATCTCGCCGGCGCTTTATCTCGGGATGTTCGAGGTGATCGAAGAAGTGAAGCGATCAGGCTCGAAGATCAAGATCCCCATTCTCGTCCAGGCGGCGGGACAAGAACGCATCGTGAGCCTGCAAGGGATCAAGGATTTCTTCCCGGCACTCGGCTCAACGAACAAGAAGCTGATCGTTTACGACGAGAGCTACCATGAGATCTACAACGACCTCGACCGCGAAACGGTCTTCAAAGACCTCGACAATTTCGTGGCTTCCGCACTGGGCTTGAGGAAATGACGATGCAAACGACGCTGACAGTACGACTGCTTTTCGCGACCGCACTCTTTTCCCTCTCGGCTCTGTCCTGCACCTCGCAGCAGACGATGAAGGAAACCGCGACACCCGCCGAAGGAACCGCCGTCGACATCGCGAAAGTCTACGAGCAGAAGATCGAAGCCTACTCGGCGGGCGACACCGAGTACTCGGGCTTCTACAACAACTTCGAATACAAGGCGACGCTGAAGAACACCGCCATCCGCGAGACTCTTCTCGCGAAGCGCGCGAGCTATTATCAGTGGGAGCCGACGAAGCTGGATGCGGAGAAGGCGAAAGACCAACAAGAGCTGGCTTCGATCACGGAAACTTTCGTTTCATTCTTCACTCCCGACCGAAACAACGACAACCTCACCGACAAGAAATCGATCTGGCGCATCTATCTCGACGTCGGCGGACGCCGCTACGAGGGAAAACCGCTGAAGATCCGAGGCAACCTCGCCGAGCTCCAATCGCTCTACCCGTATCACACGCGCTGGAACACGCCTTACACGTTCCAATTCCAAGTCCCGACGACCGCCGTCGAGACGCAAAGCTCGACCCTCACGATCACGGGTCCGCTCGGAACCCGCTCGGTCACCTTCAAGCCCGTTCAGTAAAAATCAGGATTTCGCTTTCAAACCGAACTTCGCGAGGGTCGCTTCCCGCGAGAGCTCTTTCTCGATGAAGACGTCTTTCGCGAACGGGTAAACCGCCGCCATTTTGATCGTCTCGTCTTTCGAAACGAGACCCGAACCGCGAAGTGCCAGCGCATAGAGCGACATTTGTTCGAACGCCTTCTCTTTGTACTCGGGAGTTCCCGTCTTATAGTCGACGATCCAAACCTGACCCGCATTCGTGCGGCCCCACAAGTCGATTTGCCCTTCGATCAAGAGTCCTTCGACGAGAACCGCGAAGCCCCACTCGACTTCTCCGTTCACGATGATCTCCGCGAGTGGCGGGCTCTTGCAGTGGCGAACGTAGTCGACCGACGCGAGCACGCGCTCCTCGTCTCCAGGAAACCATTTCGATACGAGGCGATTCATCAAATCGCGCGAGGGATACTTCAAGAGCTCCATGAGTTTGTGGACGGCCGTTCCG
This sequence comes from Bdellovibrionota bacterium, assembly GCA_040384505.1. Taxonomy (GTDB): domain Bacteria; phylum Bdellovibrionota; class Bdellovibrionia; order Bdellovibrionales; family JAMPXM01; genus JAZKJB01. Next base: position 9,041 of record JAZKJB010000407.1, on the reverse strand, counting down.
GTCGCGGCACTCTTCAAGATCCGCACGACGTCTCGATCGCTTTCGGCGGCCAAGACGACACCCGGCTTTCGCTCGAGCATTTCGGTCACGGAAAACGGCTTCGCTTCCTCGCTGTTCACGTTGAGCGATTGAGGACCGAGCGAGCCCAAGACGAGCTCGCGGTACTTCGCACGCGGGACCATGGCCTTTTCTTCGTTCGTTTCGACGTGCTCAGGTTCCCAGGGACCTTCGTGCACTTCGTAGGAATAGTTCTCGGTTCGATGAACGCCGGGAGAAAGTTCGAGACGGCACATCTCTCCCCAGGAATTCGTTTGCGCTCGACCCGTCCAGGTGAGGAAGAGACTTTCGACGGCTCGAGTGAGAGCGACGTAGAGCACGCGCGCATGCTCTTGAAGCTCTTGCGCCCGGAACTCCTCGACGTGAGTCGTCTCGGCGAGGCTCGCGGTCATATCGGCGTTCTCACCGTACGGGACCCGAGCCGCCCAACGTCCTTTGTCGGAATCGAAGACGAACGCTTCGCTCGTCGTGAGCCTCGGGCGCTGTTCCATGCGAGGGAGAATGACGTGCTTGAACTCCAGGCCCTTCGAAGCATGAACCGTCATCAAGTTGATGCGATCGGGTTCCACACCCATCAGCGCGAGACCGGGCCACTGGCCCGT
>JAZKJB010000407.1:0-8372 GCA_040384505.1 Bdellovibrionota bacterium | reverse complement strand
GTGCGCGGCAACCGCGTCGCCTTCGCCTCCACCCTCTTCGATTTTCATCTCGGCGGTCGTTCCGGTCACGAATGCGAGAGGATTGAAGCCCGGTCGGCCCTCCTCGGCTTCCAACCGCGCGATCAACTTCCAGACGTTCGATTCACGACGTCCGCTGGTATCGTGGCGATGAGAGAGATCGATGAAGCCACTTTGCACGAGAGCTTTCTTGAAAGCGCCCGACACTCCGATCTCGCGAGACTCGGCCAAGAGACGCTCGAGTCGTGAGACCGGTTCGAGCTCGACGGCCATCGACTTTTCGCCGATGAGCCGCTCCCAGAGCGACTTCGGCTTCGTTCGAGAAATCTCGACGAGAGTTCGATCGGGAACGCGGAACCAAGGTGAGCGCAAGAGCTCGATCAAATTGAAAGCATCGTGTGGGTTCACCAGGAACTTCAAGACAGCCAAGGCATCGCGGGTTTCGCGTCGCTCGAAGAACCCCGCGGCCGCGTGGACGTGAGCGGGTTGACCGAAACGCGCGAGCCATTCCGCGACTTGGTCCAAGACCGCGTTGGTTCTCGCGAGAACGCAGATGTCTTCGGGTTTGGCTCCATTCGCGCGAAGCCTTTGGACATAAGCGACGATCGCCTTCATCTCTGCGTCGTGTTTTCCGGCTTCTTCGGGTGGGCTACCAGACGTCTCAGCTTCGGTCTCGTCCGCTTCTTCCGAAGAGTTCTCCGAGGTCGATGTCAGTCCACCCGGATTGTAGACGTGAGCGACGACTCGCGAAGGGTCGGGCTTTTGATCTTTCGCGAGAAACGGTTCCATCGGTTGAAAGGGAGGATCGAAACGAGTGAAGAAGTCGTTCAAGAAAAGTAGGAGCTCGGGGTGCGAGCGGCGGTTCACCGTCAGAAGGCGTTTCGCTCCGCCGGCATCGACGATCTCGCGCTCTTTCGTCGCGAAGACATCGGATCTGGCGCCACGGAAGAGATAAATGCTCTGCTGGGGATCGCCGACGATGAAGCACGGTTCTTCGCCGATGAGTTTCTTCAGCAGCGCGACCTGGAACGGACTCGTATCTTGGTACTCGTCGACGAGCCAGTGATCCCACTCTTGCGAGAAGGCGGCTGCGGTTTCGGGATGAGCCCGCATGCACTCCATCGCGCGGAGCTCGAGATCGTTGATTTCGAGCCAACCGCGCTCGCGCTTTTCTTTTCGGAACGCGGTCGAGAACTTTTTCGCGACTCTCTCGCTGGCTTCGAAGCGCTCTGCGAAATGATCCCAGGCCGCAGGGTCGTAGACGACTTCGCGAAGTTCTTTCGCCATCTCGCGCGCGGCTTTCGCCTCCGCGGCGGTCTCTTCGCTGACCGGAGGATTCTTCGCGTTCATTCTCGCGGTCTTCATGCCGTCGAGGATCTCGAGGCACGAGCTTCTCTTCCCACGCCACCCGCCCGAGCGAAGCACCTGGGCGATTCGCTGATAACAATCGGCCATCTCGATCCAATCGGCCTTCGTCGACTCGGCTCTGATCGAGTCGGCCGACGTGACGAGAGCCGCTGCGATCCGATGCGCTTTCTCCTCGAACAGAGCTGCGAATTCCAGGGCACCGAAGGCTTTCGCATCGGCGTTCTCGCCCCACGCGCCGTCGAGCTTGCGAACGAGTCCCGTCAATGCGTTGAAAGGATATGTTTCGAGCAAGACCGCATCGTCGTCGGTCAAGACCGCTTGTCTCAAGATTTGGCGTGCGAGCTTCGTCGCCTGGAGACCCGTGATCACTTTGTAGCCAGGATCGATGCAGATGTGCGCACCGTATCGTTTCAGATACAGGTCCATCACTCCGTGGATCGTGGACACCATCAAATGCGAGCGCGAATTCACGAAATCGACGAGCTCCGGCTTCTCTTCTAGCGCGAGCAACATCAACCGCTCGCGAAGCTCCTGGGTCGCTTTGCGAGTGAACGTGGTCACGACGACCCGTGGCCAACGACCGTCTTTCGCGACGTGCGAAGACGCGATGTCCATCACCTTGTGAGTGAGAGTGTAGGTCTTCCCCGCGCCGGCGCCCGCGCGCACGATTTCGTGGCGCTTCAGGAATTCAAGTGAGGTGTCCGGCACAGCGCGCTCCATTGGCAGTCGTTGCATTTCGTTTTGTCGCGCGGAGCGGGCGCGAAAATCCCGCCACTCAATCCGTCGACCGCTTTTTTCACGAGCGCTTCGCCCTCGCGGTAAAGCCGCTCTTTGTCCTCGCGACTCAGTCTGTTTTTCTTCCTTCGATCGGGAATGTCGTAGAGGCCCTGCTCGACGTCTTCGACTTTGAAACCACTGTCACGCGAGAACGGGCGCGCGACGTAATAGAGAGCGGCAAGGACTTCTCGGGGCTCGAGGATCGTCAAACCCTTTTCGCTCGCCAATGCGTAGAGAAGAAGTTGAATGCGATTGTTCTTCAGCCATGAACCGAATTGCGACGTCGTCGACGCCGACGATTTGTAATCGAAGATCGCCAAATGACCCGCGCTGTCTTCGTCGACACGGTCGATGCGCCCGACGAATTTGAGCGCGCCAGGTTCCTCGTCACGCACGAGCTCTCCCGACGCGGGCCTGAGATATCCCGCGATGTCGAACTCACGACCGATCACTCGCGCATCGGGGAACTGGCGGCGGTACTCTCGTTCGTACGCGAGGAATCGACGAGCCAGATCCACGTGTCTCGCTTTCAGCGGCGGCCATAGTCGCAAGTCGGCGAGCTCGATGCTCGCCTTCTCTCGCGCGCGCTCGACCGCTTCTTCGAGCTCCGTCTCGCTCAAATCGAAACGCATCGGCTCGACGGTCAAGATCTCGAAGACCTTGTGCATGAGACTTCCGCGGCGACTCGCATCGATCTCGAGATCGAGCTCCGCTTCGTCGGTCAAACCGAAGAGGCGTTTCGCCGCGAAGATGAACGGACATTCGAGATAATCTTCGATGCCCGAGGGCGAGAGGCTCTTCACCAGTCCCGCGGCATACGACTCGAGCGCCACTTCGTTGAAATCCTGTTTGAAGGCTTGTTCGAGACGTTCGAGCGAAGCGTCGCTCCACCCTCGCTCTTTGGCGATCGTGGAAAGTGACGAGCGCTGGATTTCGTCCCAGCGAGTCGCCCGAGGAACCGAGACATGCGCGGCCTCTTTCGCGACACGCGCCCCTTTCAACCAGAGCCACGACGGAGCGAGAGCGCTTCCGTTGAAGTCCGTTTCCGGGACCGTGAGCAGCATCTCGCGCTCGCCTCCCTCGATCACCCAACGCGCTTCGAACTCGAGCTTCGCTTGATCCTCGGAGGCGAGATGGAACCCGTACTCTTGCGCGAGAGACCAGAGATCGGAGGCGAGGAGCGCGGTTTCGACTTTGTGGCGAAGGGCGGGCTCGGAGAGACCCATCATGATCATCTTTTGCGACGGTGAATTTTCCGCGGACGTCAGTTTGATGCAGGCGACACCATCGGGATCTCCATCGGCCACTCGGCATTCGGTCTTCGAAGCGATTTGCTCCAGGTAAGCGAGCCAGCGCTTCACGGGCCATTCGAGTCCCGGGGGACATTCGGCGAAAACTTTTTTGAAGATCTGCTCGACTCTCTCGAAGCTGCATTCGTTCGGCAGCTGCTTGAGAGACCAGGCGATGAAATCGTCACGTTTCGCTCGATCGTTCGGCTCGAGTTGAACTTCGAAGCGCTTCGATATCGCTTCGGCTCTCGCGAGATCTTCGCGTCCGTACACCATCGCATACAAAGTCTTGAAGCGGTCGTAGGTCACGAGTTTCGCTCCACCGCTTCCGGGGGCGAAAAGTGCCAACTCGATGTCGGCTTCGTCGTAGGCTCCCGTGCGAAGTCGCAGGTGCGCGAGCCACGAGGCGATGTCGGCGAACGTGTGGAGTCGGCGCACGCGGTCTTTCTGGACCGGAATGCCTTCTTGCTCGAGGAAGGCTTCGAGAGTCGGCCAATAAAGCTCGATGTCGGGCGCGGCGATCGCGATGTCGCGAGGCTTCACGCCTTCGTCGACCCAGATCCTCGTTTGCGCGACCGCGTCTTTCGCTTCGGCGAACATCGTCGTGTATTTGTGATGAGTGACTTTCGAAGCTTGCATCGGCTCGCGCACGACGGAGCCACCGGCTTTTTTCGCGCCGAGCTTTTTTTCGAGGAGCTCGTAGGCGACGAGGCAGCGCGAGTATTCGCTCGTCCACGTCGGCTCGGGACGCAAAATCGTGACGTCGACGTGATCGCCCAACATGAGCAAAAGATCGGCTTCGACTTGATTCAATTCGGCACCGAGATCGACGATCAACGGCCTTTTCCACACGTCGTGCAAGCCGGTTTCGTTGACGAGCACGCCGCTCGCCCAAGCGGGAGCGATGTAACCCTCCTCGAGGAACGCGTTCCAGACGAGAAGCGAGAGATCCCACCAACGGCCCCAGCGATCGCGAGAGCCGGTGTGTTTCTCGAACCAAGTCGTCATGATCTCTTCGCCGTTTGGATGCGCGAGGATCGGCATGAGTTGAGAGATGTAACCGAACGCCGCTTGTGCCACGCCGGGCGCCTTTGCCCATTCGAGATCGAGACGGCCCGCGCGCTCGGCGATCAACGTCAGCGCGAACTCTCGCGAGACCGTTTGCAGATCCGGCCTGACGCGACCGAGAAGCAAACGCCACAACTCGTTCGCGCGAAGAACGGCTTCGCCGCGAAGGAATTTTCTATCGTGCAAGAGGCTGCGATTGAGATCGAGCTTCGATTTCAAATCGGAGACGAGCCACGTCGTCTGATCGGGATCGAATTGAAGGAGTTGATCGCGGCTGTCGCGAGGCCCGCGAATCGGTCGAAGTGTGATCACGGAGGAAAGACTACCCGAAAACGAGCGGCGATAGAATCGCCGAATCCGAATTAGCGGCGCTGTTTCAGGCGAAGGCGACCGCCTCCACCGCTGCCACCACCGCCGCTTCCATCGGAGCTCGAACCGCCACCGCCGAAGCCGAACATGCCCGGGTCGAAACCCAGTTCGAAGGTGACTTGAGCCATGTAACGCCGGTCTTCGAGCTGCCCGGGAAATTCACCGAGCTCGACGCCGTAAGTTGCGACGTCGGCGCGAAGGACACCGAGGTTCATTCCCGCGCCCAAGGTGTAATAGCCTTGGTTCAAGCCCGCGCGAAAATCGATCAGCGGAAGGCTGACTTCGAGACCGATGTGAAGCTTCTTGCCCATCTGAATGTCGGAGCGTTGCGCGAAACGATAGTCGATCGCAGGCGTGATGCTCGCGATCAAGGCATCGATCTTGAGCGAGGCGCCGAGGACGATCTCGGGCTCTTGGCGCGGCGGGGATCCGGCGCCCTCTTCGTGCGTGAACGCGGTGTAGCCGATGTCGCGATAAACGAGCGAAAACGCGGGCGACACGGGGCCGGGAATCGTGATCACCGACCCGTAGTCGAGACCGTATCCGGTACCGCGTCGCTTGAATTCGGATTCAAGTGCCGCGAAGTCGAGATCCGCGAGGGTCGCGGGCCCCAGCGGGAGATTCGTTCCCGTTCTGTTCACTCTTCTCACGACGACACCGTGATGCCAGATGCCGGGGATCAAGCTGAAGCCCGTGCCGAGAGCGAAGCCGTAATCGAAGAAGTAATTGAGGTTCATCGTCGTCGCAGCGGGATTGTGCAAATTGAATTGCGCCTGACCGTTGCCGAAACCGGCGAACGCGATCCCGGGAAGGATGACCGCACTCTTCGCCATTCCGCTCGCGAAAATTTTCTTTCCGTAGAGTGCGCCGAGCTTGTCGGCCATGTTGCCGCTATTGGATTGAATCACGCTCTGGGCATCTTGTATCGAGTCGGCGCCGCCGATCCCGACTCCCGGATCGAAAACCGTCCAAGAGAATCCGGAATGTCGCGAGAGACCGGCGGGGTTGTAGAAAAGAGAGTCCGAGTCCATGACGACCGCGGTGTAGGCTCCGCCCATTCCGTTCGCGCGAACGCTCTGACCGGGATCGGACAGATGAGCGACCGCTCCTGCGTGAGCGCATGCGAACGAAATGAATGCGATCGCCGCCGCCTTCCTCAGGGACATAGGCAAGACACTCCGCTGGAGGCGTCGCCGCCGCACGAGTTGAAGCCCACTTCGTTCGATTTGATGAAACCGCGAAGACCTTTGATCTCGAGAGCGGAGAACGCCGTCGGGTCTTGCTCGTCTCCGTACGCGGACGTCAACGAGCCCGCCGACCCCATCGAAGCCGAAATGGCGGAACCCGACGCCGAGAGCGCGTTGACTGCGATGATCAAGCCCGTCCCGAGCTTGCCGATTTCCAGATCCGTGATGTGCGTCGAATCGCAAGGATCGAGTGAGCTTCCGCCGCTCACGACGTCGCCGTCGTAAGTTCCGTCGTTGGCCGCGTCGACGAGAGTGTTCGCCGCGAGGAGAGAGCCGATCTTCGCGAACTCGACGAGAGCGAGAAGAACGTTTTCGTCAGGCGTGAGGCTCGCGTAGGTCGGAGAAATACTGAGCAGAGTCGTTTCGGCCGATTGGCAGTCCGCCAGATCGGTCGCGGTGTTCGCCGCATAAGTACTCAAGAGGAACGGATACAGCTGCGTCGTTCCGAGATTTCCCAGTGCGTCCGCGAGTTCGAGAAGATCGAGACCGCAGCGTCCCGCATAGTAGGAGGAGAGCAGATACTTCGCCGTTCGATCCGCTTTTCCCGCGGTCGTCATTCTTCCGATGGTGGTGATCGCGTTGTCCCAATCGCGCGTGTCCGCGTAGAGCTGTGACTGGAACAAGAGCGCTTCGTCAGACGTCTTGTTCGCGAACTCGCCGAACGAATTCGGACAGCCGCTGAGCAGCGTGAGCACGAGCACGAAGCTCACACAACGCCACGAACGCTGAGAAACTCGCTGAATGAATGGAAGAAATGGCATCCGACGCTCCTCTCGTTAGATTAACGTTCCCCACGCACGAGGCGCGAGCCAAACGTTTGACGAGACCAAGAGCGTGGCCAATGGGGATCAGAAGCGAATGGAGAATTTGCCGATGAAGCGGCGGTCTTCGCGAGGAACGGTGTCGGTCCCGATGTCCTCACCATAGGTCGTGGCTTGAAGCTGGAACTTCGTCGAGGCGAGCTCGATTCCCGCCGTGTAAAACCCTTGGTTCATCCCGGCGCGAAGGAAGAAGAAGTCGTGGAAGTTGAACTCCATGCCGGCGTGGATGTTCCGGTTCGTCGTCGTCGCCTGTCGAACGTTGGTCACGTCGTGCATCTCGGCGGTGATCGTCATGCGGTTGTTGTTCGAGAGAATCGGCGCGATCGCGAAACCCGCATCGATGGTTTGCAAAGTGTCGACCGGGCGGGTCGCCGTCGAGTGGAACATCCCGCGCGAGAGAGTGTACGAGGTATTTCCCGCGTCTCGAACGACGCCCGAGAGCGAAGGCAGCCACGCGATCGGCGCGGTCAAAGTGAGTCCCACGTCGCTCGCGAGTCCCAAGCCTTCGCTCGCGATGTTCTTCACTTCGAGACCCGTCGAAGTCGCAGGCAAGACGCCGTGGAACTCCGTGCGATCGACCGCGCGCACGGTCGTGCCGATTTTCATGATTCCGCCGAAGAAGCGAAGGCAAAAACCCATCGCGAGAGCGTAGTCGTTCACGTAATCCAGCGTGTAGTTCGTGCCCGTCGCATCGACTTCGGCGTCGTATTGATATTTTCCATGCAGCCCGATCCCGAAGTTCGGAGCGACGAACGACGGGAAGAACTGGAGCTTGGAATGCCAGGGCTTCGCTTTGTTTTGATTGAGCTGATCGAGCAGACCTTGGATCGTGAAAACTTGCGTGAAGGTGCTGATCGTCGCCACTTCGGTCGCCGTGTAGCTCGCATCGAGCTCCGGATCCGCGAGGGTGAAAGTCGTGTCGCGTAGCCGCCCGAGACCGGCGGGATTCGAGAGAAGCGAGGTTTCGTCGTTCACGACGGCCGTGTAAGCTCCGCCGGTGTAGAACTCGAAAATCTCGGAAGCCCGGGCGGCTTGGCCCAGGAGAATGATCGCGAGCACGAGGAGCAAGGTCTTGATCGAGCGATTCATGGCGAACCCCATCCTTAGAGTCTGGTCGATTCATCGGAGATTTCGAGTTTCATGTTGAGACACCGGGGCCAATTACCAACCAAAGTCCTGACGCATCGAAAAATCCCACGGCCGGGTCCTGGAAAGGGTTCAGCTCGGCGATTCGAGAAGGTAAGATGACCTCCAGTCAAAGAGGTGCGTGATATGAAATTCGACAAGTTCCTGTTCTACTCCCTGGCTCTGTTGGCCTTGGTCTTCGTCACCGGTTGCGAATCCGACGACGAAAGAAAACTTGCCGCCGGCCAATCGTGCCTCGATCGCGCGACGACGGCCGCGGACTCCAACAC
>JAZKJB010000406.1:0-5119 GCA_040384505.1 Bdellovibrionota bacterium | reverse complement strand
CCAGGCGAGAAGAGCCTGCACGTCGTCGGCGCGAACGATGTCACCGTCTTCGTGTCGAAGCAGATTCTCGAGGAGCACGCGAAGACTGAGCGGCATCTTCGAGAGATCGACGCCTTTCGTTTTCGCCAGGTGCGGAAGCGAATGGAAGGTGAGGGTCTTGTCTCCGAGGGGGAGAGTCGATCGCGTGGAGAACGTGTTCTTGTTGCCGGGCTTCATCTGGCGACTCCTTCGAGGGACGATCGCCATCCAAGCTAAACTACAGATCGAGAGCGCTCAACCCTTCACGCGGGCCCACGAGCCAAAGGCGATCGCCCGCGATCAACTCGAGTTCGATCGGCGGGTTTAGGACGCGTTGCGCATCCCGCTCGAGCCCTACGATGAGCGCGCCGTACTTTTCGCGCAGCTGCGACGACGCGATGGTGTTGCCGATGAGCGGCGAGGTGTCACTGAGCTTCAAGCTGCGCATTTCATAATCTCGAAACCGATGCGAAGGCCCACGTGAGGCATCCGGTCCCTCGATCAAGAGCCGCGCCTTTTCCATTTCGTCGTCGGTTCCGAGAACGAGAAGCTCGTCGTTCGGGAGCAAAAGCTCGAAGCCAGGGGGCATCGCGATCACGTCTTCGCCTCGGCGAATCGAAAGCACGATGATGTTGTGAAGACGCTTGAGATCCGAACCTTGCAAACTCAGACCGACGAGCTTCGAATTCGGGTGCACTTGCAAGCGAACCAAGTGGGCATCCCAGGGTGCCAATTCCTTCATCGCTGCCGTCGCTTCGTTTTCGTCGCTCTTGCCTGAGAGACCCGACATGAATCTCGACTCGATCCAGGCATACGAGCGAATGAGTCGGCGTGAGAACACGGTCGCGATCAAGATCCCGAGCGCGAGCGTCACCGAGACGCTAGCCCAAGCGGATATGAATCTCGCGCTCAAGCCTCCGATCCAGAGAAACGTGAACAAGATGAACGTGAACGCGCGAAGGGCGACCGAGCGAGCCGGTTCGAGATCTTTCGGGCGGCGACTCTTCGCTGCGACCAACATGCCGACGATGAACGGACTCGAGATCGCGAGCGCGACGACGACGGCCGTGACTTGGCGCCAAAGCGCTTCTTCGATCGCCGAAATCAACATCGGTTCGATCCACCGATCGGTCGCGCCGAAGATCAGTGCGACCATCACCGAGTTCGCCAAGAGCCGACCGAGGCCCGGCTTCATCCACTCCGGAAGGAGAGCGCCGCTCGAGCGCCAATGATGCACGTGCGAGGCGTATCGATCCAACGAGTGGCGGAGTCTTGCAGGCAAGCGGCCTTCGATCAGGATTCCGATGCCGTCGGAGGCGCGAATCAAGTAGGGCGTCGTGAAAGCGGTGAGGATCGCAACCGCGATGATCGTCGGTTGAAGCGAGGGAATCATTTTGCCGCTCGAAAGGCCGATCGCAGCGATCAAGAAAGAGAACTCTCCCACTTGTCCCATCGAAAGCCCGATTCGCGTCGACGCACGTAACCCTAGGCCGACGATCAATCCGCCGCTCGTGAGGACCAGCCATTTGCCGACGATGACGACGGCCGTGAGGGTCAAGACGAGTTGCCAGTTGTCGAAGGCCCCGATCGGATTCGCGAGAAGTCCGACCGTCACGAAGAAGACGGCAGCAAACATGTCACGTAGGGGTCTGATGAGTTTTTCGATCTTCTCGCCTTCGAGCGTTTCGTTCAAGATCGAGCCCATGATGAAAGCCCCGAGGGCCATCGAATACTGGAACTTCGCCGCGATCGAGGAGAGCAAAAGACAGAGCCCGATCGCCGCGAGAACGAGGAGCTCTTCGTTTCGCGCGCGGCCCGCGTGTCTGACGAAACGCGGAACGACGAATCCACCGATCAAGATCCAACCGCCGACGACGATCACGAGCTCGGCACCGAGCGATGCGAGAGCCGTGCCGCTGACGGCGCGGCCGGAGGCGAACGAATTCAATGCGACGAGCAGGATCACGGCCGCGAGATCTTCCAGGATGAGAAGTCCCGTTACGCGGTCGGCGAAGTGCCGGGCGCGAAGCCCCAATTCCGTGAACGCTTTCATGATCACGGTCGTCGACGAGATCGCGAGCATGCCAGCGAGGAAGATCCGCGACGAAGCGTCGAGTCCGAGCACCCAGCCCGCGAGCCAGCCGATCGCTCCCGTCAAGCCGACGTCCCACAGACCGTACAGCACGGTCGGCCAGCCGAGAGCGGTGAGGCGACGGAAACTGAACTCGAGACCGAGATGGAACATGACGAACACGACTCCGAGCTCGGCCCAGACCTGGATCTCCTCGAGGTTCGTGATCAGCGGACGAAACGAGTTCGGTCCGATGAGACTTCCCGCCAAAATGTACCCGACGATCACCGGTTGCTTGATCTTGTGAAAGACCACGGCGACGACGGCGGCGATGGCGAGGATGATCGAGAGATCGTAGATCAGCGGTGCATGACCCATTTTAGAGTAGCGTTCCGGTGAGGAAAAGCCGCGCGAGTGAGAAGTAGATCACGAGACCCGTGACGTCCACCATTGTGGCGACCAACGGAGCCGACGCGCTCGCGGGATCGAGTCCCACGCGACGCAAGATGAAGGGCAGCATGGAGCCCGCGACACTTCCGAAGAGCACGACGCCGACGAGAGACCCCGCAACCGTGTAAGCGATCAATTGATAGTGCTCGGTATAGAGAGTCGCGTGGCCCGGCCAGTACATGATTCTCAGGAGGCCGATCAAGGCGAGCATCGCGCCGAGCGCCAGACCCGAAGCGCATTCGCGAAGGAAAACCCACCACCAATCCGAGAGTCGAATTTCTTTCAGCGCCATCGCGCGGATGATGAGAGTCGTCGCTTGCGAGCCGGAGTTTCCGCCCGACGAAATGATCAAGGGAACGAAAAGCATGAGAACGACCGCACGCGCGATATCGTGTTCGTACTGCGCCATCGCCGTCGCCGTGAACATTTCCCCGACGAAGAGAACCATCAGCCAACCCGCGCGCTTCTTGATCATCTGCAGAGTCGACGTCTGCGGATACGGCGCCTCGAGGGCTTCGGTACCACCGAGCTTCTGGATATCTTCCGTCGCTTCTTCCTGGCTGACGTCGAGGATGTCATCGACGGTGACGACGCCTCGCATTTTACCTTCGGCGTCGACGACGGGGAGTGCGGTGAAGCGATGCTGCGTGAAGAGACGCGAGACGGCTTCCTGATCCATTTCGTCGGGCACCAGGACGAGTTCGGTCTCCATGACCTCGGAGACTTTTTTCTCCGCGGGGCTCACGAACAGCGCCCGCAAACTCAAGACTCCGAGCAAGCGTTGATTGGAGTCGAGGACGTAGACGTAGTGAACGGGATCGACGACGCGCGCCTGCTGGCGAACGTAGCGAATCGCCTCGGCGACGAGCATGTCGGGACGAACGCGCGCGAAGCGGGGACTCATGAGTCCACCGGCTTCGTCTTCGAGATAGGAGAGAAGAGCCGTGATCTCGCGACGCGCGGTTTCGTCGACGAGACCCAGTATTTCGGCTCGAAGTTCGTCGGGCAAAGCTTGGATCAAGTCGGTCGCGTCATCGGGCGCCATGAAGCGGATCCACAAACGTCGCTCGGGCTTCGTCATTTCTTCGAAGAGAGTGGCTTGCTCGCGTGAGGGGAGAGCGAAGATCACTTCCTCGCGATTGTCGTTCGAGATCTCACGGAAGCGCTGGATTTTTTCATTGGTGGAAAGGCTCGACCATTCTTCGAGAAGGACGTCCGAGGGAGACTTTTCTTCCGGCTCTTGCTCGTGAGGCTCGGACATGATGCACACCTAAGTCGAAGTCGCGTTTGAAGCCTGTTCCCTCATCGGCCCGGACTGCCCAAAAGTCAACTCGAAGCGAGCCCTTAGGTGAGTTGTCGGACCATCGCGCGGGCGACCGCGCCGAACGATCTCAATTCGGGACGATCCCATTCAGAATCGCTTTAGGAATGCCGATAAACAAGACGTCACAAGAGGGACGTATGCGGCATAAAGACAACACGATGGCATTCAAATCGACGCTGACGCGCTTCCTGTTAGCCACCACTGTGGCTTTCACGCTCTCCGCCTGTGGAGACAAGAAGGGCGGCCCGCCCGACGACGAAGGCGGCGAGCTCTCGCAAAAGGCGAGCGCCTGCGATTCGGGCACGTTCACCGAGTGCGCACGCGAAGTCCTCGCGAGCACGGGTCTGCTCGAAATCGAAAAAGAAGAGCTCTCGGGCTGCAAGTTCGACTCGGCGAGATCGCGCGGAACACCAGTCGATCAGTTCGAAGTCGCGAAACAAGCGGTGAAGCGAACTTGCGAATGAGCTGAGCGAGAAAATCGGCGAGAAAAGAGAAGGCATGAAGGCTCCGAAAGGAGCCTTTTGCATTTCAAGGGCAGAAGTCGGCCGGAATTTCGACGGGCCTTGCTTCGTCGGCCACCGCGATCGTCGCCGCCGTTTGCCGAATGATTCTCTCTTGTGTCGGCGAGAGGGTCGGCAATTCCCGAACGGCCCGCAACTCGGCACGAGCGTAATACTCCCTGATCTTTTGATCCTGCTTGAGACGCGTGACGCGCTCTTCGAGTTGCCTCGGCGTCGGAGCTTTCACGCCTTCACCCGAGAGCTGCCTCTGAGCGAGCTGTTCGACCCGACGATCGAGGACTCGCAGACCCCGGTCTTGAGCGTCGACCATGCGAGCCATCGCAAGTCGATCGGCATTGCGTTCGGGGTTCCATTTGAACGCGCGAACGTGTTGCGTGTCTCCCTCCATCTCGACCGCTCGAAGAACACCCTCGCGGAACGACTCGTCGGAGGCGAGCTTCGCGTCGAATGCGGTTCGGATCGCGGGGTCCGTGCTCATCAGAGACTCGAGGATAGCTTGATTCGAATGAAGACCGCGAGCCGTCTCGGAACTCAAGATCAGCTGACCAGTCGGACTCGCCGATGTGAGTTGCGATCCGAACTGGGTCGGGCTTCTCTGCTGGAACTCGTAGGCTCGTCTCCTGCGATTCGGATCCCGCTCTGCGATCGTCCGCGCTCTTCTCTCCGCTTCTCTCGCGACCCTCCGAACGGAGGGCTCGGGATCTCTCAGTAGCGTTCGTACGAACTCACGCCCAC
>JAZKJB010000405.1:0-5853 GCA_040384505.1 Bdellovibrionota bacterium | reverse complement strand
GGTCCAGGTCGTGATGACGGCTTTGAAGGTCCTGATGATCGCGACGATCGTGTTCGGCTGCTTTTTCATTTCGCCTTCGGTCGCGGAGGGCTTCGCGACACCCGAGGGATGGACTTGGCAAGGATGGTCCGCTTTCGGTGCTGCGACGATCGCGGCACTTTGGGCTTACGACGGCTGGAACAATCTCCCGATGGCCTCGGGCGAAGTGCACGATGCGCAGAAGAACGTACCGCGTGCGCTCGTCATCGGGACGATTCTCATCTTGGTCATCTACGGCGCCGTGAATCTCGCTTACTTCAAGTCGCTTCCGTTTGGAGAGATCCTGACCGCGTCGAGCCCGAAAGATCGAACCATGCTTCCGGTCGCGACGAAGGCCGCGCAAACGTTTCTCGGAGAAGGCGGACTCGTGTTCTTGTCGGTCGCTTTCGTGATCTCGGCGCTCGGCGCGATGAACGGATCGATCCTGACGTCGGCGCGAGTCCCGTTCGCGATGGCGCGCGAGAAACTCTTCATTCCGCAACTCGCGTACGTTCATCCGAAAACTCATAGCCCGATCGTCGCGATCTTGGTTCAAGGTGTATGGGCGAGTGTGCTCGCCGCATCCGGGAGTTTCGATCAGTTGACCGATTACGTCGTCTTCGGGGCGTGGGTTTTCTACGCGCTCTGTGGTTTCGCCGTCATCGTTTTGCGGAGATCGCGTCCCGACGCTCCTCGCTCGTATCGCGTTCCCGGGTATCCCATAGTCCCGATCCTGTTCGTCGCGGTCGCGACGTGGCTCTTGATCAACACTCTCGTCACGAGCCCGCGTGAATCGGGAATCGGTCTCGTCATCATCGGCCTCGGTGTCCCGGTCTATTGGTTCTTCTTCAGGACCTCGGAGAAACCGGCGGCATGATCCGAAAAAAGTCCGTTCCATTCGACTTCGTTCTCGAGCTCCTCGCCGAAATGGAGCCGTACACGAAGCTGATGTTCGGGTGCACTTCGGTTTACGTCGGCTCGAGAATCGTCTTCATCTTGAGGGATCGCGGGAACCCCGCGCCAGATGACGGCGTGTGGATCGCGACGACCGCGGACCATCATGCGAGCCTTCGCGCTGAACTCCCGTCGATGCGTGACATCGAGCTCTTCGGACCCGGACCGACCGGATGGCAAGTGTTGCCGGTCTCGGCCGACGGTTTCGAAGAGAGCGTGAGGCTCGCTTGTGAAATGGTGCTGAAGGGCGACGAGCGAATCGGTAAAACTCCCAAGACCAAGCTCGGTCGTTCGAGTGAGAAAACCAAGAAGACGTCTCGAGTGGAAAAGAAGATCGCTCGCGGAAGCGCGAAAAAGAAAAAAGCCGGCTCATCGGAGAGTCCGGCTCTGCAGACACCAAAATCCTCGAATAAATCGAGGAAACGCTAAACTCGCAAACCGACCTCCCTCTGACTTTCGCTCGCGGTCACTGACAAAATGGCAGGGCCTTCGTGATCGCTTTGATTTCGGGGAGTTTGTTGGTGCTTCTGTCGGTCTTGATGACGGCCCAATATGCTCCTGATGAAACCGCGAGCTTGTTGTACCTTTCGACCTGTCGATTCAAAATGGCGATGGCGCACGTGAGGTTCTTCTTCGGATCCAAGATGCTGCGCCGGAGATCCTTGATCGTATATCTCTTGTCACCCTGGAAATCGAAGTCGCACGCGCCCGCGGGGACGACCGCGCGATAATTCAGTTCGTCGACGTAAGAGAGCTGCATGAGACCTTCGCTCTGCACTTGAACGCCGGTGACCGGGTCATTGCCCATCGACGTTTCGGTGAATCGCAGCGCGGGATTGAAGCTGCTCTCGTACTTCGTCATCGCCGCGATGAACTGCACGAAGAAATCGATTCGTTCGTTCGTCCCGAGTCTCGAGAACCTCGGGCAGAAGTCGGTGACGTCGGTCGGACCCGCGAGCAGGGCATCGCCGAAGTTTGCGAGCGAAGCTTGAGCATCGGCCGTCCACTCGTCGGCTTGCGGGTGCTTTCCTGACCAAAGGGCTTTGAACGTCGTCCCGCTCGACGGCGGAGTGCCCGGGGTCGGAGGGGTGGGAGAATCCGTGCTGGGGGAATCCGCGACCGGGTCGGGCGTCGAGCTCGCGCCATCTCTCGATTGCATCGCGAGCGGCGCCGGCGCAAAACCGACATCGCAGGAGGGCAGAGCCAAACCCAAGAGAATGAAGTAAAGCGCGAACGGTTTCATCGAAGGGAGAGAGGTGCGAACGGCGAGCCGCCGCGAAACCTCGTTTCTTTTCGAGGCGTCGTATGGAATCACGGGGGATTTTTCACGGCTCGGCATCTCGATTTCCTTCGATTTCGTCTGGGCCTCAAGACATGTCGGAGGAGTCGACGCTTTCCGAGAGAATCGGAGCGGGTTTTTTCGAGTTTTACCTGGGCAAATCGGGTTTTTTCGATCAACTCGGGTCGAGGATCGTCAGGAGCCCGTCACGATCCTATGGTGTCTCGGCCTTTGGTCGAGATCGCCAGGGGACTAAGTGAAAGCAAACTGTCGTGCGAATGAGCGGAGCGAAACCGTCCTAGAGAAGCAGCACTTGGCTCGGGGCCTGGCTCTGTGATTAATTCTTCGAATGACGAAGACGATGACGGTCACGATTCGGCCCGCGACACTCGCGGATGTTCCACGCCTGGTGAAAATGGTGAACGAGGCTTACCGTGGCGAAAGCGGTTCACGGGGTTGGACGACCGAAGCTCATCTCTTGGGCGGACTGCGAACGCACGAACAAGAGATCGCCGATCTCATCGAAGCCGAGAAGAACGTCATCTTGATCGCGCTCGATTCCAGCGGACATCTTCAAGGGTGCGTTTATCTGAAGGCTAAGAACGAAACGACGGGTTACCTCGGGATGCTGACGGTTCAAGTCGACACGCAATCCCGTGGTTGGGGTTCGAAACTTTTGGATGCTGCCGAAATCTTCGTGAAACGCGAGTGGGGCGTGGCGAAAATGGAAATGCAAGTCATCACCGTTCGCAGCGAACTCATCGCCTGGTACGAGCGTCGAGGTTACCGCGACACGGGCGAACGTCGTCCGTTCCCGCACGACGAGGAATTCGGAAAAGCCATGAAGGACGAACTCGAGTTCCTCGTGCTCGAGAAAACCCTCTGAGGCGAAGAACATGGATTCAGGGCTCGCCCAAGACTCCGCCGTGGAGCTTTCTCATCGCGCTAAAACCGTCGATGACCGAGGCAATGAATCCAGCGTCGATTTTCGAGCGAAATTCCGCCTCACTCTCGAAGTCGAGGTGCTCGAACTTGAACACTTGCTCGCAAAGACCTTGCTCGAACTTCACGATGAACTTTCCGTTCCACGAGAAGAGAGAGATCACGGCGTCGGGATGCGGAATCTGGCCGAGGATCCGCATCAGGTCAGGCGTTTCAAGACGTACGGCAAAATTCCACCGTGCCGGTAATAACGAAGCTCGTTGGGAGTATCGATGCGAACGCGAACCGAAAAAACCTTCGCCGTTCCGGCGTCGGAAACCACATGAACCTCGAGCCGCGATCCCGGTTTCAAATCTTCGAGTCCCGCGATCGTCATCGTTTCCTGACCGGTCAACCCCAGCGTCGCGGCGGTTTCACCGTTCGTGAATTCCAACGGCAGAACGCCCATGCCGACGAGATTCGACCGATGGATGCGCTCGTAGGATTCCGCGATGACCGCTCGAACTCCGAGGAGCCGAGTGCCTTTGGCGGCCCAGTCACGTGACGAGCCCGAACCATATTCGCGTCCCGCGACGATCACGAGCGGCGTGTTCGAACGCTTGTACGCCATGGCGGCATCGTAAATCGTGGTCTCATCCCCTTTGGGCCAGTGGCGAGTGAAACCCCCTTCGGTCGCGACCAACTTGTTTCGGAGGCGAACGTTCGCGAACGTCCCTCTCATCATGACTTCGTGATTTCCGCGCCGAGCACCGTAGGAGTTGAAATCTTTCTTGTCGACGCCGAGCTTGGACAAGTACTGACCTGCAGGCGTCGAGGCACCGATCGAGCCCGCGGGCGAGATGTGATCGGTGGTGATGAAGTCCCCGAAGAGCGCGAGAACGCGTGCGTTCTCGATCACACACGGCGCATCGGGGTCGGTCGCGAACTCGGGATCGAGGAACGGTGGTCGCTTGATGTAAGTCGACTCTTCGCTCCACTCGTAGCTCTCGCCTCCGGTGATCGGAAGTGAACGCCAAGTTTCGTCGCCTTCGAAGACACCCGCGTAGCTTTTCGCGAAGTCCGTCGCCGTCACGTTCTTCGCGACGAGTTTCGCGAGCTCGTCGTCGGAAGGCCAAATGTCCTTCAAGAAGACTTGCTGCCCCGCCGAGTCCACTCCGATCGCTTCCGAAGTCAAATCGATGTCGATTCGACCCGCGAGGGCGAACGCGACGACGAGAGGAGGGGAGGCGAGATAGTTGGCGCGGATCAGAGGGTGAATGCGCGCTTCGAAGTTGCGATTTCCCGAAAGAACGGCGGCGACGGTGAGGCCTCGCTCTTCGATTTCGTTTCCGATCGCTAATGGGAGCGGTCCGCTGTTTCCGATGCACGTCGTGCACCCATAACCGACGAGATTGAAGCCGAGCCGATCTAACTCGGGCATCAAGCCCGCGTTCTCGAGAAAGGCCGTCACGGCTTTAGAACCGGGCGCGAAACTGGTTTTGACGAACGAAGGAACTTTCAGTCCGCGTGCGTTCGCTTTCTTCGCGACGAGTGCTGCACCCAGCATGAGGGTGGGGTTCGACGTGTTCGTACAGCTCGTGATCGCGGCGAGAACGAGCGCTCCGTCGCGAAGTTGGTTTCCGACGACGGCGGATTTCGAAGGTCCCCGTGCAGCCGACTGTTCGAGGAGAAATTTTCCGAAGCTCTGCGGAACCTGCCCGAGAGTCGAGCGGTCGTGGGGCTTCGCCGGTCCCGCGAGTGACGGCTCCACGGTCGAGAGATCGAGAGAGAGTTTGTCGGTGAACAGCGGTGAAGCGACGTTCTCGTCGTGCCACATGCCTTGCGCTTTGTAATACGCTTCCGTCGCTCGTGCGGCGTCGTTACGACCGGTGAGCTCGAGATACTCGATGGTTTTCTTGTCCACCGGCCAGAAGCCGACGGTGGCTCCATACTCGGGGGCCATGTTCGAGATCGTCGCGCGATTCGCAATCGAAAGTGCGCTGACACCGCGGCCGGTGAACTCGACGAATTTTCCGACGACGCCTTTTTTCCGGAGGATCTGCGTGATCGTCAACACGAGATCCGTCGCGGTCACACCTGGATTCAAAGTGCCGATGAGCTCGAAGCCGATCACGTCGGGAATGAGCATCGAGCAGGGTTGACCGAGCATCGCGGCTTCCGCCTCGATTCCGCCGACACCCCAACCCAAAACGCCGAGGCCGTTCACCATCGGAGTGTGGGAGTCCGTGCCGACGAGAGTATCGGGGAAAACCCAAGTTTCGCTTCCGACCGTCGCTCGCATCGCGACACTCGCGAGGTATTCGAGGTTCACCTGGTGACAGATTCCGGTCGCGGGAGGAACGACCTGGAAATTCTTGAACGCGGTCTGCCCCCACTTCAAAAACTGATAGCGCTCGCCGTTTCGTTCGTAATCGAACTTCGCGTTCAGCGCGAAAGCTTGCGCGTTTCCGAAGGCATCGACTTGCACCGAGTGATCGATCACCAGATCGACGGGCTGGAGCGGATTCACTTTCGCCGCGGGTCCGCCTTTTTTCGCGATCGCCGACCGCATCGCTGCGAGATCGACGACGACGGGGACACCGGTGAAATCCTGCAGAAGAACTCGCGCCGGGGTGAACTGGATTTCGACGCTCGGGTCGGCCGAGGGATCCCAGTTCGCG
>JAZKJB010000404.1:0-3238 GCA_040384505.1 Bdellovibrionota bacterium | reverse complement strand
CCGGCGCATCTTTCTTGATGGGTGAGTCCGACGGGCCAGAGCCCGGCTTCGCGCATGAAGCGGTGATCAATGCGAGTGCCGTCAGCGTGGTGAATTTAAGATGTCTCATCGTCATCGTCCATTTCTGGAGTCTTCTTGGGGACTCACGAACATTAGCGAACCCGAGGCCATCCCTTCGATGCGCCGAGCGGGCCCCGTGTTCGTTTTCTGGTCACTGAAGCGTTGACGATCGGGAAGGTTTTTCAAAGCCGATGGCGAAGATGAGCCATCGCGGATCATTAATCGAGGAGCTCGTTCAGCTTCTTCTGACCCTTGCGACCGTCGGCGATCACGTCGCCGTTCGAGTCGGTCACGATGAATGTGGGGAAGTACTCGACTTTGTGAGCTTTGCGAAAGGCATCGCCAGGCGAATCGAGGACTGCGAGGGGTCCGAGCTGCTTCACGAAATCGACCTTCTTCTGCATGTCGTCCTCGGCTCCGACGACGAGAAGGAGACCGACTTCCTTCGCGGCAAGGCGATCGCGGTAGAGGGGAATTCTCGAAACGAATTGATGGCAGGCCGGACACCAAGGGGCGACATAGGCGATCACGCAGGTCTTTTGCGCTCGACAGGCCTTTACGGGTGCTTGATCGCTTTGATCGACGGTTCCGAAGTTGACCGAAGTATTGCCGTTGCGGTTCGCGAGCCGATAGCCAACGATGCCGAAGGCGGCGATGAGCATGAGATTGAAGAGCAGTTTCTTCATGTGCCTCGATCATATTCCCGACCTTGAAAAGTTGACCATCCTGCCTTGCGTCGAGGATGAGCTTCTTCGGCGATTCAGGTTTCAATTGGCAAACGGAAACGAGTTTGGCGATACTCCTGCCAGAAAACCACGCAGACCGGAGTCCCATGGCCAGCGCGAGTTCGAGCCTCGAAAATACGAATTTAGTCGATTCATTCCGTGCCACGGCAGAAGTCGTTGCCAATCGTCTCGGGCGATACGGCCTGACGACTCGCGCTTATCTCGATCCTTCGCTTCCTCGCTTTCGCGAGCTCGCGCCGATACAACAGCGAAATGCTCTCGATCAATTGAAAGTGTATCTGCAGTCGATCGAGTTGGCAGAAGCGAACGGTGATCGCTTCGACGATACCGGGCGCGCGCTTTGGTATGCGCTCTCGGCTCTCGGTCTCGTTCCGCCTTCGAATTTGTTCGACCAAATTCCCGCCGGAAGCGCGATCGAGATTTACGATTCCGAAAACATCCAGATCTGGCGCAACTGGGAAGTGATGCGCGTTTGCGGTTACACGATCGAGGAAATTCACTGCCTCGAATGGCATCGCCGCTACGAGCGCGATCCCGCGATCACGGCTCAATGCTTCGAACTCGTCGGTCGCTTGATGGCGGCGACGTCGGACATCATCGTTCCGGACGTCCCCGGGCACGACATTCTCGAGAGCTGCTCGCAAGAGCGATTCCACTTGAGCGTTCGCTTCCAGCTCGCGGCAAGACTGAACGACCGCCAAGGGAAGACGGTCGCATTTCTGCTCGCGAGTGAAGTGCCGACCGCGTACAAAACGCGCGAACTTCCGTTGGACGATCTGAAGCCGTACCTCGTCGAGGTTTAAGCGGCCTTTCCCGATTTCTTCGCGTCGCCCGAGCGAACCGCTTGGGCGATCGCCGTATAAACGTTCGCATACAATTTCGCGTACACACGAAGGCCGTGTGCGACTTCCTCGAGCTCTTTCGCAGAATAGACGTCGAGGGCTTTGAAGGCCTTGTCGACGTGGTCGGGATCTTCAGCCGTGTGCACGCGCATGAAGCTCGTCGCTTTCTTACCGTAGTGTTTCTCCGCGCGTTCGAAGAGTCGCGGGCCGTTCAAGACGGCGAAGCCTTCGAGAAGCAGCACCCATCCCATGATGACCGGCGTTTGGCCCTGGTAAATCCAGTAGTAGACGCTTTTGTGGAAAGCTTCGGCCTCGGGAATGATCTTCGTTTTCGTGAGATCGACGCCGAGGGCTTTCGCGTCGCTGATGAGGAGCTTGTCGTGACCGCGCTCTTCGGTCGCGTGCTGGATGTAGCGCGTGGCGACCGAAGTCTGGTGCATCGGGATGTGTCCACCGGTGAGAGCGAGGATTCTCGTCGTCGCGAGGGCGTACTCGTAGGTCTGAGCCATCCACGACACGTAGGCGTCTTGCGTTTCCCATGGAAAGTCGTCGGCGACTTTGCTGAGATCGCGTTGGACGTCGTCGAAAATGGCTCTGATGTCGTTCGGCTTCATTCGATTCTTCCTCTCGCTTCAAGACACCCGCTTGAGCGGGATTTCGGTTTTCGTTTTGTTCGTTTCATTGGTCAGATCGCGTCGCTGCGCCCAGAGGCGTTGAACGACTTCGTTCACGCGGGCGTCCGCGTGCTCGCGGTACATGTCGCGCGTGACGTAGATCATCTGGCAATCGACGCCGATCTTGAGATAGCTCCCGACTTCGTGTGCGCCGTAGTTCATCGTGATGTCGGCGACTTTCGCCTTACGTACGGGTGTCGCGAGCATCGCGGAGTAGCGACCCTCCATCATGATCTTGAGAAGGAGACCCACGAGCACGTCGGCGAGAGAAAGGTCGAGGATGTCCTTTCGAAACGCAGGATGGACGGAGAGATACTCGCCGGTAATGTACGCGCCAGGTGAAAACGATTTCATCGCCTCTTGCACGTGCTCGGGGAACGGCTTCACGCTCGAGTGATCGTAAGTGGGATCGGCTTGAGTGTTGAAGATCGAAGACGAGAGCGTCCCAACGATCGTCGAGCCTTGATGCAGGACGATGATGTACTTCGAGCGGAGAAAGTTCTCGACGTTCAGAGCGACGGGACCACTACCGGCTTTTACGAAAAACTCACCCCACGTCTTTTTCCAGTAGGCGTAGACCGAATTGTAGAACGCCGGCACGCGCTCCGCGCTCGGGTAGCTGCCGGGGATGAGTGTGCACTCGAGATTTTGGACGAGGCGATGAGCTTCCACGCCAGAATAGATCGGCGGACCGGCGGGGGAGTTGAGTTAAATTTCGTTGATTTGCGGGAACTCGATTTTGGGCGCGGGGTAAGTTCGGGGTATTTAAAGAATTAGTTGGTTATAAATCAGATATTGGTTGGGCTCTGCGGGAATGGCGCGCTGGATCAATTTATGCAGTTTCGAATTGAGCCAGCTGGGGGGCGTGTCTCTGGTCTGGGTTCGCCAACCTGCTCGTTGCTTTCCAATTGCCAAC
>JAZKJB010000403.1:1740-9638 GCA_040384505.1 Bdellovibrionota bacterium | reverse complement strand
GCGAAGTGCCGCTCGTTTTCCTGCAGAACATCACGGGCTTCATGGTCGGGAAGAAGTACGAAAACGAAGGCATCGCGAAACACGGAGCGAAGATGGTCATGGCCGTCTCGAACGCGCGCGTCCCCAAGTTCACCGTCATCATCGGTGGCTCTTACGGCGCAGGAAATTACGGAATGTGCGGGCGCGCGTACCAACCGCGCTTCTTGTGGATGTGGCCCAACGCTCGGATCTCGGTGATGGGCGGTGAGCAGGCGGCGAACGTCCTTCTCACGGTGAAGCAAGAACAACTCGCGGAGAAATCCCAGTCGATGACTCCCGAGGAGCAAGCGAAATTCAAAGCGCCGATCCTCGAGAAGTACGACAAGGAAAGCTCGCCTTATTATTCGACGGCGCGGCTGTGGGACGACGGGATCATCGATCCGGTCGATACCCGCCGCGTTCTCGGTCTCGGCATCAGCGCGAGCTGCAATCAAACTTGGGGTGAGCGCCGTCAAGGCGTCTTCAGGATGTGACGATGACGTTTCAGCGCTTGGCTCTCAAAACCGAAGGCCGCATCGCGACCGTCTCGTTGAACCGACCCGACGTGAGGAACGCGTTCGATCCGGTGATGATCGGCGAGCTGAAGCAAGCTTTCGATCAACTCGGCGCGCGCGCGGATCTTTCGGTGATCGTCCTTCGTGGCGAAGGGAAGAGCTTCAGCTCCGGCGCCGATCTCGGTTACATGAAAGCCATGGCGAGTTTTTCCTTCGAAGAGAACGAAAAAGACGCACGAACACTCGATGCGATGTTCTGGTCCTTACGTTCTTGCGCGCTCCCGATCGTCGGCCGTCTTCATGGCCACGCGATGGGGGGAGCGCTCGGGCTCACGGCACTTTGCGACGTCGCGGCTGCGGTCGAGGGAACTCAATTCGCGTTTAGCGAAGTCCGACTCGGACTCGCTCCCGCCGTCATCTCGCCTTACGTTCTCGAGAAGATGTCGGCGTCACACGCCAAACGATTCATGCTCACCGGCGAAGTCTTCGACGCCCATCAAGCTCGCGAAGCTGGTCTCGTCGAATTCGTCGGTAGCGAAGCGCTGGTCGACTCCTTCGTGAAAATGACGGCCACCGCCATCGCGTCGAGTGGGCCGGAGGCCGTACGCGCGACCAAAAAACTCCTTCGCGAGCTCGAGCAGACGTCGCACTGGGATCTCAAGCGCGATCTCACGACGAAAACGATCGCCGAGCGCCGAGTGAGCGAAGAAGGCCAAGAAGGGCTGCGCGGTTTCCTCGAAAAACGCACACCGAAGTGGAAAACATGAGTCAGTCGACACGCATTCAAAAGTTGGCGATCGCGAATCGCGGCGAAGTCGCCGTTCGCATCATCCACGCCTGCCAAGAGCTCGGCATCGAGACGGTCCTCCTTCATTCCGAGGCCGACGTCGGCACACGCGCGTGGCGAATGGCGGGCGAGAAGATCTGTATCGGACCCGCGCCGACCTCCGAGAGCTACCTCAAGATCGATCGCAACGTTCAGGGGGCCTTGAGCGCGGGCGCGCAAGCCATCCACCCCGGTTTCGGTTTCCTCTCGGAGAATGCCGATTTCGCACAAGCGGTGATCGATGCCAACTTGATCTTCGTCGGACCGAAGCCGCAGACGATTCGTTCACTCGGCGACAAGATCTCGGCGAAGCAGCTCATCGAGAAAGCGAAAGTCCCGACGGTTCCCGGTTATGCCGGCGCCGATCAACGAATCGAAACTCTCGTGGACGAAGCGGCGAGCATCGGCTTTCCCGTGATCGTGAAGGCTGCCGCTGGCGGCGGCGGTCGAGGGATGAAAGTCATTCGCAACCGAAACGAAGCGGCCGACTTGATTTCTTCGGCGCAGCGAGAGGCGCAAAGTGCCTTCGGTTCGTCGATCGTCTTCCTCGAAAAATATCTCGATCACGCCAAGCACATCGAGTTCCAGGTTTTCGGCGACTTCACCGGCAAGTGCGTTCATCTTTTCGAGCGCGAGTGCTCGGTCCAGCGGCGACACCAGAAGATCGTCGAAGAAGCACTTTCTCCCTCGCTCGAGCCCGAACTTCGCGCTGAAATGGCGAAGGCCGCGGTCACGCTCGCGGAAAAAGCCGGTTACAATGGGGCTGGCACCGTCGAGTTCATGGTGCAAGACGATCGCTTCTATTTCCTCGAGATGAACACGCGACTGCAGGTCGAGCATCCCGTCACCGAAATGGTTCTCGGCGTCGATCTCGTCAAAGCGCAGATCCTCACGGCCGCTCGCGAGTTCGCGATCTGGAAGCAGGCCGATCTCGTTCCCCGCGGACACGCGATCGAATGCCGTGTGTACGCCGAAGATCCTTTCAATCGCGGGCTCCCGAGTACGGGCGAGCTCCTCGGGCTTCACTGGCCGGAGGGACCGGGCCGGCGTTTCGAAGTCGGTTTCGAAGCCGGCGACGAGATCACGCCCTTCTACGATCCCATGCTCGCGAAGATCATCGTCTGGGACGAAGATCGTCCGCGTGCGATCCGCAAGATGGTGAAGACGATCGACGACTCG
The DNA here is from genome assembly GCA_040384505.1 of Bdellovibrionota bacterium. GTDB lineage: Bacteria > Bdellovibrionota > Bdellovibrionia > Bdellovibrionales > JAMPXM01 > JAZKJB01. The sequence goes on along the minus strand of JAZKJB010000403.1, from coordinate 7,100 downwards.
ATCATCTTCGGTGTGCGAGCGAACCTTCCCTACCTGAAGGCGATTCTCACTCACCCCGAATTCGTCGAAGGCATCATGACCACTCAGTTCATCCAATCGCATTTTCCAGAAGGCCTCACGCCTCGAGGTTTGACCGATCCGCAGACGGAGTTTGGTAAGCGCGCGATGGCCGAGCTTCAAGGTCGCCCTTCGAAGCCGGGAGCGGGGAAGACGAGCGACCTCGATGTGCTCGCGGCGCCATGGTCCGGCGCATGGAGAGGCGTATGAAATCTTTCACTTTCGAAATCGACGGAAAAACTCACACGGGTCGAGCGGTCTTGAGCAACGGAACGGTGTGGGCTCACGTGGACGGACAGACTTTCGTTTACGAATCCCCCGAGAAGAGAAGCATTCGGCGCGCCGGAAAGTCCATGGGCAACACGAGCCCCGATGAAATCCGTGCTCCGATGCCGGGCAAGATCGTGAAGATCAACGTGATGATGAACTCGAAGGTCGAAGCTCACGACGTGATCGTCGTCATGGAAGCCATGAAGATGGAATATACGCTTAAGGCCCAAGCGCCGGGCCGGGTCTCGCGTATCGGCTGCGTGATCGGAGACCAAGTTTCGTTGGGTCAACTCTTGGTGAAATTGGAAACCTGATGAGCCGTCATGTTCGCATCGTCGAAGTCGGTCCCCGTGACGGACTTCAAAATGAAAAGAAAACGCTCGACCAGGCGACTCGTCTCGAATTCGCCGAGCGTCTCGCGATGGCCGGCGTGAAGAAGATCGAGCTCGGCGCCTTCGTTTCCCCGAAGTACGTTCCGCAAATGGATGGATCCTCCGAGCTCCTGCGCGAAGCGATTTCGCGCCGCTCGAGCGGCAAAGGTCCGCTCGCGGACTCGGATCTGTCGGCGTTGGTTCCGAACGTTCGAGGAATGGAAGCGGCGATGGCCGTCGGCCTCGATCATGTCGCGATCTTCGCGTCGGCGAGCGAGTCTTTCGCGAAGAAGAACATCAACTGCACGATCGACGAGAGTTTCGTTCGCTTCGCTCAAGTCATGGCCATGGCGAACCCGAAAGGCATTCGCGTTCGCGGCTATCTCTCGATGTGCTTCGGCTGCCCCTTCGAGGGGGACGTTCCCGAGGGCCGTGTGGTCCGGCTCGTGAAGAAGCTCGTCGATCTCGGCGTCTACGAAGTGTCGATCGGCGACACGATCGGCGTCGCGGATCCCGCGCAAGTCCGGAGACTCGGTGCGAAGCTCGTCGATGCGGTGGGAGCGAACCGCCTGGCGATGCATTTTCACGATACGCGCGGTACCGCGCTCGCGAACATCACGACGAGCCTCGAGCTCGGGATTCGCACCTTCGATTCGAGTCTCGGTGGACTTGGCGGTTGTCCGCACGCGCCCGCCGCGACCGGAAACGTCGCGACCGAAGACGTCGTGTACATGCTCCACCGCATGGGATTCCAAACGGGCCTCGATCTCGAGAAGCTTCTCGAAATCAACGCCTGGATGACCGAGAAGATCGGTCACGAGCTTCCCTCGAAAGTCGGCAAAGCTGGCCTCCCGCGCGTTCGTCCTCTGGCTTGAAACATGCTTTTCCCTAAGCTAGAGGGTGCCTCCGTCGTCGACCGATGACGAGGGCCCGAGCGGACTGTCGAAGGAATGGACGGTCCTGTAAAGGGAACAAAGCATGATGGCTCTTCCGCAAAATCGCTATCTCCGAGCCTCGCTGTTGATCGCTGTCATCGCGATCATCCTCGGCTATTCGTGGTTGGGCGCGCGACTGCTCGAGCCACGATTCGAACTTCCGGAGGAGTTGGTGCGGGCCTCGGTTTGGGTGACCGAATCGCGAGTCTCTTCGCTCCACGACGTGCGTTCACGTCACTGGCGCGAGCTCGCGCGAATCGAATCGGAAATCTCGACCATCGGTTCGGCTCTTCGTTGGCTCGGCGGCGCCGGTCGGGGACTCGAACCGGTCGAGCTCGTCGTTCACGGCGACCGTAAGGAACGACTCGTCGTCACCGGTTCGCGCATCGAAATCAGCGCTGACGTTTTGATGGCGCACGGACAACTCACCAAAGCGTTCTTGAAATCTTTTGTCCTGCAGACGGGCTCGAGCGATCTCGTGGCGTCTCATCTTCGTCTCGACGTCGCGAGCGACGTCTTGCTCGCGATGTCGACGGGTCGCCTCGGCCTCGAAGTCCCCGGGCATGACGTCACGCTTTCGTTCGAGCCGATCAAGCCGTGGTGGACGTACTCGCGTTCTTATCGCGGTGTCTGCGATTCCGAATGGAGGAGCGTCGAGCTCCTGCCGATTTGCAGGGCCAAAGATTCCGGCCAATCGACGGCGTCGATGTTGTCGTTCAGGCCACTGCTCGGAACCGTGGTGTGGAATGCTTTCGCCTCGCAGCCCGTCGCGAATCGCTACGCGTTCGCGCGAAAGTGGGCTCGATTCATTTCGCGCGCGCGCGCCGTCGAAGGAGCGGGAGGGACGAAAGAAAGAATCCTCACCGAGCTCGAGACCCTCATGCCCTCGAGCGAATTTCCCGAGGCCATCGACTCGATTCGTCGCTCGTTGTCCGAAGCGAGACTGATCGAACCGTCGAGTCTCGAGGCGGATCTGCTGCTGCGCAAAGCCCGTCTCACGAAGAGCGACGTTCAAGCGATCGCGGACCTGCTGCGCGCTCGGCCGCGTCTCGCCGTTTTCGCACGAACCGATGAAGGACTCTTGAGTTTTCCGGGAGCCGTTCTCGTCGATTCGAAAGACTTGATGATCTCGACGGTGAAGCACGAAGTGGCACTCTCGTGCCAGTCGATGAAGTTGCTCGAAGCCGCCAAGCGAGAAGTGCCGACGACGAGATTGATCTGGGTCAAAGCCTGCGGTGAAAAGGAGATTCCTCTCGTCTTCGCTCCGCTCTTGTCGGTCGGAATGGAAGGCTTCGCGCGTGCGAATCCGACGGTCTCTTTCGTTCAACTGAGACCCGAAAGTGTCGCGCTCGCGCTTCGCCGCGGTCACGCTTCCGCCTTCGACGGAGTCGAGGCTCTCGTGCGCGTCGAAAGCCAGAGGCGCGAACCGTGGTTCGGCCTCCAGATGGCTTCTTGGGTCGATTCGGCCAATGCTTACCGAGTGAACGGAGCCATCGAAGCCGTCGAATGGCACCGTACGGCGAAAGCGCCGAAAGTCAGTGCTGAGTTTTGATCGACGAAATTCGATTTTGTGCATCGACGAAGACCAGCTGAGGCTTGTGCTTCGCAGCCTCTTTCTCTTCGACGGTCGCGTAAGCCGCGATGATGACGAGATCTCCCTTGTGAACGAGACGTGCAGCCGCTCCGTTCAAGCAGACTTCGCCGTCTTTTCCGAAGATCACGTACGTCGCGAATCGTTCGCCGTTGTTGCAGTTGTAGATCTCCACTCGTTCGAACTCGCGTAAGCCCGCCGCCTCGATGAGCTTCGGATCGATCGAGACCGATCCTTCGTAATTCAAGTCGGCGTCGGTGACGGTCGCTCGGTGGATTTTGCATTTCAACATGTTCAGTGTCATGGCGTTCGTCCTTATGAATTCATTCGCAGAGCGAGGTTGAGGCCCTTCAAGACGAGATCGGGGATGATCACGTCGAAGAGCCCTTCTTTTTCGAAGAGACCGGCGAAGCCGCCGGTCGCGAGGAACTTCGGTTTCTGTTCACCGGGGAAACACTCGGCGGTCAGACGTTGCTTGATCTCGCGGACGGTTCCGACCTGGCCGAAGTAGAGGCCCGATTGAATGCTCTCGACCGTCGAGCGTCCGAGCGCTTCGCGCATGGAGACGATTTCGACGGGAGGAAGTTTCGCCGTCTTCGTTTCGAGCGCTTCCATCGAAATCCGGAGGCCCGCGATGATCACTCCGCCCAGGTACTCTTTGTCTTTGTTGACCGCACAAAACGTCGTGGCCGTTCCGAAGTCGACGATCAGGAGATTCTCGTTCGGGTAAAGATGCGTTCCACCGATCGCGTTGGCGATGCGGTCGGCTCCGACTTCGATGGGATTTCGATACTTGATCTTGAGTCCGGTCTTCACGCCGGCCTGAAGCAAGAACGGTGTCACGCCGAAGTACTTCACGCACGCGTTTCGAAGGGAGTGGATCGCGTCGGGCACGACCGAGCAGATCGCGATCTTGTGAATGCCTTGCGGATCGATCGAGTTTTCACGCAAGACCGTGCGCAAAAAGACGCCGAGCTCGTCGCTCGAGGCGCGAAACTCGGAGGTCCGGCGAAACTGCATCTTCAACTGATCGCCGTCGAAGACGCCTCCGTGGATGGTCGTGTTACCGACGTCGAGACTGAGGATCATGTGAGACCTCCTGCGAGCCACTCGTCGAAACGGGCGGCAAGATCGCGTGCGCCGTCGACGCTCGCTTTCAATTGAAAGGATCGATCGGAGCCTTGTTTCCAGAGCGCGAAAGGATGACGGCCGCCCGCGATGTCGTTCAAATCGTTGTGCACGATGAGATCGGCCTTGGCGTGGCGACCGAGCTCGCCGATGGCTTTTTCCCTCATTGAGTTTTCTTTGGTGTTCGTGAGTTTGAACGCCGCGACTCGCACCGAGGGGTTCGCGGAAAGTTTCTTGATCGAATCCACGATCTTCGGATTTCGCGTGAGCTCGAGTGAGATGGAGTCGGAAGAGTCGAGCTTTCCTTCGAGAGGAGCGGCGGTGACGGCACCCGCACTTTCGATCTTGGAGATCGAATAGTCCGAGACCGCGGCGGCGTGAATGACCGCATCGAACGACGTCGCGGAGAGCTCATCCGCCATCGCGACGGTCAAGCTGGCGAAATCAGTGAACGACCGCGCACGAAGCAGGGGAGACGTACGCGTCGGAAGAACCGCGGAATCCGCATGCAAGTAAACGATTTCGTGGCCCTTCGCGAGGAGTTCCTCCGCGAGAGTTGCTCCGGTTCGCCCAGAGCTCGTGTTCGTGATCGCGCGGACGCCGTCGATCGCTTCGCGAGTTCCACCCGAGGTGATCAAAACTTTCTTTCCCGTCGGACCCACCTTCGTGCGATCGGCGAGAGCGTGTTCGACGGCTTTCACGATTTCGCTCGGCTCGAGCAAACGTCCTTCGCCTACGTCGCCACAAGCGAGGCGACCTTCGCCCGTTTCGAGAACTCGAACGCCGTACGATCGCAGCTTCTCGAGATTCGCTCGAGTCGCGGGGTGCGCGATCATCGTCGGATTCATCGCAGGAGCAACGAGGTAGGGTTTCGTAAAATCATGAGCCAGGAAAAGCGTGGAGACGAGGTCGTCACCGAGCCCGTTCGCCAATTTTGCGAGAGTGTTGGCGCTCGCCGGACACAAGATCATGAGATCCGCCCACTTCGCGAGATGGACGTGTTCCATG
>JAZKJB010000403.1:0-1730 GCA_040384505.1 Bdellovibrionota bacterium | reverse complement strand
AAAGACGTCGGTATGCACTCTTCTTCCAGTGAGTCCCTCGAGCGTCGCTTGCCCGACGAATTCGAGCGCCGACTTCGTCGCGACAGTTTCCACTTCGTAACCGGCTTGAACCAGTTTCGAAATCGCATCGCAGGCTTTGTAACAAGCGATCGACCCACTCAATGCGAAGAGAATTTTAGCGTGTGACATTGTCGATCAACCTCACTCCACCGATCCGGACGGCGCCGTAACGCCGATTCGCGACGTCTTCGACATAATCGACTTCGAAACCTTCTTTTGCGAGACGCATGCGAGCTTCAGTGGCCGTCGGAGCTTCGAACAATGCAGCAGCGAAGCGCGGAGCGAGCTCGCGCGCATCGCGAGAGAGCTTCACGTTTCTCGAGCTCATCGCGAGACCGTCGTTTTCGCGTAAGGTCGCGCACGGAACGATCTCCGTCTCGAGAAAGAAGGCCTCGGCCATTCCTTTTACGAGGGAAAGCTGCTGATGGTCCTTCTCTCCGAAGTACGCGCGCGTGGGACGCACCAAATTCAAGAGCTTCAGGACCACGGTGAGGACGCCGTCGAAGTGTCCAGGACGATGAGCTCCTTCGAGCTCGTTCGCCAACTGGTTCTCCGTCACGCGGTACCGAAATCCATCGGGATAGATCTGTGGATAAGTCGGTGTGAGGACGACATCGACGCCTTCGCGAGTTGCGACCGCCACGTCCTGATCGAGCGTCGCAGGATACGCCTCGAGATCCTTCGGGTCGTTGAACTGGGTCGGATTCACATAAATCGACAAAACGACGACCTCGTTTTCTTCCCGTGCTCGACGAAGAAGCGAGGCATGTCCTTCGTGAAGCGCACCCATCGTGGGTACGAAGCCGATCGTGCGACCGGGCCATTCCGAACGAAGCTTGCGCCATTCCGCGAGGTCGCGAATCACTCTCGGTGTCATTGCGTAATCTCCTTCGTTCGCGAAGGCATCGCGTACGACTCGGAGGCGTTCGGGAACGTTCCCGCCTTCACTTCCGCGTCGAATTGATCGAGAGCGCCTTTCACGATCGAGAAGCCGTCGATGAAGCGTCGAACGAACTTCGGCTTGAAGTCGCGATTGAAGCCGAGAAGGTCTTGGAACACCAAAACTTGTCCCGAGCAGCCGTTGCCCGCGCCGATTCCGATCGTCGGAACGTTCAATCTCTCCGTCACGTACTGCGCGACCTCGCTCGGCACGGCCTCGAGAACGAGCGCGAAAACGCCAGCGGCCTCGAGCCTGCGCGCTTGCGAGAGAAGCAGCGTCTTCGCTTCGGGACCGGTGCTTTGAACTTTGAATCCGCCGAACTGGTGCACCGACTGAGGCGTCAAACCGAGATGGCCCATGACCGGCACACCGGATTCGACGATGTGACGAATCGTTTCGTCGGAACCGTCGATCCCTTCGATCTTCACTGCTTGAGCTCCGGCTTTCATGATCGTGCGAACCGCTTCGAGCGTTTTATCGAGACTTCCTCTGTGCGCGAGGAACGGCATGTCTCCGACGATGAACTTCTCGGGCGCTCCCTTCTTCACGGCTTCGATGTGCATCGCCATCAAGTTCGCGTCGGCAGCGAGTGTCGAGTCGTGACCGTGCATCGTCATCGCGACGCTGTCGCCGACGAGGATGCAGTCGATCGCACTTTCCGCGACGATGCGTGCACTCGTGTAGTCGTAGCAAGTCACCATCGAGATCGCGCGGGCTTCGGCTTTCGCGC
>JAZKJB010000402.1:0-1818 GCA_040384505.1 Bdellovibrionota bacterium | reverse complement strand
ATCGAAGATCTTTGGGTCATGAACGCATTTCTCCGCGATCTCCGTACGTTGACCGGGCTCCCGGCCTCGAAGAAGCACGAACCTCTTTGGCTCGAGGAGTATCCGTTCGATCTGCAGCTGCTGACGGCGAGCCGCATCTACCGGGAGAGCCGTCGCCAGTACGTCGAATTGGGTGGGGTGTTCGTTCCGCGGGTTTCGTCCACGATGCGCTCATTGAGTGCGCAAGATCTCTTCGCTGACGTCATCGACTACACGCCGTCGTTCACGGAATTCGAGTGGTTTCGCGATCACCACCGGGAAGTTTCAGATCCCGACGACGAGATCGCGGCCCTAGCCCGATTCAGTGAAATTTCGGTTTTCCACGAGCAGAACCATCGCGTGATCTGGCGTCTTCTCCCTCACGTGCCGAGTGAAGCGCGCGACGTCGGTCGATATCTCAACTTCGCCGAGAGTTTGGTCGTCATGCTCGATCTCGCGCTCGGGGACGAGTTGGGCGCAAAAGTTTCCGCGACGGCCGAGAGATTGAAAGTCATCTATAGAACCGGCCGCGAGTCGAAATGGAAGAAGCAGGGGAAGCGGGTTTACCGTCAGTATCTCTTGGCGATCCAGTGCGCGACTTACTTCGTTCTCGAGATGATCAATCCCGAAGACGTCCTTGCTGCCGTCGACTTCGTATTTCCTGGTCAAAAAACGATGAACAAGGAAGCCGTCGCGCGGAGCCTCGACATCAACGAGCTTTTCACGCGAGTGACCAACCCCGAGTGGCAGAAGCGAAACTGGAAGACCGTCGAAGGAAAGCTCGCTTCTTTACATTCGAAGTCCGCTTTGGATGCCCTTCATCTTCCCGAAGATCCGTTGGACCTAGATGAAGAAGAATTCATCACAACTCAAAAAGTTCTTGAGGCCTTTGGCCTGTGAAATTCGCGCTCCATCATTAGACAATTTGGCTCACTGATGCTGAAATCGCGGGCGCCATGGATAGACAGCTCGAGCTGTTACAGAAAGTCGTCGAAGAACGAGAGAGCCCGCTCAAGGCGATCTCGGTAGCCCTCGTTTCAGCGCTCGTGACGCTCGCGCTGCAAGGCTACATCAACACGTTTTTGCCAGGGCCCTACTTCTTCCTCTTCTTTCCGGTCGCTGCTGGCGTCGCTTGGACATATGGATTCCGCGCTTCACTTTTCACGGTGATCCTCCTCGTCGTCGGTTCCAACTACTTCTTCCTCGAGCCGAAGTTCGCGTTCGGGTTCGGGTCTCTGGGCGAGAATTTGGCTCTCGGCTTCGCAGGCGCCGCTTCTGCGTTCACGGGCTGGGTCGTTTCAAAATTGACGTCGATTGGCGAGGCGGCTGCGAAAGCGAAGACGGCGGAAGAGAACCTCGACGAGAGCCAGCGGCTCTTGGATCAAATCTTCGACGAGGCGCCGGCCTACATGGTCATCGTGAGCTATCCGGAGCTGGAGTTCGTTCGCGCGAACGACGCTTATCAGGTTCTCGTGGGACGAAAGGACATCGTCGGGAAAAAAGTCACGGACGTCCTTCCTCGCTACGAGGCTGACGGACTGGCGACGTTGGTGAAACGAGTCGCGGAATCGAAGGAACGATTCACGGGAGTCGAAGTTCCGATCACGATCACGAAGCCGGGCGAGGAACCGCGTCTGGATTTTTTCGATTTCGTCTATCAACCTCTGTTGAGCGCCGATGGAAAAACGTACGCCATCCTGAGCCAGGGAACGTCCGTCACCGAAAAAGTAAAAGCGAGGAAGTCCATCGAGGAGTCGAAGGTCGCGATCGAGAACGAACGCGAGAATTTTCGAAATCTCT
>JAZKJB010000401.1:37446-45343 GCA_040384505.1 Bdellovibrionota bacterium | reverse complement strand
CGGAAAAGGGAACCATCGGCGGTCTCTCGGTTCTCAAGAAGATCCGCGAAGGCCTTCTGAAAAACAGCCTTCACGATCCGCACCTTGCGTACAACGCTCATGAGCCGATCGATTGCACGAAGCGAAACACGACTCATCGAAGTGCCGATGGAACGTGCACGGTTTTGGAAGCTCCGCACGTAGGCGCTGCCGGTACGGCATTCAGCCGAAACGTTCCGCCGCGCTTCATCGACCCGAACGCGGGCGACAGATTGCTGACCCCGAACCCGGCGGTAATCTCGAAAGAGTTCTTCACTCGCGACGAGTTCAAGCCGGTTCCGTTCTTGAACATGCTCGCGGCGGTCTGGATTCAATTCCAGAACCACGACTGGCTCACGCATGGTCGCAACGAAGAACGCGATCCGCATCGCATCCGTGTCCCCGGTGAAAACGATCGCATCGTGGACCGCACGAAAGAAAACACGCTCTCGCCCGGGCAGTACAAGCGTGAGTTCGGCAAAACGACGCTCAACGAAGTCACGCACTGGTGGGACGCTTCGCAAATCTACGGAAGCAATCAAACGGAACAGAACAATGTCCGCTCGTTCGCCTTCGGCCGACTGAAGACCGAAAAAGTCGGAAACCGCGAGCTCCTTCCGCGCGATCACACGTTCAGTCCGCTGAACAACGTTCAAAACAAAGGTCACGAGATCACCGGCTTCCGCGACAACTGGTGGATGGGGCTCAGCATGCTCCACACGCTGTTCGTGAAAGAACACAACGCGATCGCCTCGATGCTCTTCAGAAAACACGTGATCGACAGAGGCGACAAGACCTACACGTGGAAAAACGGCGGCGAGCAAGTGCGCATGAACGCACAACAGCTCGACGAGAAGATCTTCCAGACCGCGCGGCTCATCAATGCGGCCGTTTTGGCGAAGATCCACACGGTCGAGTGGACGCCCGCGATCCTCCCGAATCCCACGCTGAAAAAGGCGATGTTCACCAACTGGTACGGACTCGCGAATCCGCAAACGTGGTCGAAGTTCCTCAAGCGCATCCCGATCCTCGGAAAGACCGACTGGTTCTCCGATTCGAACAGCGGCTATGTCATCGGCGGGATCGTCGGCGACAAGGCGAACAATCACGGCGTGCCGTACGGTATCTCGGAAGAATTCACTTCCGTGTATCGCCTCCATTCGCTTCTGCCCGAGAAGTTGAACATCCGTTCGCTCGCAAATAAAAAACAGGTCAACGCGATCGCGTTCGCCGACACCCGTAACGAAAAAGCTTATCCGATCATGGCGAGCCACGATCTGAAGGATCTCTACTACTCGTTCGGTACCCAGCTTCCAGGTCAGCTCGTCTTGAACAACTTCCCGAAATTCATGCAAGAGCTCACGATCCCGGGTCGCCCGACGATGGATCTCGGCATGGTCGACATCCTCCGGGACCGTGAGAGAGGTGTTCCGCGCTACAACCAATTCCGTCGCGGCATCGGTCTAAAACCGATCAGCTCATACCGGGATTTCTTCCCGGCGAACAAGGTGCTCGATGCCCGCCAGGAGAAGATCCTCGGGAAGTTCTACGCCGTTTACGGCAGAGACGCGAACGGCAAAGACAACGTCGAGTCGATCGATCTTCTCGTCGGCACGCTCGCGGAAGAAGTTCGACCGAAGCACTTCGGCTTCGGCGAGACGCAGTTCCAGATCTTCATCTTGATGGCTTCGCGCCGACTGATGACGGATCGGTTCTATACGGACAACTTCAAGAAGGAATACTACACGCAGTCGGGTCTCGACTGGATCGACAACAAAGGCTTGTTCGCTCAAGTCATCGTCCGTCACATGCCCGAGCTCGAGCCGCACGTGAAGGGTCTCGAAACCGCATTCAATCCCTGGAAGCCCTAATGAAGGAATCGAAAATGAAGATCATCCCGTTACTCGCGCTGTCACTTCTGCTCTCGTCGTGCGTGACTCCTTCGACTCCGGTCGCCGATGCCCCAGCCGCTCCCGCGGATGGCGTGCGAGCTCCCGCGACGAACGACGATCTGTCGGGCGCGCATCTCGGAGAAGGATTGTTCTCGGCTCGTGAAGACGGACTCAAGCGACCCGCGGTGCGCCTCTATTTGAATCGCGCCGAAGGCGAAGCCGATACCTACTATGCCGTCCTCTTCGAATATACCGACCTGCTGAAGATGAGCGTTCCCTACCTCGCGACGGAGAAAGCTTCGGCGATCAAGTTGAACGAGCTCGTTGGATACCTCAACGAAATCGGAACTCACATCGAAGCCTTCAAAGTCGTTCCGGGTGCGAAAGCGAACACTTACAACATGCATACGTTGTTCGTGCAGAACGGACGTATCGTTCCCGCGACCGCAGCGAAACTACTTCTCAGTCTCAATCCGAAGTCGGCTGGCATCTCGGGCGCGGTCATCACCGGAAACAAAGACGGGAACATCGTTTTCCCTGGAGACACCGAAAAGCCCAAGGGCGTGTTCGGAAAAATCGGCGAGCTCCTGACTCTCACGCAGTACGAGATGGCCTCGATTGCTTACAGCAAGGGGCATCTCGCATCGACGTGGCGCGGGAACTGGAACGATCTCGAGGGTTCGTATCTTTCGGTCTACGGAAAGCTCAAGGACGGAGTTCACGAGCTCTATACCGAGAACGGGCATCGTAAAGTGAAGTTCATGAAGTCGCAGATCACGAAGGCGAAGAAATTCACGAATCCGAAATCCTTCGACATCGTCGGAGACTATCTCGTCAGCGAGCCGGTTCCCAAGATGTACATTCTGACTCCTCCGCCCAATCGAGCTCGGACGGCGAGCGATGTCGAAATGACGGGTCGAATCGGTTTGTTCCTCGACGTCTTCGACGGCTCGGCTCCCGCGGCCGGCGGTCATATGGTGACCGAGCTCGTTTACACGAACCCGCGAGATCCTGAAGACTACATGATGTATTACGAGCATCCGCAGCATCTCAAGAATGTTGGCGTCTCAGGAAAGTAACGACTGGCGCCGACGATGAGTCGGCGCTTATCCTGCCTTCATGGAACTGACCTGGCTCGGCACCGCCGGCTTCATCGTGAAATCGAACGAAGGTGAGATCGTCTTCGATCCCTTCCTCTCGCGCGGCGCCGGCCAAACCTCTCCCTACTCCGTAAAGTCTTTCGAAAACGCCCAAGCTCTCTTCGTAGGGCATGGGCATTTCGATCACACCTTTGACGTTCCGGAGATCGTCGCGGGAACCGAATTGAAGGTCTTCGCCCCGGGTCTCACCGGCCGCGTGTTGCGGCTGCGTGGAGTTCCTGCCTCCCGATTGATGGAGGCGTCGAACAAAGACGTGCTCCTCGAGTCGTTCAAAGTGCGAGCCTTTCATAGCGCCCATGCGAAATTCGACATGCCGCTCGTCGTATCTACGATGAAGCGATGCGGAGTCATGGGCTGTCTTCACGCGGCCACGAAAGGCATTTACCCCAAGGGCCTCGTTCAGACTTATCTGTTCGAGGTGAAGGGGAAGAAGGTTCTCTTCGTCAGCTCCGCGGGGTGCACCGACCGAGAGCTCGAGATTTATCGCAAACTCGAAATCGATTTCCTTCTCGCGCCACTGCAGGGCCACAGCAAGATCCAGGAGATCGCCGCGCGGCAGACGGCGGTCATTCGGCCCAAGGTCGTCATCCCTCATCATCATGACGACTTCTATCCTCCGCTCAGCCAGAACATTTCCGTGGATGTCTTTCGCGATCAATTGAAGTTCATGGAATTCAAAGGCGACGTCCTGGAGATCCCACTTTTCAAGAGCGCCATCGTCTGATGGAATTCGAGCTCGAGAAGAAGTTCAAATGTCCGTACTGCCACGAGAAAATTTCGATGCTCCTCGATCTCTCCGAGGAAGGCGCACAGCAGTACATCGAAGACTGCGAAGTCTGTTGCCAGCCGATCCAAATTTCATACGAAGTGCGGAGCTCCAAGCTCGTCGGTTTCGGTTGCATCGCGATTCAATGAATTCGATCATCGGGACATGAACAAACGCATCGCCGTCTTCTTGCTGCACCCGTATCTGATCTCGATTTTGAACGTTCTCGTTCTCGTCCTTTTCTATTCCTCCGTGAAGGCGACTTGGATCTATCTCCGCCCGGAGGACCATTTCGAAGAAGCCGTGGAGCTGTGGGACGGCTTCGGGACGATCCTACTGGGCTTCGGCGTGATCCTCGAAGAGCGAGGTTCCATCCAAAAAATCCTCGGTCTGAAGCTCGGAAGCGCCGCTCACGACGCCGAGAAATTCGTGGAAAGCGTTTGCCACAATTACGGCGTCCTGTTCGTCATCTTGGGCGTGATCATCGAGCTCTTCGCATGGCTCGTGAAGATCCCGAACGAAGTTCTCGACACCCACGGCGTCGAATTCACGATGGTGAACATCGCGGCCCTCGCAGCGGCACTAGCGGCCGTTCTCCAGCTCAAGTTCTTCTGGGAGCTGACGACGACGCACATACGTGTCCGAAAGATGAGAGCTTGATCGCATGGCCGTCGAGCTGAATCACACCATCGTAAACGTGAGGAACAAAGCCGAGTCGGCGAATTTCGTGTCCGAAATTTTGGGCCTGCCGAAACCTGAAGAACTCTTCGGATATTTCACCGTGGTCAGAACTTCGAACGGTGTGAGCCTCGATTTCATCGAGACCGACGATAAATTCGAAGTGCAGCATTACGCTTTTCTCGTCAGCGAAAAGGAATTCGACGAGATCTTCGGTCGAATCAAGAGCCGTGGAATCACTCATTGGGCCGATCCCGCCCGGAAGTTGCCCGGCCAATCCAATACGCACTTCGGCGGCCGCGGAGTCTACTTCTGCGAACCCTCGGGCCACTTCCTCGAGATCATCACTCGCCCGTACAAGAACGAATAGAGTATGCTGGCGTCAGGGAGAATCAAAATATGAAACTGCGATTCATGCTTTTCGTCTTTTCGTTCGTTTCCATTTCCGCGATGGCTGCCGAAATCAAAGAAGACGTCAAAGTTCTTTCCGCGGGTGACATTGCTTCGTTGGCGACCCAAGTCGTGGGCGCGGTGAAGAGTTGCGAAGGGATCGCGACGATCAAACAAGTCGAATCGATCGAAGTGAAGAACCTGACCGACGAGAGCCTCGACAAAACTGTGCTCGCCGACGCATTGGCGAAAGAGCTCGCGAAGAAGATGAAGATCAAAGTGAAGCCCGCGGATGCGAAGGACACGAAGTACTTCGTCAAGGCGACTCTCGCGGCGAAGAAGACCGAGTCGGCCACGAGCTATTCCGGTGAGTATCAGCTCAAGGCCGAATTCCAAGATTCATCGGGCAACGTGACCTGCTGGTCGAACGCGAGCCTGATCAAACGCAACTGACCGGTTCGATCTATTTTCCGCCGATCTCGAACGGGAAGCGGAAGAAGAGGTGGAGCGACGTCGAGTTGTATTTCTCGTAGACGTCCGCGATTTTCACGGACGCCGATCCTTCGGTGGTCGACTCGACCCACGTATGCAACATCGCTTCGGCGCCGAAAGCCACGTGGTTCACGAGTTCCTTGTACGCTCCCGCTTTCAGCGTGGTTCCCGTCGACGTCGTCTTCGGCGTTTGGTCGTCGACCGAGCTCGATTGGCCGCCGCCGAGGTAAGCGATGATCTCTTTTTCGAATTCGTAGCCGACGATGACGTAGGCCGAGGTCACGTTCACCTTCGACGTCACACTCGTGGTCGTATTCTTGATCTCTTGATTCGAGAGCTCGACGTCGGCGCCGACGCGGACTTTGTTCGGAAAGATCCAACCCAAGCCCGCACCATAAGCGAGACCCGTGTTCTCCATCTTGGCGCTGGTTCCGCCGAGGGCCGCTTTCGTCTGGGAGTCGATCTCGCCTTTGATGTAACCGACGAAAGGTTCGACGTAGAAGCCGGCGCTCGCGCTGGAGGCGACGAGGCTGAAGATGGCGGCTGAGAGAATGATGAAAACGCGCATGTTGACCTCGGGGGTTGGCGGTAGTGCTCCCATCATCTCGCGGCGAGAAGGCCCTGCCCAGTCCAGCTTCGTAATCAGATTTAATTTACGATAGGAGAGGAATCTACTCGGTCCAGCCGTCCCGCTGGGGGCGAACGAGGACCTTCTCCGACAGCGGACCGAAAAATCCGCCCTGGAGCAGATCGTAGCGGGTCGACACCAGACGTGCCGTCTCGCCCTCCGTCGAAATGTCGAGAAGCTGAAAGGAATTGGGAGCGAGATAGCGAGTCCTCGACGAAAGACAAGTGCCGGCGACGGAGACGACGAAATTGCGGTCACCCGGATAACGGTCATCGGAGAGGCGCGTGAGTGGATCGTGAATGTGGCCGCTCAGCGTGAGGTCGACTTTGTTGATCTTCAAAGCTGGAACGCTCTGGTCCGTTTTCCTCAACAGGTTCTTCTCGTCGACATGCTTCGGGCAGTCGAGTGGTTGATGGAAAGCCACGATGCGCACCGTGCTGTCGCCACTGAACGAACCGAGGCGTGCGAGATCCCTCGAATGAAGCTCGCCCTGAATGTGCCGGAAACGATCGGTCGAATTGCAGAGAATGATTTCGAAGGGCCCCTTCTTTCGGCGATCGGAAACCGGAAATCCGAAATCGTTCTCGAAACCCGCGTAAGGAGAAAAGAGACGCGAGGACAAATCGAAGAGCGGGATGTCGTGATTCCCCGGGATCGACATCACGTCGAGCGGAGTGAGCGAATCGCAAAACGCCTTCGCTTCTTCGAACTGAGTTTTGTGGGCGCGCTGAGTGATGTCGCCCGACAAGACGACCCAGTCGGGCGAGAGGTTCATTAGAATCTCTCGAAGTGCATCTTTCTTTTCTCGCGTCGTCGTTCCGAAGTGCGGGTCCGAGAGGTGAGCGATCTTGATTCGGTGACCGGTCATTTCGGGACCACCAGGCGAATGGCATCGGGGACCGCCGAAACGTGGAACGGCGAACGCATTTCGAACATTTCTCCGTCGAGCGCCACGGCCTGGATCTTGCGCCGGGTTTCGATGACGAGGCTTTCACTGCAGGTTTGCGCGAGACGCTCTTCCTTCTCGAGTGTTCGCGTGATGCCTCGCCAGATCACTCGGATCATTTCCCAGCCACGAACGGGTTTGAGCGTCACGATCGCGAGCAAGTCGTCACGGAAGCACTTCGCGACCGAGAGCTTCAGGTTCCTGAGCTGGAGAGAGTTGTTGCCGATGAAGATCATCGGCGTGAGCCGTGTTTCCAGGCTCACGTCGGTTTTCATTCGCACGGTCAAGAGGCGGTGAGGCTTGAGTAACGTCGCGATCGTCGACAAGAGGACCACGATCCGTTTTCGGCCGAAACGATCGGTCGCTTGTTCGCGGTTCTCGATCGACTTCGCATAAAGCCCGAGACTGGCGTTGATCAAGAATTTGCGTCCGTTGACTTCACCGAGTCGGACGGACTTCACCTCGCCGGTGACGGCGACCCGCAAAGCCTGTTCTTGGTCCTCGGGAATGCGATGGGCTCTCGCGAAAAAATTGAAGGTTCCGCAGGGAACCACGCCGAGCTGAATTCGTGTCTGGGAGATCAGTTCGGCGACGGATCTTATCGTCCCGTCGCCACCGGCCGCGATGACGACGTCGTCTTCGGTTGCCGCCGCGATGGCTTCGCGCGCACGGTCCTCGAGCTCGCCACGGTCATGGACGACGAGCTCGACCGCGAGCTCGTCGCAAACCTTCTTCGCCGTCTCGGCGAGAGAGGCACCCAAGCCTTTGCCGGACCTGGAGTTCGCGATCAAATGAGCCCGTTTCATTCCGCTCGTCATGACGAACAAACTGCCACAGGCGATCCGTGAATCCAAGGTCGCCGACTCCGAGTCGAGTCGGCGGTGCACACCTTCACGCGATGTTCGCGAGATAGTCCTCGAGTTTGTC
>JAZKJB010000401.1:32900-37436 GCA_040384505.1 Bdellovibrionota bacterium | reverse complement strand
GGTCCAACCCATCGTCATGCCCGGCTTGCCATTGATGAAGGTCGCCATCTCTTCGGCCGTTGCTTTGCCATGGACTTCCCACTCGATCGTGACACGTGTTTGAGTCGGACCTTCTTCCGCCAGCGTCACTTTCGTCAGCATCGTTTCGGGCCACGTCGGCGCCATGGGGTGACGAGAGACATTCTCGTTCTCGTCACAGAACTGCTGCGTGTAAACGAGGAGATTCGGTTTCTGCATCTCGAGGTATTCGGCGCGTCCGTACATTTTCACCCCTGAGTCGTTCGACATGAGATAAAGCGTCTTTCCTCCGGGTCTGATGTCGGCTTTGAGAAAGGTCATGTTGAAGCCCGTCGGCGGGAGCCACTTTTCGAAGTGTTTCGGATTCGTCCACACCTCGTACATGAGAGCGATCGGCGCATCGAAGGTTCGATTGATCACGAAGCGCTCTTTTCCCGTACTTTCTTTTTCGAGATACTCGCCGAGGCGATCCCACGTCGCATTTCCGCCCGCTTGCTTTATGAACTTTTTCGACTCCGTGGCGATTTCGGCCGTCGGGAACGCCATCGTCATGTCCATCGTCGTCTTCCCTTTGGACTCGGAGAAGCGAACGGTGACACGAAACATCGGGGGCCGTTCGGCGTGTCCGCCGTGGTCATATACGAGAAGCGCATGCTTCTCGACTTCGAAATATTTCGTCGTGTTCGGGTAGTCGACTCCGTCGGGGCCGTGCATGGTGTAAGACCAATGACCGCCGGGACGAAGATCCTTGGAGTGCGTGGTGATCGTGAAACCGCGCGGCCCCCACCACTTCGCCGCTTTTTTCGGATCGGTCCATGCGTCCCAGACGGCCGCGACTGGCGCATCGTAGATCCGAGTGATCTGAATTTCGTTTGGTTTACTTTTTGCGGCCATTTTTCTTTCCTTTCGATTTCGTGTGCGATTTCGTTTTCGATTTTGCCGTCACGGTTTTCAAATATTCTTCGAGCCGGTCGAAGCTCTCTTCCCAGAAGATCCTGTATTGCTCCATCCAGTCCGTCGCGTCTTTCAGCGGAGCGCCGTTGAGTTTGCACGGTCGCCATTGCGCCTCTTTCGTCTTCGTCACGAGACCCGCTCGTTCCAGAACTTTGAGATGCTTCGTCACGGCGGGGAGGCTCATGTCCTTCAAGAAGGGTCGCGCGAGATCGGAGACGTTCGCGTCTCCTTTCGAGAGCTGCGCGAGCATGGCTCGGCGGGTGGGATCCGCGAGAGCCGAGAACGTGAGGCTGAGTTGGTCATGCATATTACACCTATCGGTTAATTAACCAATGAGTTAAATATAAACGACGACATCGGGCCGGTCAAGCTTCGGAAGTGGGGCGTGTCAACCCATCGGAATCATGTGCATTTTGGCGGCCGATGAAATTCCTTCGGTTTTTTCGGTGGCGAGGATAAATTCGCCGGCATGTCGAGTGCCGTCCTTTTCTTAATCACCCTAGTCTTCTCCTCGAGCGCCCAGGCCTTCGACATCTCGCCCGAATTCCAAGGGTTGAACGAAGCCGAGCTCGCGAGAATGGAAAAACCCGGCGACATCGATGCCGAATATCAAACCGTGCTGAACGCCTATTTGCCACGCTTCGAATGGGAGAGAGCGTGGTGGACCAACGGTCGATCGTTCGAGACGACGGTCGGTAGCATCACGAACCAGCACTTCCTCATCTACTCGCGCGCGAAGCTCGATGCCGACCTCGAGGACGATCTGCGCTTCCGGTTCACCTATCTCGAGCAGAGCGATCGCGAGATCGATCAGTCGCGCCACGTTCTGGAGCTGACGAAAACTCTGAAGCCGTGGTTGCGAATCGGCGGTTACGGAGAGCCTTCGCATTTCAAGCGATCGAATGACGCAGGCGTGGCCGTCACGATTTCGCCGATGGAAGGCTGGGACAACCGCCTTTACTTCACGCAGCACGATTTCACTCGCAGCGCTCACAACGACCTAGCCGATCGCTTCCTCGGCGAGGATCCGATCTCCTTCGGTTGGACGTCGACGATCGCGAGCGCGACGATCGACTCGCGAAGCGGTTTTCGCTACGACAAGCCGGTCGCTTGGAATTTGCCGCAAGAAGGGCGCCTCTTTCGCTACGAGAAAACTCTCGCGTTCGGCGACGTCGAATGGCGCTATGCCGAAGCTCGAAGTGCGGGCCTTCGCGTTCAATTCGATTCGACGTTCAAAGGACAGAATCCCGTCGGGGCTTCGACGCTTCCGATCGAGAGCTGGAAACGAGATCGGATCGTCGCGCGGCTCTTTCACGTTTCGGGTACCGACGACGATGAGACGACGACCGAAGTCGCCCTCACTTCCGCATCACGCGGATGGACGAACCAAAATGCGGCGAAGGTGATGCACGAGAGTCACCTGCCGAGCGTGACGACTCGTCTTCGGGGCGCACGACGAGCGAAAGGGTTCGATCACACGCAGATCACGCTCGAAGCGACGGACTTCCACGCCTATGGCGATTTTTCTCTCGTTCCTTCCAATCAAAACCGAGAGCGTTTTCAAGGTCGAGCCCAACTCGCTCACGAACTCTCGTTTTCGAATGGCGCGTCTTTGTTGCTCGCCGGAAACTTCGATCTCGACGAGTGGGTGACACTGCCGACCTTCGAAGGCGGCAATGCCCAGTTCCGGACCGACTTCTGACGCGCTCGAATGACGCGCAGATGAAGCTAACAATCTACACAACCAAATTTGCTTAAACCTGTCTCAACTCGTCCTCGCGACAAATAGGTTGCTCGCAACGCGTGCGGTTGTTATCCGGTGAAAATGAACAAAAAATTCAAGACCTCATTTGGCTGGAGCATCGAAGGTAAGATTCTGTTCGCGCTACTCGTCGTGTTCGTCGGCGTTCTCGCCGCGGCCTGGACCGGCGCGATGAAATTGAAGGAAACGGTCGCTGCGAATGCGGCGGTGATGAACGTGGATCCGACCGCGTTGATCGAGGTGCAGAGTCTTCGCAATTTGGCGGAAGCCCAGATCGCAGACAGCCGCGCTTACTTCCTGATGGGATCGAAGTCGATCTTCGACAAACAGCGCGCCGAGAAACAGCAGTTCACCGAACAGCTCGCGAAGTTCCAAGCTCAATACGGACTCCCGGCGATCGGCGAGATCGTGAAGCGAATCGAAGGTCTCAAGCAGCAAGAGCAAGAGATCTTCGATCAAGCGCAAGACTTCCGCGACAAGAACACCGAGTCCAAGATCGTCGGCCAGTTCTATCAGTCGAAAACTTCGCCCCTCCTCGCTCAGATGAATCAAAGTTTCGACGAGATCGCGAAGCAACACGATGCCGAGCTCGCTCACGCGAGAGATCGTGCGCGCCAGGCCGGACTCGACGCCCAAGCGTTGATCCCGCAAGGCATGACTTGGCTCACGCAGGCGCTCTCCCTCCTCTTCCTCTGCTTGTCACTCTTGGTCGCTCGTATGCTGAGAGTTCGCCGCAAGCACATCACCGAGCGCGAGCGCTTGGTCGATGCCGCGAAGAAAGCCATCCTCGCCCGTGACGAAGTGATCTCGGCGACTTCGCGAGATTTCGACGAACCTTTGAAGGCCGTCGAGGAAATCGCCGAACATTTGAAGTCCGTTCGCACCCTCGACGTCCTCGCGGAAGATGCGGAGCTCCTGAAGGGCACCGTCACCGAGATGCGCGGGATCGTCGAAGACATCCGCGATCAGAAAATGGCGGACATGAGCGAGCTCCAGCTGAGAATGGATCAGCTTCGCATCTCCGACATTCTCGACGATGCGCAGTTGATGTTCCAGCCTGCGGCCAAGCAAAAAGACATCACTTTGCAGTTCGACACCGTGAACCAGTCGGTTCTCGCGTTCGTCGATCGTGAGCGTGTGATGCGTGTCCTCTCGAGCCTGATCGGGAACGCGATCAAGTTCGGCAAGAAGCACAGCCGCGTGAACGTGAAGGTCCGCAGCGATCAACAGTTCGTGAACATCTCGGTCGCCGACGGCGGCCCCGGCGTTCCCGACGCTCAGCTCGCGGGAATCTACGACAACTTCTGGCAAGACAAGAAGACCGCGGATCAAGGCGCCGGCGTGAGCCTTGCGGTCGTGAAGACCGTGATCGAGGCGCACGGTGGAACCGTGAAAGCCGAGAGCAATCTCAACGGTGGAACGACGTTCACGTTCTCGCTGCCACGTCGTCGTCCCGTCGGCGCGCAACTGCGTAAGCCGACTCCTTCGGCCGTTCGTCGACTCTCGCGGAACACCGAGACTCTCGAGAATCCCGAAGGTCCGACTCTCTGATTCGACTCAAGCGTCGTAGTCGAGTTCCGGGATCAGCGTCCGGAGCTCTTCGTTCCGGATTCGATCGATCGTCGAAGTGATCTTCCAGAATTTTTTTCGGGCTTCCGCCTGCGGAGGCTCCGAGAGATTCGCCAAAACCAGCTCGAGCGTCGCTTCGAGGTCGGTGAAGAGCGGCTCATCCACTCTCGATTTCAGTTTCCCGAGATAGGTTGCATACTTCTCACGAAGTCTGTCTCTTTCCCGCTCGTTCA
>JAZKJB010000401.1:12157-32890 GCA_040384505.1 Bdellovibrionota bacterium | reverse complement strand
CACGTCAGGCGATTGCCCGACCCTGGTCTTAATGTCGAGCTTCGGCTCTGCGAGCTTCTTCTGGGTGACCTTGTGGCGGCCACCCTTGGTCCAACAAAGCTGCTTCTCAATTATGTCGTACCACTCCGGATCCCTCACGAAGTTCAGCTCCAGCATGCCGGGCGTGTGGATCATCTTTCGTCGAAGCCATTCGTCGATGGCTTCGGGGAGATGGAAGCAATTCAAGACCGAGATCGTGCAGTGAATCGAGAACTTAACGTTCGGCAAGAAGCCGAGACGATAGAAGTTCTTTACGATCGAATCCCAATCGCAACCTTTTCGCACGAGCTCGGCGACTCGTCCGACTCCATCGAGACTCGCGGAGACGTGGATCTCGTCGAACTCGTGCCAGAGCTCGAAGATGCTTTTCGAGCCGAGGCCGAGTTCGGTGAAGTTCGTATTGTAATTCAGCGCGACGTCCTTACGGCCTGCCGCGAGCAACATCTCGAGAAACCGGATGTGGCCGTCGGCGAGAAGGGGTTCTCCGCCCGCGAAGTAGACGGATTTCAGCGTCGGGATCATGGGTTCGAGGTCCGCGGCGAATTCCTCGAACGTCGGACGCGGCGAGAGCTTCGTCGTCGGAGGTGTGGGGATTCCCGCGGCTTTCGCATCGGCCGACCAAGACGTACTGTTTTTCGGTGAACAAGTTCGGCAGCGCAAATTGCAGACGTTCGAGAAGCGAACTCCGAGATGACGGAGGCCTTCGTCGTAAGAGAACCAACCGTCGGCTTTCGTTCGCGCGACGCGATCGAAGTCGGCGGCGAAGCGACGATTGAAGTCCCGTCGAATACTCGGGGCGCCTTTGCTTTCGCAGCTCAGGCAATCGCGGCACTGCGGAAGATCTTCGCCGGCCAACATGGCCTTTCGCATTTTCTTCGTATTCTCCGAGTTCCAGGCTTCTCGGACCGTCGTCGAATCGTCGAGCTGTCCGTAGAGATACTTCTCGTCGGTTCTGCAGCACGGGAGGATGGCGCCGTCTTGGTTCACCTGAACCGAAACCCAAGGGAGAATACAGAATTTGGAGAGGGTTTTCGGGTCGATCGACATTCCCCGATACTGCTTAGGAAGCCAGCGACCATCAAGCTTAAACGGCGCGGCGGTCGGTCTTGGCCGACCGCGGAGCGCGCGGGAACATTCGCCCTGCGACGTGAGCGACGACCCCTTCTGCGTGCTCGAGCTCCACTCGTGAGCGCGCGGGAACGCCGACTCGCTCCGCGAGCTCATCCGCTTCGTCCTTTTTCATGACGACGATCGAAGCATCGTTCGAACGCCAGGCGGCATCGAGATCCGTGGAGAGGAGCTCTCTCGCGTCCGTCAACGAAGGGCAAGCGTCCGTTTCTTTCCAGACGGGAAGCCTCGAGAGCCCCGTTTCGCCTTGTTGCCACGTCGGGACGATCGCACCCTTCAAAGCGGCGGCGCGGAAGAGAATCGACGTCGCATAACTTCCGTCGGCGAAGACGATGGGCAATCGTTCTTCGAGATCCTTCAAACATTTTGCCATCTCGCTCAGTGCGTGGACCATGTCGACGGCTTCGGAGCCGTCATGCTTGCGCTCGAAGATCACGATGAGCGAGCGGGTGTCGGCTTTGATCACGTCGCCATCGTTGAGCTGCGTGATGGTCCAGAGATGCGACAAGATCGTGCTCATCACCTGGCTATCGGTGCTGAACTTCAGGATGTCGAGATGGAGGATCCAGCCTTCCACTTTCTCGGGAAGAGTTTCGAGCTTGTGGAAACGAGATGCGGGGCATAGCTCGATCAGGCTTCCTTTGGTTTTGTTCGACTTCGTGAAGACGCGGACGAGCCCGAACAAGACGATGAAGTTGATCCAACGACTCCACGTCACTTCGAAGCCGGAACTCTGCGAGGACTCGACGAAGTACGCGACCGCCGTCGCCGCTAACGAAAGGGCCGCGAGGATCAAGAACTCGATCCGAGTTTTGGAAGCGAAGTTGGGTCGCGTGAGCATGCGGACCAAGCGTGTCCCGACGGCAATGGCGCAAAGAAGGTAGACGAGCGGAAGGACGGCCGACGTCATCACGCTCGCGCCGACGGATTCGATCCATTGCGAAGGCACGCAGATCGAAACGAGGAACGTCGCGGCCAAGAGGAGCGAGCCTTCGAGGATCGAAGATTCACGCGAGCCGCGGAGGATCGTCCATGTGAGTCGCGAGATGAAGACGCCTTCGAGCACGAGGAGCGTGAAGAAGATCGACTGGAAGTTCGCGACGTTGAAGACTCGCAACGAAAGATCGACGGCGACGAGAGAGCTGAGCGCGATCAAGAGAGCGAGCTGCGTGCCGACGGCATAGTCCCTCGTGCGGCTCGCGGTCGAGACCGACCACATGAAGCCGGCGATCAAGAGGAAGAGGGCGAGTGCGATGAGATGCCGGCTCGTCGAGACGAAGACGACGCTTCTCGTGAACAGGTCCGCGTCTCGCGGCGTGAAGAAACCTTCCGTTCGGCTCGATGCGCTGCTCTCCGGAACGGAGTGGTGCGGATAGGGGAGGACGCGAATGACGATCGAGAGATCTTTTTCTTCGACGAGTCTCACTTTCGAGAGTGTCAGCCGGAGAGGTAGGCGTTCGGTTTGAAAATCGTGCGTCGCTTGATGAACTCCATCGAACCAAACTTGGACGAGTCCGTTCACGCGGGGAAGGATCACGACCGGAGCGAAAGCTTCGGCGGCACGGTGAAGCTCTTCTTTCGGAACTTTGAGTCCCAGCCAGAACGTTTCGCCATGCGTGGTCTTGAAGCGACGGAAGAAGTCCGGGGAATCGCGTCGGATCGTGCTCTCCCAGAGAGCGACGTTCTCTGGTGCGGCCGGGCAATCGCCGCCCGCGATCCTGTCGTGAGCGCAGCCGGATTGTGGGACCGTGAAGCTCACGCGCCAGGCGGAGGCGTCGAACGGTATGCGCGCGGTGACTTTCGAATCGAAGTAGAGAAGGCCCGCCGCGAGGAAGAGTCCCAGCGTGACGACGAGGGTGCTGACGATCGTGATCCAAAGATCGACCGCGGAGCGACGGCGTGTCGGATCCGGGAGCGTGTAAGGAACGATTCGTTGTCGGCGGCGCAAGTCGAATAAACCCACGTAGTTGAATCGGTTTTTAGACGACATCAGTTGACTGGGCCTAGGTCGGGTCCTTCACTTGCAAAATGCGCGGCTCCTACCGAGGATGGATCTGGAGGAACTCATCCATGAAAAAGCACTTGCCCACCGTCGCCCGTGTCCTTTTGGGTCTCGTTTTCCTGCTCGGCTCGATCACTTACTTTCTCGACCTGGTCCCGGAACCCACGGACCTTCCCGAGCGCCTCATGACCTTCAATGCAGGTATGAAGGCGACGGGATATTTTCTCACTCTTCTGAAAGCGACGGAGCTGGTCTGCGGTCTGCTGCTGGTGACCGGCTACTTCGTGCCGCTCGCACTCGTGATCTTGGCGCCGATCGAGCTGAACATCTTCCTCGTTCACGCGTTTCTCGCGCCCGAAGGTTTGGTGCTCGCGGTCATCATGGGTCTGTTGATGATCTACCTGGCGTTCTTCTCGAGATACTCGCCGAAAATCAAGGCGCTGTTCCAACCGAAGGGCTGATCTGCTCGGGCGCCGAAAGTCGGGAGTCAGGCTTTCCGAACGAATTCGGACTTCAAATTGATCGCGCCGATGCCGTCGATCTTACATGCGATGTCGTGGCCGTCGCCGCCGTCCACCAGTCGGATGTTCTTCACTTTGGTTCCGACCTTCACGACCGACGACGAGCCTTTGATTCGAAGTTCTTTCAAGACGGTGACGCTATCGCCATCTTGCAAAACGTTTCCGTTCGCATCGCGGATTCGACCGTCGTCCGTCGGCGCTTCTTTCGTCGTCGTCTCGACAGCGAACTGGCTCCACTCGTGAGCGCACTCGGGACAAACCCAGAGATTGCCGTCGGCATAGACGTGTTCCGAGTTGCATTTGGGACAGTTAGACTTCGACACGCTTCCAGTTTCCTTTTTTGAAGAGGTAGTAAGCGTGGATCGTCAGCAAGATCTGCGCGGCGGGGAAGGAGACCAAAACGCCGGTGACTTTCCAGTCGAGTCCTAGCGCCAGGAAATAGGCGAGCGGAATTCCGAAGACCCACAGGGAGAGGAAGTTGATCCAGGTCGGAGTCTTCGTGTCGCCCGAACCGTTGAAGGCTTGCGTGAGCACCATGCCGACCCCGAACAGGACGAAACTCGATCCGAAGATCCTGAGAGAGAGCGTTCCGAATTTCACGATCTCCGCTTCGTTCGTGAAAATTCTCACGATCGACTCGGGGAACAAGACGAAGATTCCCGTCACAGAAAGCGTCACGATCGTGCCGTACTTCAACGTGACCCAGACGCTTTGCTCGGCGCGATCGATTTGCTTTGCCCCGAGATTTTGCCCGACGAGAGTCGCAGCGGCGTTGCTCAGTCCCCAGATCGGCAACATGAAGAACATGAAGCTTCGGGCCGCGATTTGATAACCGGCCGAGGCCCCCATGCCGCCGACTTCGGCGACGAGGCGAGTGAGAATGATCCAACTTCCGCCGCCGATCAAAAACTGGAGTGAAGCGGGAGATGCGATCTTGATCACGTTCGCGATCACGGGGATGTCGAGAGAGAAGTGCGAGCGTTTGAAGGCGAGGATCCCGCGGCCGAGAAACAGATGGCGAACTTGATAAGCGACGCCGGCTCCGCGACCGAGGACGGTGGCGATGGCCGCGCCATCGAGACCGAAGAGATGAATGAAGATCGGGCAGAGCACGATGTTCACTCCGCTCGCGATCCACAAGCTCCTCATCGCCATCGCGGCATCGCCGGCACCGCGGAAGATCCCGTTGATGACGAAGAGCAAAACGATGACGAGACTTCCGCCGAGTTGAATCTGCGCGAAGCGGGTTCCGACCCGAACGACTTCTTCCGAGGCTCCCATCAATGCGAGAAGCTCGGCGGCGTAAATCATGCCGACGATTCCGAGGACGATCGAGAGACCGCACGAAAGAAGGAGTCCTTGAGCGCCGGCATGTGCGGCACCATCGGGATCCTTTTCGCCGATACGACGTGCGACGATGGCCGTTGCACCCGTGCTCAAGCCGATCGCGATCGCATAGAGGATGGTGATGATCGACTCGGTCAATCCGACCGTGGCGATCGCGTTCTGGCCGAGTTTGCCGACGAAGAACATGTCGACGACGGCGAAGACGCTCTCGAGACTGAGCTCGAGGATCATCGGGATCGCGAGCAGGACGACCGCTTCCGAGATCGGCCCCGAGGTGTAATCGTGATGGTCGCCTCTCAGGGCCTGTCGAATCGTCGAGAGCAGATTTTTCTTCTTCATGTCCCGGTATTGTCTACGCTTGGTAAGCTTGCTTCAACTTCGAGATGTCGAGTTTCTTCATTTTCAGCATCGCGGCCATGACGTGCTCGACTTTCGCGGGATTCGGATCGTGGATCCACTTCTCCAGCACTCGCGGTACCACCTGCCAGGAAAAGCCGAACTTGTCGGTCACCCAACCGCAGGGTCCGACTTCGCCGCCTTCCGACAGTTTCGCGGAAAGTGCATCGATCTCCTCTTGGGTGTCGACGTTCACTTGAAGCGAGAAAGCCGGCGAGAACTTGAACTGAGGGCCGCCGTTGAGCGCGATGTACTCTTGTCCTTCGATCGTGAACAAGACGGTCATCACGGAACCGGCGGGCTTGCCGTGAATTTCCTGACCGACGTTCGGGTAACGTGTGATCTCCAGGATCTTCGAGTTCGGGAAGATCGACGTATAAAAACGCGCGGCGTCCTCACCTTGGCCGTCGAACCACAAATTGGGGACGATTTTCGTCGTGCTCGGCATGACTCACTCCTTCCGCTCGATTTGAGCTTTGAGATCGGCGAGACCTTTTTCGAATTCGCCGCCGATCATTTGATTCATGTCCATGAAGACATGAATGATCTTTCCGAGGAATTTCTGCTGACCTTCCATCGACCAGGTCACTTTCGTGAGCTCGCCCTGAGGTACGAGCGAAAACGAGGCCTTCGCTTTGCCGTCGAACGGTTTCTTGAAGTGCATGTCGTAGACGACGGCTTCATTCGGGCGGCTTTCGGAGATGGTCATCTCACCGGCGCCCGTGACGGTACTTTCCCATGAGTAACTCGAGTTCGGTCCTTCCGAAGGACCGGAGTAATTCAATTTCGCATTGGGATCCGCTTTCATCCAGGGATTCCATTCGTTGAATTTCTTGAGATCGTTGATCTTCGCGAACGGTGCATCGGGCGTCGTCGCGATTTCGATCGACCGGCTGACGACGTACGTGTCCGGTTTGCTCGCAGCCATGACGAGGACGATGACGATCGCGAGGACCAAGACGCCGACGACGGTGAGGAGAATGCGTTTCATGGATTACCCTTTCGCATGGATCAAAAATGTCGTCTTCAGTTTTACTGTACCAAACAGTACAAATCAACTCATCAGTGCGAACTCGAGAGTTTTGCGAAGCCGCACTCGCAAAACGTGTCGAAATAGAACTGTGTGACATAAGGATTGTACTGAATGGACCAGTCAGATAATGATAAGGCATGGCTCTGAAATCCGACGCGAGACAGCGAATGGTCGAGGCGGCATTGGACTTGTTCCACCGGCAAGGTGTGAATGCGACCAGCGTCGACCAAGTGCTGGCCAAATCGGGAACCGGAAAGGGTCAGTTCTCACATTACTTCAAGAGCAAGGACGGACTCACGCATGCCGTGCTCCAATTTCTCACCGGCGTGATCAAAGACGGGCATGCTCCGACCGGCTACGACGTGAAAACCTGGAAGGACCTCGAGAACTGGTTCCTGCAGTACATCGAGTTCCAGAAGTCCGTGAAGTTCGAGCGCTCTTGTCCCATCGGAACGATCGGAAACGACGTCACCGACGATCAAGAACTGCTTCGGCAAGACGTGAAGCTCTTTCTCGAATGGAGCCGAAATCGACTCACTCGGTTCTTCACCGAGAAGAAAGCCGCGGGTGAGCTCGTCGCGAGCGCGAAGCCCGAGGCTCTGGCGGATCTCTGCATCTCGATCATGCAAGGCGGAATGCTGCTGACGAAAATGAAGCGAGAGACCGACATGTTCGAGAATGCCGCGAGCCAAGCTCTGGCCTATGTGAGGTCCTTGCGCACCCGATGAGCGCATGTCTGGAAGTTCGCCATGGTGAGGCCGTGACGACGGCTTCCTTCGACTCTTGCTTGGCCCTTTCGATGCATGTTCTAGAGGTGTTCTCGGGAGGATTTCCAATGCGTCTCGGATTGATACATCTCACGCTATTCATGGCGATGGCGACATCGGCCATGGCCGGGCCCGCTGAAAAAGCGTTCTCCCTCCGTTGGCAGTTCGGTGGAGCTTCGAGCGACGACGATCGCGTCGTGATGGATGCTTTCCGAATTCGCGAAACACTCGAGAGGGTTCAGAGGCCCGATCGCGAACGGGAAGCGATCGCTCCTCAGCGCGACGAACGCGCCGATATCGAGGACCGAGAACTTCGTGAGCTCCGGGCCCTTGATCCGAATCTGATTCCGACCGCGGAGCAGATGGACCTGATGGCCCGCATGAACGACCGCAAGCTCAAACAGGTTTCCCACGATCAACTTCTCGGTCGCAGCGGAAACATCCGTCCCAATGGCTCCGTGCCCGGTCCGTCGGTGAACTTCACCGTGACCGGCACGGACCGCTAAGTTTATTACAGTTTACTTCTTGAACGGCAGTTCGCCGAGGAAATCGCCTTTGCCGACCGGGACGCCGTTGTGGCGAAGGATCGCGTACGCCGTCGTCACGTGAAAATAGAAGTTCGGGAGCGCATGGTGAAGGAGATAGTCTTCACCGGTGAGCCATTTGTCTTCCCAGCGCTTCTGCGTCACTTTGCGGTTCGCCGCTTCCGAGTAATCTTTTTCCGTGAATTTCTCGAGATACGAGATCGTCGACTGAATGCGAGTTTTCAGCTCCGCGATCGTCTTCTCCGAATCGGGGTTCGACGGAGCGTCTTTGCCAGTGAGGCGCGAAGCGCACAGCTTGGCGGTGTCGCACGCGATCTGAACTTGGCGAATGAGGTTGAATTGATCGGGCGCGAGGCGCGAGTTGCAAAGCACTTCGGATTCGAACTTCTTCGAGTCGGCGAAGCCGGCGCCTTTGTCGAGACACGCCGAGAGGTTGCGAAGGCCCTGGATGAACGAGGGGATCGTGAGCTGGTAGTACATGGTCACTCCTTTTTTGGAGTGACCATTAAGCTCGCCTTCGTCGGCCGAAGCAACGAGACCTAGGGCCATGACGCCTCGTGTGTTTGCCAAAGGTGCGCGGGATTGTTTCAATGTCGATCCCGAACCCGGCCTCATGTGGAGCACCTGATGAAAATCCTCCTTTCGCTCGCTCTCCTTTTTTCGCTCGAAGCGCTCGCCATCAAACCCGCGCCTGCGGTTCCGCCCGCGACGGCGATTTTTTCCGGTGGTTGCTTCTGGAGCATGGAGAAAGCCTTCGAAAGTGCGCCCGGAGTGAAAGAAGCCGTTTCCGGATATTCGGGTGGAACGAAACCGAATCCGACTTACGAAGACGTCAACACCGGAACGACCGGGCATTTCGAATCGGTGAAGGTCACCTACGATCCCAAAAGAGTGACCTACAAAGAGCTTCTCGAAACTTATTGGCACAAAATCGATCCCGTCGATCCTCGCGGACAGTTCTGTGACAAAGGCGAAGAGTACAAAGCCGTGATCTGGTACGCGAACGCCGAAGAAAAGAAACTCGCGGAAGAATCTTTGGCGGAAGTGCTGAAGCTGCCGACGCTGAAGGGCGAGAAGATCACGACGCAGATCAAAGCGGCCGCGATTTTCTATCCGGCGGAAGATTATCACCAGGATTTCGCGAAGAACGATCCCGAGCGCTACGAGAAATATCGAATCGGTTGCGGACGCGACAAACGCAGCACTGAAATTTGGGGAAACAAAAAATGATCAAAGCAAAAGCTTACGCAGCTCAATCCGCTACATCACCCATCGCCCCTTTTCAGATCGAGCGCCGCGAGCCGCGAGCGGACGACGTCGTGATCGAAATCGATTTCTGCGGCGTCTGCCACTCCGACATCCACACGGCGCGAGGGGAGTGGGGACCGACGCACTATCCCTGTGTTCCCGGGCACGAGATCGTCGGACGAGTGATCCGGGTCGGGAAGAAAGTGAAGAAATTCAAAGTCGGCGATCTGGCCGGCGTCGGCTGCTTCGTCGATTCGTGCGGCAAGTGCGAGAACTGCAAGAAGAACGAAGAGCAATTCTGCACGAAAGGCTGCTCGTTCACGTACAACGGAACCGAGCTCGACAAGAAGACTCCGACGTACGGAGGTTACGCTTCTCACATCACGGTTCGCGACAAGTACACGTTGAAGATCAAAAAAGGCTTGCCGCTCGAACGCGTGGCGCCGCTTCTCTGTGCCGGCATCACGACCTACTCTCCTCTCAAGCGCTACGGCACGAAGAAAGGAAAAAAAGTCGGAGTCGTCGGGCTCGGCGGTCTCGGTCACATGGCCGTGAAGATCGCGAAGGCGATGGGAGCCGAAGTCGTCGTCTTCAGCACGTCACCGAACAAAGAAGCCGACGCGAAGAAGCTCGGCGCGAAGCATTTCGTGATCTCCAAAGATCCGGCGAACTTCGCTCCGTGGGCGGGAAAGCTCGATCTGATCATCGACACGGTTTCCGCTCCGCACGACTTCAATCCCTATCTCCAGTCGCTGAAGATCGATGGGACGCACGTGCTCGTGGGGGCCGCGCCCGAGCCGAACCAGGTCGGCGCCTTCGCGTTGATCGGTGGACGCAAACGTCTGACGGGGTCGCTCATCGGCGGCATCAAGGAAACGCAAGAGATGTTGGATTTCTGCGCGAAGAAGAAAGTTTTCTCGGACATCGAACTGATTCCAGCGGATCGGATCAACGAAGCCTACGACCGAACGGTCAAAGGCCAAGTGAAGTATCGGTTCGTCGTGGACGCGAAGACTCTCTGAACAGCGCGAACTTCTGAAGGTCGAACTGTTCGCGCGACATCTGATCGTAGATCTGATTGTAGTTCTTCAGCACGCGCGAGGCGTACTCGGGTTTGATCAAGCGAAGATCGACTCCCGTGCTCGCGACGTTTCGCTCGAGCTTCCGCACGTTGCCCGGTCCCATGTTGTACGCGGACACGTAGTGATTCGCGCTGTGATCGAACGACGATCGTAGATAGGCGAAGTAGCGGATCCCGATCCTGATATTGATCATCGGGTCGAAGAGGGAGTCCTTCCCGAGCCACTCGATTCCTTCTTTGTTCGCGATCCACTCCGCCGTCGCGGGCTTGATCTGCATGAGACCGATCTCGCCCGCGCCGCCGATCGCGTTGGGATTGAAGCTGCTCTCGGTCTGGATGATGGCGAGGATGAAGACCGGATCGAAACGAGACGCTCTCGCGTCGTGGATCAGGACTCGCGTGAGATCCGGGAGACGTTGCTCCCACTTGGCGCCCAACGCTTTCTGCAGCTTCTGGTACACGAGGTAATTGAGATACTCCTGGTCCTCCAGCTTTTGCGCGAAGCTCCCGTCGTAGTGGTCGCC
The DNA here is from genome assembly GCA_040384505.1 of Bdellovibrionota bacterium. Classification (GTDB taxonomy): domain Bacteria; phylum Bdellovibrionota; class Bdellovibrionia; order Bdellovibrionales; family JAMPXM01; genus JAZKJB01. The sequence goes on along the minus strand of JAZKJB010000401.1, from coordinate 22,259 downwards.
CAGGAGCTCACGAGCTTGTCCGCGCCGGGCCGATTCGTCGACGCCGGCGATGTTGAGCGCGGCGAATTCCACGAGTGACATGTTTTGAAACAGGATCAAGAACAAGACGCCAGCGGCCAGAGCCGAAAGAATCCCGGTCTTCTTCAAGTGTCTCATACCTAGCTTATCGGCCTGTCCGGACCCCTCGGCGAGCACCTCTTTGACACGCTCAAGGCGAGGGTACGCGAGGGGAGAAACTTCGCTTGCCCTAGGGAAAACCAGCGATCTATTCAGTTTACGTCAGGACCGAGGTCCGTCGAGGAGCGCGTCAGAAGTCCCGATGAGTCCACCATGAACCGCACGCAACTCTTGAGACTGGGATCGATCGTCGGAGCCTTCCTCGTGGGCCTCTGGCTTCCGTTCCGTTTGCTCGGTTTCGCTCCGAGCGCGACACAAGAGTTGTTCTCGAACGTCTTGATCGCGTCGGTGTCGTTCATCAACATCATCCACTATTTCACCGAGCACGATCTCAATCCCCGAAAGTTCCGCTCGTGGCTGAACGTCGGTGTGATCCTCGATGCACTCTGCTTCCTGCCGCTCTCGTTCATCGCCTTTGCGCTTTTCGACGTCACGTTGGGTTGGATCTTGTTCCTCAATCTCACGACCATACGACACATCAATCACGTGCGCGCTTTCCTGGACGGTTTTCCGTCGCTGAAGCCCCTCACGTATCGACTCGCTCCGCTGGCCGTTTTTCTCCCGCTTCTCGTTCATCTGGTCGCGTGTGGTTGGATCGCGCTCGGAAGCGGAACCTCGGGGCCCGAAACAGACCACGTACTCGCCTACGTGAAGGCGGTTTACTGGACGTTCACGACTCTGACGACGGTCGGCTACGGAGACATCGCCGCGAAGACGATTCCACAGATGATTTACTGCTGTTGCGTGCAAGTGGCCGGTGTCGGCGTGTTCGGTTTCATCTTGAGCAATGTCGCCGGCATCGTCGCCCGCTCGGACGCGGCTCGAGAGCATCACATGGACAATCTCGACAAGATCGAGACCTTCATGAACATTCACCATACGCCGAGCGCGCTTCGCGCGAACGTCCGGTCGTACTATCACTACATGTGGAAGACGAAGAAGGGCTATCACGACAAGACGCTTCTCGACGACCTGCCGGCGAAGATCCAGTCCGAGCTCATCATGCACATTAATCGACCGATCATCGAGAAGGTCCCCTTCCTTCGCGGTGCCGATCAGGATCTCTTGAGTGAATTGATGAACGAGCTCGAGCCTCGCATCTTCGTTCCCGGAGAAAAGGTTTTCAAAGTCGACGAGCACGGCGATTCGCTTTACTTCATCCAAAGTGGAAGCGTCGAAATCGTGACCCGCGACGGAAACGTCGTCGCGACTCTCGGTGACGGAAGTTTCTTCGGAGAAATGGCGCTCGTTTCAGAGAAGCCGCGAACCGCGACAGTCCGAGCGACGACGTTCTGCGATGCTTACCTGCTCCATCGGGACGCTTTCGACCGGGTGTCGACGTCGTACCCCGAGTTCCGAAAGCATCTCGAAGAGGTCATGAACGACCGCAAGGCGTCTTGAGCCGCCTGGTGGCGAACTCGTCGACATCGTCGAGCGTATCTCGTCATTTCGCGCGGCGGGGCCCCTGAGTGCCTCGCGCACCTGACCGAACTCCTTCCCGCGACTGCAAATAACCTCCAGATTTCGATATCTTATAATGGCGCTTCGGATCGACCCGAAAGAGCGCCGAAACTTCCACCGCGCACGCCCCTTGCTCCTGATGGGCCTCGAGTCCCAAAGGAGTCATCGCGCATGCGTCCGTCCATTCGAGCTCGAAACATGGCCCTCCTGTTGATCGCGAGCACGCAGCTCGGGTCACCGAGTGTCGCTCGGGCCGACATGACGTGCGTGGATTTGTTCTACCGCTCGCCGTTCGTGAAAGTCCGCGACTCCGATGCGTTGAGGCTCGAGAACAAAGACGGCTCCGTCGCCGTGTTTCCCGCGAACAGCTATTACCGTGAAACTCGCTTTCGTGAAGTGGTCGATTTCGTTCTCGCTCGTCGTGCCGACGTTCAAGCGCGCATGGACGAGGCCTTGACCAATGGTCACGCGCGAAACGGAAACACGTTCCAGAAAAAAAATCCCGCGACGGGCCACTACGACATCGAATTCGCTCCTCGTGTGAGCGGTGCGATCGTCCCTCTGGAAAAAGCATTCTTCGACCAGCAAATCGAGTCGATGGCACCGGTCGCGCGTTCGCTGCGTTTCCTGCTTCAGAGAATCTATTCTTCCGGCGATCTCTTCACTCGTTATAAATCGCAAGATGCCGCGACCAAGCAGGCGGCCTTCGCTGAAATCGTGAAGTATCTCGAAATCGACGGTCTTCCCGTCCTCGAGCAACGGCGTCTCGTCGACATCGTCGCTGATTCCGTTTACTTCGAGACCGCGATGATCGATTCGAATCTGAAGGACTACGGATTTTTACCGGTGATCGGCTTCGACGCCGCGATCGACACGCTCCAGAGAGTCACGGCGATCTACTACGAGTTCAATAGCGGAACACCGAGCGGGCTTTCGAACAACATTCAGCTTCTCGAGCTCGTGCGCCAAAAAGATCCCGCGCTCTATGCGAAGTTCAAAGATCAAATCCTCGACGACAAGACGTTCGAAGTCCTTCGCGAGGCGATCGAGAGCAACGCTCGTCAGTACACGGGGCAAGCGGACGGAATCTCGGTCATCATCGGCCCGGGCTCTTTCAACGCTGCGAATCCCGACGTCGCGGCCATCAGCACTTTCTCGGGAATGCCTCTCGTGAAAAGCCAAGATCTCTACCAGGGTCGCGACGGCTTCGTTTATCTCGACACCGGTCGGGGAGAGAAGCATCCGAAAGTCACCGGCATCTATGGACGTGTCGAAGAATCGGCCTTCTTGAATTCTGCGAAAGACGGAATCGGTTGGATCTTGCCGGAGTTGAAGGACAACGTAGAGCTCGGCCGCAAGTGGGGCACCCCACTCCGTAACGGCGTCGAGTACGTCTGGAAGAAAAACGAGAAAGGCGAAAAGGTCGGTGTCGAAACCGATTCGGCGGGAAAGCCTCTCGTCGCGCAATACAGCCTCGGGCAAATCGGCCGCGATCCATCGCGACCGAACACGGAGCCGAGCAGTTCGTTCGCGAGTTTGATCCGGTCGAAAAAACTCTATTTCAGCGGACTCGGTGGTCGTGTGATCGACGACAAGCGAGTCTTCGAGATCATCAACCGCCATCTCGCTCATCGATTCAAGACACCTGGGACGAAGGCTCCGACCGCTGGTCCGCCGCGCACGTTGACCGAAAAAGAAGTCGGTGAGTTCTACGCGCATCCCGAGAAGTTCGTCGTGAAGGTTCCCGACGAGTCGGGCGGTGTCGGCGTTTATCTCGGGCCGCTCTTGTCTCGCGCGGAGCTCGACGCCGTCGTTCAAAAAGTGAAAACGGACCGAGCGGATGCGAAGCGAACGGGACGACAGCCCGTTCTCACGATCCAAGATTTTACCACTGCGGCAGTGATGACCACTCCCGTACAAGAAGGTAAAGGCTGGAAGTGGGGAACGACCGTTCCCGACTGGCGCTTCTTCGTCTTCATGGATGCCAATGGTGGGGTCCGCGCCGGCACGAACTCGTTCCTCGTTCGCGCGGCCAAGCGCTTGAGTCCTTCGACGAACACGTCTCAGGGCGCGGGCTACGGCATCGGCGTGATTCTCGATCCTGCAGGCCAACGCACTCGCGACCCCGGACGAACCGTTTTGCCGGCAGGTCGTGCAAGCCTCCCGCTCACTCGATCGTCGAAAGAAAACCTGACGAAGTATTTCGACGCCGTTCGTGAGGTGATGGAGATCGCCTACGAAGGTCCCACGGCGGAAGTGAAACTTCGCGAAGTGGCTCCCGTGAATCCGTATCTCTCCGATTCGACCAGGAGCTGGAACCGTCTCGAAGTCCTCGTTCAGCTCCACAAAGAAGTGATCTCCGAGCTCGGTCTCGAGAGCTCGCAGTTCATGACGACGCTGAAGAAATTCAATTCCGGGGAGATCACGCTCGCGAAGTTCCGTCAGGACTTGAAGGACTATCGGACGACTCTGCTCTCGCGCACGAATTTCCAACATCGCGGTGTCGATCGCATCGTCGCCGATACGATCACGAACGTCGAAGTGCCGGGCCTGCGAGCGACTTCATCGCTTCGGCCGAAGCAACATACCTATTTCAACGTGAAATCCACGGCAGCGCACGCGCCTCTCGATTTCGCCACGTTCCTGCGTGAGCACGTCACTCTCGAAGCGATGGCGCCGAAAGTTCTCCGTGAGACGTCATGGTTCGGCCGATCGATCGAGATCGTCCAGGTCGGACGAGTGATCAAAACGACGGACCAGGTCATGAACGGATTCATCGCCGAGCTCGGAGCAGTCGGCGGCACGATCCGCTACGTCAGACAGAGAGCGAAGAGCGGAGAGCTCCTCGAATCTCCTCCTTCTGCCGAATTCGGGGTCGATCGCGAAGGACGGCCGGTCATCGACATCGATCTCAATCAAAACCAACTCCTGACGGGCATCGCGCACGAGATGGTCCATTTCCGCGATTGGCTCGGATTCTATCGTGAAGAGCTCGCGAAGGGCGCAGCGCCGATCGAAGCCGCGAAAACTGCGGTCTCGCGAAGCGTGGACGACATCGATTTCCAACGCAGTGGGGAAACTCGCGCCGTTCGCGCCGAGATGGAAATGGAAAAGCAGAATCGGCCGACCGTTTTCAACTCTGGCGCGCAAGTGCGTCCGACACGGTTCTGGCAAACCGTCGGAGGACTTTCCTACGCTTCGCGCATCCTCTATCCCGACATCACAGCCGTCGCTCGAACTCTGCATAAGATCCGCTGGGAGAAGTACGAGCCGCCGACTTCCGGACAGCGCCTCGAAATGGCAGTCAGAGGTCGGACGCAGGCGGAGAAGTATCTGACGAGCGTCATCCTGGGAGCGGCGGACATTCGCGGGCAAACGATCGGTTACCTTCGCGGGGTGCATGAAAAATACGCCCAGCATCCCGATGCCACGGTTCGCCGTCGTGCGAACGAAGCGCGCGCCGAAGCCGACCGCGTCGCTGAGACGTCGCTCTTCGATTACGTCATGCGGGTCGAGGAACGTAACGTGTTCACTTCTGCCGATACCCTCGATCTCGTCCAGCGCGCGTTCGCGAGCCAGGTCGAACGACTCGTTCGCGAGGGTCGACTGACGACCGACGTTGCTCTAGCCGGGACACGGTCGCGAGTGCGAGCGAGTTCCATCGAAGAACAGCTCTTACAGCAGCAACAACAGCAACAGCAGTGACTTCGATTTGTGATGGATGAGGTTAGATGAAAGCTCCGATTCTGGTGGTCGACGACAATGCGGACATGCGTTCGCTCATGAAGATCTTTTTGTCCGGTGATGGATACGTCGTCGAAACCGCGACCGACGGAGCCGCCGCGATGAAGAGCCTTCACGCTGGTCTACGACCCGGCCTCATCTTCCTCGACATGATCATGAAGGGCGTCGACGGGAAGACCTTCCTTTCGACGTTCGAAGCGGAGCTCCCTGAGATCTTCAAGGCCACGCCGATCGTCGCGACTTCGGGTCTCGAGGTGATCAAAGATCTGAAAATCTCGCATTATTTGCGAAAGCCCGTCGATCTCGCGACGCTCAAGCAGGCCGTCGACCGCTATTATCGCCAGATTCCCTGAGGCGACACGGACTCCGTAATTGCGTGTCTCACCGCGAGAACTTAAGCTTCGGGCATGGACACCATTCTTCAGCAAGCCCTCGTCTTCATCGGAGCTTCCGTCGTTCTCGTGCCGATCTTCCGTTGGCTGGGCCTCGGCGCGGTTCTCGGTTACCTCGTCGCGGGCATCCTCGTCGGTCCCGACGTTCTCGGGCTCATCCACGATGCCGAGAGCGTGATCCATTTCAGCGAGCTCGGAGTGATTTTCCTTCTCTTCCTGATCGGCCTCGAAATTCACCCGGGAAAACTCTGGGGAATGAGAAAGCATCTCGTCGGCCTCGGCGGAGTGCAGATCGTTTCATGTTCGTTGGTGTTCTTCGGGTTCGGTCTCCTCGTCGGTCTCGACATGACGACGGCGGCCGTCCTCGGCTTCGCGCTTTCACTTTCTTCGACGGCTTTCGCGATCCAGACCCTGACCGAGAAGAATCAATTCAACACCGAGTTCGGCCGTTCGAGCTTCGCCGTTCTCTTGATGCAGGATCTCGTCGCGATTCCGGCGCTCGCCGTGATCCCCGCGATCGGGATGATGTCGCCGTCGACGCCGACTCTTCAGGGCTCGGCCGCGATCCTCAGTTTGATCGGGCTCATCATCGCGAGCCGTTTCTTGATCCGGCCCGTGTTCCGATTCATCGCCTCCACGCGGACCCGGGAGATTTTCACGGCGGCGACACTCCTCGTGGTTCTCGGGGTCTCGGCCCTGATGCTGAAGGTCGGCCTGTCGGCGGCACTCGGGACCTTCATCGCGGGCGTTCTGCTCGCCGATTCCGAGTATCGCCACGAAATCGAAGCGAACCTCGAGCCGTTCAAGAGCTTGTTGATGGGCCTCTTCTTCATCGCGGTCGGAATGGGCGTGAGTCTCGACGTGATCGCCGCCCGACCACTGCTCGTCGTTTCGCTCGCAGTCGGTTACATGACCGTCAAAGCACTCCTGATCTATGCTTCGGGACGGCTGTTCAGCTTGAGCCACGCGAATTCGAAGATGATGGCGCTCACGATTTCGCAAGGTGGAGAATTCGCCTTCGTGATTTTCGCGATCGCCCTTCAATCGAAGCTCGCCGAGAGCGAAACGCTCGCGCTCTTGACGGTCGTGATCACGATCTCGATGGCCATGAGTCCCATCGTCGGCTTGCTCAGCGAGAGAGTGTTGCGAGCGGCGAAAACGAAACTGAAGCCGGAGTACGACAAGATCGAAGACGAAGCCCCGGAGATCATCATCGCGGGCCTCGGCCGCTTCGGCCAGATGTTCGGCCGACTTCTTCGCGCGCAGGGAATTCGCTTCGTCTCGATCGACCACGATTCGGATCAAATCGAGTTGCTCCGTCGTTTCGGTAACAAGGTCTATTACGGTGATGCTTCTCGTCTCGATCTCTTGCAGGCGGCCGGAGCGGCTCGCGCGAAGTATTTCGTGATCGCGATCGACGACGCTGAGAAGTCGCTCGCGGCGGCGCGGATCGCGAAAGAACACTTCCCGAACCTCACGATTTTCGCGCGGGCGAGGAATCGGGGTCACGCGTTCGAATTGATGGAGCTCGGCGTTCCTCACATCAAACGCGAGACGTTCGACTCGAGCGTGCAATTCGTCGGGGATCTCTTGGTGGATCGCGGAATGCCTCGGGCCCGCGTCGACAACTTGATCGAGAAGTTCAAGCGTCACGACGAGATCATGCTGAAAGAGCAATTCAAAGTCCGAAGCGACGATCAAATGTTCATCAGCGTTTCGAATCAAGGAACCGCGCAACTCGCGCAAGTCCTCCGAGAAGACGACACGCGAACTTACATCGACGAGCCAGCCGCGCCGCCGGCGCCTTGATCAGTTGTCGTGGATGCCCAAGCGTTTTTCGACGTGGATCAGACGCGTGCGCATTTCGCTGACGGATTTTAGCGCCGCGACGTTCTTTAGATACTCGCTCAACGGTTGAACGGGGAGGCCGGCGTAGGCGCCTGGCTTTTCCACGTCTCTCGTGACGCCGGCGCGGTGGAGCAAGACCGCGTCGTCGCAGACGCTCATGTGGTCGATCACTCCGGATTGTCCACTCGCCATCACTCTGTTTCCGATCTTCGACGAGCCCGCGACGACGAACATCGCGGTGAGCAGGCAATCTTCTCCGATTTGCACGTTGTGAGCGACATGGCAGAGATTGTCGAGCTTGGTGCCCGCACCGATCTTCGTCTCGTGGTAGGTCGCGCGATCGATGCAGCAGTTCGCTCCGATGCGAACGCGGTCTTCGAGGACCACGATTCCCGTTTGGGGGATCGCATGGGATTTTCGCTTTTGATCTTGGGCGAAACCATAACCTTCCGAGCCGATGACCGAACCCGATTCGATCACGACTTCGCGACCGAGCTTGCAGCCGTAACCGATGACGACGTTGGGATGCAGAATCGAGCTCTCTCCGATCGTCACGTCGTTCTCCACGACGGCGCCGGCCATGATCCGGCAGTTCTTCCCGATTTTGACTCCTGCGGCGATCACCGCCCGCGGTTCGATGACCGTACCGGCTCCGATCTCGGCGGTTTCATGGACGACCGCCGACGGATGAATACCGGTCCAACCCGAACGAGTGTAATCGCGATCGCCGTAGCGTTGTTTCAAAAGCGCGTGGGCGAGGGGGACGTGCGGAGTTGTGACGACGACGAGGCCTTTGATGTCTTGAAGATGAATTTTGAGTTCGGCTCGGGTCACGACGACCGAAGGCTTGCGCGACCGAACGAGCGAGGTGTGCTCGGGCTTGTCGACGAAGACGAGATCGCCGGGCCCGCAGTTCTCGATGGCCGCGATGCGTTCGATCCGGGTGTCTTGATCGCCCGTGATCTCGGTGACGAGCCCGGCGGGCTTGAACTCGGTGGCGATATCTCGAACGCTCGTTTTCACCTGTGTGTCCTTTCGCTGGTCCTGGCACTTACCTGTTGTTGTAGACCACTTCGATCGGTGCGTAAAATACTAGGCACGATGAAGACGCGATTCGGCGCCGTACTTGTGCCTCTCGGAGCTCTGCTCTGTCTCTATCCCGCAGTTTCGGGCGCTCTTGCCTTGGCCGCCGGGATCTTGATCGCATTGACCTGCGGAAATCCGTACGTGGCGCGAACGCGCAAGCTCACGCCGAAGTTCTTGGCCTACGCGATCGTCTGTCTCGGTGCCGGCATGAATCTGATCGTCGTCGGCGAAGCGGGCGTTCGTGGCTTTGCGATGACCGCGATCGGGATCGCGCTGACGTTGGCGTTCGGCATCGTGCTCGGGCGTTTCTTCGGGGTCGGTCGAAACAATACCTATTTGATCTCGACGGGAACCGCGATCTGCGGAGGAAGTGCAATCGCGGCCGTCGCGCCGGTGATCGGGGCGGAAGACTCCGAAACGTCGGCTTCACTCGGAACCGTATTTCTCTTGAACGCGTGCGGACTGTTCCTCTTTCCGCCCATCGGTCATTTCTTCGCTCTCGACCAAAATCAGTTCGGGCTCTGGAGCGCGCTCGCGATCCACGACACGAGCTCGGTCGTCGGCGCGTCGATGCAATACGGGGCGGAGGCCTTGCAGGTGGCGACGACGGTGAAACTCGCGAGGGCTTTGTGGATCGTTCCCGTCGCCTTCGGTTTCGCGTATGCGATGAGCCGAGGCGGAAAGAAGCGGGTCGCGGCACGACCGCCGATGTTCATTTTTGGTTTTTTGCTGACTGCCGCGATCTTCACTTTCATTCCGGGCCTCGAAGCCGCGGGAGATTGGATTTCGTTCGCTGGAAAAAGGGTCCTGACCGTCGCACTCTTTTTGATCGGCACGGGAATTTCGCTCGAGCTCCTGAAGAAGGTCGGGGTTCGTGTTTTCGGACTCGGTGTGACGCTTTGGATTGTCGCTGCGACGTTGAGTTTCCTCGCGGTTTACACGCGTCTCGTCGACTGACACGCCTCGTCTGCTGACATCCGGTCTTCGATCCGTCCCGTCGTTCGCTCCGCCGTCGAAGCGTTCTCGCGTTGGAACCCGACGTGCACGTGACCTCCCCGAGTGAAGGAGGTCCGAATGATGAACCCTAGAGAACTGAAGAACGAAATCATCGAGCTGCGCATGACCGAAATGGAAGTGCGTGAGCAGCTCGTGCTTTTCCTCAACGAGGTACACGAGCGAAAGTTGTGGAAGGAGTATGGTCATGCGACGTTCGCGGATTTTTTCGCGCGAGAGCTCGGTTACGACAGGCAAGAAACGAGAGACGTGATGATCCGTCTCGGGCTCGTCTTGCCGTCGAGCGCTCTCCAATCTGAAAATCCCGCCGCACAGGAGAGAATCGAGCGCCTGCGGACGTGGCGCCGCGGCGTCCTGCGCGGTTGCGATACCTGCAGCAG
>JAZKJB010000401.1:3705-12147 GCA_040384505.1 Bdellovibrionota bacterium | reverse complement strand
CAAGAAAGAATAGAGCGTCTGCGAGCGTGGCGTCGCGAGCGCGCTTCATGCGACGCGGTTGCGGCTTACCGCGTTCTCACGAATCGCTCACTTCTCGAGATCGCCGAAAAGAATCCGGCGACGCTAGAAGAGCTCGAAGCGATCAAAGGCATGGGAGAGAAAAAGTGCGCGGCTTACGGCAACGAAATCTTGTCGGTCGCGGCTACGGCTTCATTGATTTTTTCGGCGACCCGTTCGACGGCCCCGCTGCGATCGATCGGTTCTTCACCGTCAGCGTCAGCTCATAGTCCATGATGGAATCCTGGCTCTTCGAGGGGACGATCGCGCGCCCCTTGAAGGTCCGCTCCATCCGGTCGGGAGATGTGGCGGCGGTTTGGATCAACTCGGCGACGGCTTCGGCTTCGTCGCAGATGAACTGCACGTCGCCGTCGGCCCGCTTGTGGAATTCGCATTTGAAATTCTTGAATAAGAAGTCGATGCGCTGACCGGAGCGTTGGATTTCTTGAACGGCTTTGAGCGCGATCGAGAGCTCGGCCCCCATCGCGAGCGCACCGAAATACATGACCCCGAGATGGTTCCGCGTGCGGAACCCGAGTCCGACTTGCACGATGCTCTGCGGGCCGGTGCATTTGACGACTCGTGGGCTGATGAAAGCCAAAAGCGGGAGCTTCGCCAAACTCATGCCGTTGATGAGGGCGGTCATCTTCAAACTTTCCATGTCGATCGATGCAAATGGTTTCATCTCGAATAGGCTCCTTCTCGTTCAGGCTTCAGGTGCGTGGACTCTATTTCAAGCCAATTCGACTACAAGGCGCGGCAAGGAAATTGTGAGGAATGCGTTCGGGTATCACCTTACCGAAAGGTACGGCTTGGAATCTGACTGAATTTATAGCTAAAGTTAGCCCAATCGAAACGAAAAGGAACCTTCCGTAGCGGCTCATCTCGCCGTTCGGACGAACGCTATCTGAAAGCGCTATTTGAAAGTTGGATATGATCGAAACGACACCTGAGTTCATTCCGAATACGGCGGCCATGGAACCAATCGCACTCAAAAAAGATTCATCAGAACCCGAACTGAAAACCGTCGGTCACTACCGTCGCGAGGTCATGCCTCACCTCGGGCCCGAAGTCTTTCTCCCGAATCCGGGCCGCATCGGCTGGTACGCGGCGTGTGCGCTCGGCGCGATCGGTGGCTTCGCGGCCATCGTCTTCCTCGATCTTCCTTGGCCGTTGAAGCTCTTGTGCGGACTGTTCATCGGTCTTTGCAACGGAACGATGGGCTTCGTCGTCCACGAGCTCCTCCACGGCAGCGTCACGAAAAATTCGAAGCTCCAGGAGTTCCTCGGGTTCTTCGGCTTGATGCCGTTCCTGCTCGCGCCGACCTACTGGAAGCATTCGCACAACAAGCTCCATCACGGGAAGACCCAGCAGATCATTCGCGACCCGGATGCGTTCCCGACGTTGCGAATCTTCAAGAGCAGCAAGTTCGTCCAGTTCATGTTCCCGTTCACGCCCGGCTCGGGCCGCAAACGGAGCGTTCTCTATTTCTTCTTCTGGTTCTCGTTCCACAACTTGGTCGCTCAAGTTTGGTTGCGGTTCCGCAACGGCAATTTCGATTCGATGAATCAGCGACGTTCGACGATCGAGTTCGTCGCACAGGTCGCGATCATGTCGGCTTTGCTCGCGGTGGCGGGGCCGGCGAATTGGCTGTACGTTTTCGTGATCCCGTTCATGGCTCAGAACTATCTGCTCATGAGCTACATCTCGACGAACCACAACCTTTCGCCGCTGACCTCCGAGAACGATCCGTTGGTGAACTCACTCAGCGTGACGAATCATCCGGTCCTCGAGTGGCTGAACTTGAATTTCGGTTATCACGTCGAGCATCACCTGTTCCCGACCGTGAGCGGAAAGCACACGAAGAAGATCCACCAGGAGCTCGTGCGTTTGTATCCCGACACGTACAAGTTCATGCCGAAAGGTGAGGCGATGCGCTCGCTTTACAAGACGGCGCGGATCTACAAGAACTCGACCACGCTGGTCCATCCGCACACCCACGAGCTCTTCGACACGCTCTGATTTCGAGCCCCCTTAGGCGCTCGCGACGAAACGGGAGATGCGTTCGCGCATCTCCTCACTCAACTCCACGAATCGCAATCCCAAGAAGTGAACTCCCTCATGGGGTTCCAGCTTGTATCCGACATCGGCGTGCGCCGAAACGAAGACGTCGTTGGGAAGGAAGAACCTCAGCTCGAGCGAAGTGCCGATCGCCATGGGCTCCTTCATTCTGAGCAGCATCCCGCCCTCGCTGATTTCGGCCGCCGTCTCGAAACGAAGGCGACCTTCCATGACGACGGCGACGCGGCCGACGAGTTTGCGTCGTTTGAAGCGGCGGACTGGCGCATATCTGGATTCGATCTCTTTACTCATGGTGACAGACTCTTCGGTCGCCGAGACAATCGAGACACAGCCCGAAATCTTAAGAATCGGTTGGCTTATAAACAAAACTCCGAGAGTTCGTCTCAAAGAGAGCTGGCACGAGAATTCGTTTTTGGAGAGAATTGGCTAGAGTGGACGTCGAAACGTATCTGGATCGAAAAAGGAAAATGGCAGAGGCCGCACCTCGCACCCGCGAGATGTGCATGACGTGTCGTCAGCCCAGCTTCGGCTGCTACTGCGCGCACGTCCGGAAATTCGATCCCGGCCTGCGCTTCGTGATCTTGATCCATCCGATCGAGGTGAAAAGACGGATCGCGACGGGGAGAATGTCGCACCTCTGTCTCGAGCGTTCGATCCTCGTCGCGGGGCAAGACTATACCGACAGCGCCCAGGTGAACGAAGTCCTCGCCGACCCGCGCCTCCAGCCCTTCATTTTGTACCCCGGCAACGAAGCACGAAACTTATCGAAGATGTCCCCGGCTGAACGAGCCGAGATGATCGACGAGAAGCGAGAACCTGTGATTTTCGTCATCGACGGAACGTGGGCGACGGCGCGGAAGATGATGAGAAGCGAGAATTTGCGAAAGCTTCCGCGAATCTGCTTCAGCCCGGAAAAACCTTCGGCGTTTCGCGTGCGCAAGCAACCCGCTCCCGGCTGCGTGTCGACGATCGAAGCCATCCACAGAACCATCGAGCTCTTCGACGGGATGTCCGGCGTCGACGCCTCTTCGCGCCACCACGACGGCCTCTTGGACGTTTTCGAAGTCATGGTTCAACGCCAACTCAAATTCGTGACGACGTTGAAAAACACCCGCCAAACGAACTACCGCCAACCGAAAATCAAAAAAATCCTCGCCGACCTGTGAGCCTCGCCCACGAGCGCGAAGCGCAGTGGGTGAATATCACCAGTCGGTCGGGAAGTAGTCTTTTAGGAATTTTCCGGACCAGTGTTTGCCGGTGAGGATGCCGTCGAAGAATGGGTCGCAGACGCGGGCCGCGCCGTCGACGATGTCGAGAGGCGGTTGGAAGTCGTGCTTCTCCGTTTTCATTTGTGCGAGTTGCGCGGGGTCTTCGTCGGTGACCCAGCCCGTGTCGACGGCGTTCATGTAGATGCCGTCTTGGGCGAGATCGCTCGCCGAGGTGTGCGTGAGCATGTTGAGCGCGGCCTTCGCCATGTTCGTGTGCGGATGGCGATCGCTCTTCGTGAAGCGGTAGAACTTACCTTCCATCGCGGTGACGTTCACCATGTGCTTTTGGCCGGTGTAATCGCGGCGCATGAGCGGAGCGAGTCGGCTGCACAAAACGAAAGGTGCGACGGAGTTCACGAGCTGCACTTCGAGCATCTCGGGAGTCGGGACGTCCGCGAGTTTCAAGCGCCAGCTGTTCGTCGTGCGTAAATCCACCTGCTGGAGATCGACGTCGAGTCGTCCCTCGGGGAAGACCTCTTCGATCGCGAGCGAATTGTCGAACGAGTAGGGAATCTGCGAGAGCTCGGCTGACGCTCTGAGACCGATGCCCGGTCCTTGCCCGTGCCACGCGACGGGGAGCGCGGAATCTTTCGCGGCGTTCGTCGCGCAGAGCGCGTTCAGTTGTGTCTTGCACGACTCGTGAGCGTGCAAAAGCTTGCGCGCTTCTTCGGGCAGCGAAGCAAGCGGACGGCGCTCGTTCTCCATCATGTGCGCGTAGAATCCCGGTGGACGGCGAACCGTCTGAGCCGCGTTGTTGATGAGGATGTCGAGGCGATCGAGTTTTTGTTCGATGTACCGGCAGAAGATCTCGACGCTCGGAGTATGACGGAGATCGAGGCCATAGATCTCGAGACGGTCTTTCCATTGGTCGAAATCGGATTCCTTGGCGAAGCGAAGGGCGGAGTCGACGGGGAAGCGAGTCGTCGCGATCACTTTCGCGCCCGCGCGCAACATCATCACGGTCGCTTGATAGCCGATCTTCAAGCGTGAGCCGGTGATGATCGCGACTTGCCCTTGAAGGCTCGCGGTCTGGAAACGTTTTTGATAGTTGAAATCGGCGCAACCCGGGCACATCGAATCGTAGAAGAAGTGGAGCTTCGTGAACTCCGCTTTGCACACGTAGCAGTTGCGCGCGTTCTTCAAGATGCGTTCTTGGTTCGGCGTTTCGGATTGACCTGTGATTTGCGTCGGGGCGACGAAGATGGGATTCAAGCGAGCTTCACGAATTCCCGTCTGAGCGCGAGCCTTGCGATCGTCCAAAACCATTTTCGTGCGGCGAACCCGCTTGATCGTCTTGTTGCGCGCGCGAATCTCGTCTTTGTTGGGGCGGGAAAGTCGACCGGCCGCCCGAAAGAGCGCGACACGCTTCTCTTCGCTCAGCTCGCCGATCATGAATTGGTCTTCCGCGAGCTTCTCGAGAATCTTGATCGAAGACTCGATTTGGTCGGGCGTGAGGTTCGTTTCCATGGAGGGGTTTTCCATTGCCATAGGGCGCCCTGTCAAACCCGGCGATGAAAGGGAGATGATTTAGAGGCGGCTTCAAATTCGGCCTCTTGGCCGAATTCTGGAAGAAGTCCCTGATTCCTGGTACTTTCGAGTTCTCAAGGAGGCCCCGTGATCAAAAGATTCCTCGTTTCCATCACCCCCGAAACGTCCCTGTTCCGTGAGGTCTCGGTCACGGCGCTCAGAGTTTTCGCGGGTCTCGCGATGGCGTTCGCGCACGGCCTCGGAAAAGTCCCGCCGAGCGAAAAGTTCGTCGAGGGAGTCGCCGAGCTCGGGTTCCCGATGCCGGAGTTCTTCGCTTGGGCGGCCGGACTCTCGGAATTCGCCGGCGGCTTGATGTTGGCGGCGGGACTCCTCACTCGCATGGGCTCGGGCTTCATGATGTTCACGATGGCCGTCGCCGCTTTCGGCCGACATGGCGCCGATCCGTTCCAGAAAGCCGAGCTTTCGTTCCTCTACCTCATCATCGCGGCGGTCTTCCTCGTTCGAGGCTCGGGACGCTTCTCGATCGACCGCTTCCTCCAGTGAAGCGGCGAGGGACGTGAAGAAGCACACGCTTTTCGTTCTCGGTTGGATTTTCATGGCGATCGCGATCATCGCGGTCGCCGTGCCGTTGCTTCCGTCGGTGCCGTTCTTACTTTTGGCCGCCGCTTGTTTCTCGAGGAGCTCGGAGCGGTTCCACTCGTGGCTCTTGAATCACAAGTATTTCGGCCCGCCGATCAGGGAGTGGGAGAAGAACAAGGTCATTCGTACGCAATACAAAGTCCTCGCGACCGTGATGGTGGCTTCGAGTGCGGCGTTCATCTACCCGCGCGAGTCGATCCCGCTTTTCGGAAAACTCGGTTTCACGGCTTGCGTCTCGCTCATGTTGCTCTACGTGTGGACACGAAAGAGCAAGCCGGATGACAATCCGAAGTGAAGCCGTCCTGAAACGGAATTGAACAGGAGTCTCGCATTTCACGGGATCGATTGAAGGACATTTGCTACTGGATCGCGCTGATCGTCGGATTGGTGGCCGTGTACTCTCCCGCGTTGAACGGCAGTTTCATTTGGGACGATGTCGATCTGATTCGTGACAACTTCTTGATCACGACCCCGGGAGGCTTGAAAGCCATTTGGTCGAGCCGTGAAGCCACCGATTTTTGGCCGGTCACGAACTCCGTGTTCTGGTTGGAGTGGAAGTTCTTCGGCGAGCGAGTGCTGGGCTACCATCTCGTCAACTTGGCCCTTCACGCGATCAACTGTTTTCTCTTGTCGCGGATTCTTCGGCGTCTCGAGATTCCGTTCGCCGGTGCGATCGTCGCGATCTTCGCTTTCCATCCGATGAACGTCGAATCCGTCGCGTGGATTTTCCAACTGAAGACGTTGTTGTCGACGACTCTCGTTCTAGGTTCGGCCCTATTTTATCTTCGGGACCGAGCGTCGACGACTTTGATGTCGGTTTCGCTCTTCGCACTCGCTTTGCTGAGCAAAGTTTCCGTCGTCACATGGCCTCTCGCTTTGACGGTCTTCGAGCTCCATCGCACGAAGTCGCTCGTACACGCCGTGAAGCGAGCAGCGCCGTTTCTGGTTCTTTCGCTATTAGCCGGGCTCGTCAACTTACGCTGGTATCCTTACGGCTCGCTCTCGAAGGCCGACGCGATCAACGAGCTCGATTCTGTTTCGCGCGTTCTGCTTTTGGGATGGACGTCGTGGTTTTATTTCTGGAAGACGATCGTGCCTCATCCCTTGGCGTTCTTGTACCCTCGCTGGTCGATCGGTTCGAACTCCGTGGTCGCTTGGCTTCCGCTCGTCGCGCTCGCCGTCGTCGGCGGCGCTGTCGCATTTAAAACAAAATGGCGGGAGTCGGTTTTCGCGCGTGCGATCTTTGGCTATTGGCTCTTGCTGTTTCCTGCGCTGGGCTTGTTCACGATCTACTTCCAGCGCTACTCCTTCGTCGCGGATCATTGGCACTACCTCGCGCTTCCGGTCGCGATCATCGTTCTCGTCGTAGCCGTGGGTCGCCGGCTTTCCGAGAAGAGAGGTCTCGCCTTGGCCGCATTCGTGGTCTTCGTTTTCGCCGGGCTCGGTTTCGAGCACGCTCGACATTTCAAGGGGCCCGAGGCGATTTGGACTCATGCGATCGATCGAAGTCCGAGAGCGTTTTTGGCCTACAACAATCTGGGACTCATTCAGTACGAGTCCGGCCGCTTGCGTGAAGCCGAAGCCAACTTTCTGAAGGCACTGGAAGCCAAGCCGGATTACCGCGAAGCTCTCTTGAACTTGGGACGCGCGAAGAAGAACGAGGGGAAGTTCGTCGAGGCCGAGGCGTTGTACCAAAAGGCGATCGCGGTTTCGCCGAGTTTCGTGACGGCGTACATCAACCTCGGTTCGCTCTACGGAACCCAAAGGCGAATCGTCGAAGCCGAATCGGCCTTCGGAAAGGCGCTTGCGCTCGATCCGAAAGCGGCGGTCGTTCACTTCAATCTCGCGGCGCTTCATCAGATGCAGGGAGATGCCGCGTCGACTTACCGCGAGCTCGGATTGGCGAACAAAGTGAGTGGCCTCGAGGCGTATCGATACGGTCAGCGCGAGCGGGCGCTCGAGTTCCTCGAAGCCGCCGCGAAACACCTCCCTGACGATTCCGAAGTCCAGGCCCGTTTGAACGAGCTTCGCGTCGCGAATTGAGTCGTCCCCGGTGAACTGAATTCACCAATAATTGCAGACACTAAAGAAAAATCGCGCGACGCTTGAACCTCTGGCCGGGCCCGTTCGTCCTATGGGCACTAACAAGGAGTACGTCCATGAATTCGATCCTGAAAACACTGGTCTTCGGAGTCTTCGCCCTCACGCTCTCGGCCAGCGTCGGTCATGCGAAAGGTGGTCATGGCGGCGGTGGCGGCTTCAAGCACATGATGAAAGATCTGAACCTGACGGATGAGCAGAAGGAAAAAGCGAAGAAGATCCATGGAGATCATTCCGACGTCAAAGCGAAGCGTGATGCGATGAAGAAAGCGCACGACGATCTCGAGACCGCGATCAAGGGAACGGCGAGCGCCGACGAAGTTCGTGCGAAGTTCGCGGCTCTGCAGAAGGTTCAGGACGAATTCGAGAAGGCTCGTTTCGACAAAATCGTCGCAATTCGCGAAATTCTTACGCCCGAGCAACGTTCGAAAATGAAGAGTCCGCGTGGAATGCACAAAGGTGGGCGTCACGGCGGCGAAGGTGATGACGAGTAAGTTGCCGGGGACGAAATGAAGACAGCTGCGTTGCGAACGAAAAGCTTCGAACTGGCCGATCGAAAGAGTGAGAGCGCCGCGGAATTCACGGCGCTCTTCCATCGACATCAGGGCCTCGTGCGCTCGGTGATCTTCCAGATCGCCGGGCCTTCGCTGCTTTCGGATCTCGTTCAAGACGCGTTCATCAAGATCTGGAAGGGCCTTCCCGAATTCCGCGAAGAGGCGAAGCTGACGTCGTGGATTTATCGAGTGGCGACGAACGTCGCGATCGACTCGCTCCGCGTGTCACCCGACGTCCAGGAGCAGCTGCTGTC
>JAZKJB010000401.1:0-3695 GCA_040384505.1 Bdellovibrionota bacterium | reverse complement strand
ATCGACTCGCTCCGCTCCGGTGCACGCAAATACGAATCGAACGATCACGATCTCGGAACGTTCGTCGACGAGCGCTACGATGGCGAGCGCGACGCCGCCAATCGCGATCTCGTCGAGCGCGGTCTCGCAGGTTTAAGTGCCGACCACCGTGCCGTCGTCGTCCTCGCGTTGATTCACGAGCGTACGATCAACGAGATCGCCGAAATTCTCGGCGTCTCGGAAGGCACCGTGAAGTCGCGCCTGCATTATGGAAAAGAACATTTCAGACAGATTCTCGAGGGAGTTCAGACATGAACCGCCGAATCGACGACGATCAAATCGCAGCCTTTTTGAAGAAGCACCAGCCGGTGGCACCCGCGATCGACGAAGCGAAAGTGCAAGCTTCTGCGCTGGCGAAACTCGGCCTCACGTCGAACGCGTCGCCAGGTCGGGTGTTTCGCCGGCCGATGCCGTGGATCGCATTCTCGGGCGCGATGGCGGCGGGTCTCGCGGCTCTTTTCATCGTCACCAAGAACGTCGACGTACCGCCGGGCTCTGCCGTGTCGGCGGCTGTCGTGGAAGCGGACTCGGATTGGGACGAAGATCCGTTCGAAGACGAAGAGTTGCCGACGATGGAAATCGGTGAGGACTATCTCGAAATGATGGCCATGAACGACAGCACGGGGCGAGTGACGAAATGAATTTGATCAAGATCTCGATCGAAAGACCCGTCTTCGCGTGGATCCTGATGTCCGCGCTCATCATCTTCGGAGCGATTTCGTTCAACCGGCTCGGCGTGAGCCAATTGCCCGACGTCGACTTCCCCGTTCTCAGCATCTCCGTGAACTACGAGGGTGCATCTCCCGAAGTCGTCGAGGCCGAGCTGATCGACAAGATCGAACAGTCGCTTCTCTCGATCGAGGGCATCGAGGAAATGCGTTCGTCGGTTCGTCAAGGATCGGGCAGCGTCACCTTGAACTTCGACATCGACCGAAACGTCGATGTTGCCCTCCAGGAAGTGCAGACCGCCTTGAGCCAGGTGCGCTTGCCCGAAGGCGTGGATCCACCGGTGGTCCGAAAAAGAAACCCGGAAGAATCTCCGATCATGTTCGTCTCGGTCACGACCGAGAAGCCGCTTCGTGAAACTCTGATCTGGGCCGACACGTTCCTCATCGACCAGTTCCGTTTCATTCCCGGCATCGGCGAGGTCGACATCGGGGGCTTCAGCTCGCGCAACCTGCGAATTTGGCCGAAGCTCGAGAAGCTTCGGCAATACGAACTCACGGTGACCGATCTCCTCGACGCGATCCAGACGCAGCATTTGGAATCGGCGGCGGGGCAGTTCCACGACGGCAAGAAAGAGTACCGAGTTCGGTGGCTCGGTGAAGCTTCGAACGCGGAGGAGATCGGCAACATCCGCATTCTCAGGCGCGGCGGACAACAGATCCAAGACCAAGTGTTTCGAGTTCGCGACGTCGCCGACGTCGAAGACGGCTTGAGTGACGTTCGCCGAATCACGATGACCGAAGGAAAACAGGCGATCGCGTTCGCGATCCGCAAACAGCGCGGAAGTAACGAAGTCGCCTTGAGCGAAGCCGTGCGTGCGAAAGTCGAGCAAGTCCGCAAAAATCTTCCGCCGGGTTACGACTTGAAGGTGAACATCGATTTCACCGAGGCCACGAAGGCCGTCGTCGATACGACGGTTTCGAAACTCATCACGGCCGCGATCATCACGATCTTGGTCTGCTTCCTTTTCCTCGGGAGCTTCCAGGCTGCCTTTAACATCTTGTTTTCGATCCCGACGTCGATCGTCGGAACGTTCATGGTGCTCTACTTCTCGGGCTTCACGCTGAACTTGTTCACGTTGCTCGCGCTCACTCTCGCGATTTCGATCGTGGTCGACGACGCGATCATGTTGCTCGAGAACATCGTTCGACATCAGCGGATGGGGAAGATCCCGAGGCAAGCCGCATACGACGGGGCCATGGAGATCTTGCCTGCCGCGACAGCGGCCACTTTGGCGGTCGTCGCCGTCTTCTTGCCGGTCATCTTCATGTCGGGCATCACCGGCAAATTCTTCTTTCAGTTCGGCGTGACGATGTCGGCTGCCGTACTCTTGTCGCTCGTCGAAGCCGTGACCATCACGCCGATGCGCGCGGCACTGTTCATGGAGACCTCGCCGAAAACGGGACGCTTCGAGGCGTATCTCGAGACGGTGTTCCACCGCTTCGCGATGGCGTATCAGCGCGTGCTCATGGTCACGCTGAACCATTCGAAACTCGTCGTCTTCGGGTCGCTCGCGATTTTTGCTGCGTCACTGATCACGATCAAGTGGGTGAAGAAAGAATTCGTGCCTCGCCAGGATCAAAACATCATCATGCTCAACGGGCAGACGCCGACTGGAACCGCGCTCGAGCCGACCTATGCGAAGGCGCTCGAGCTCGAGAAAATCGTGAAGAAGCACCCGATGATCGAGCGCTACTTCATCTCGGTCGGCGCGGGGTGGGGCGGTTCGAACGTGAACAGCATCACGATGCCGCTTTATCTGATCCCTCGCGAGAAGCGAAAACAGAACCACAACCAGATCATGGACGAGTTACGTAAAGAGCTCGCGCAAGTGAAGGGCGTGCGAGTCACGATGCGGGACAACTCTTCTCGCGGATTGACTTCGGGTCGTCAGGATCCCGTGTCGTTCAACATTCGCGGGCCGAACCTGGAAACTCTCCAGGCGAAGTCGACGGAGATCATCGATCGACTCACGAAAGAGGGTCTGACGGTCGAGATGGATACCGACTTCAAGATGGGATTGCCCGAGCTCTTGCTGAAGCCCGATCGCCAAGCGATGGCCGAGCGGGGAGTGACGATCGATTCCGTCGCCAAGACTTTGAGTGCGACCGTCGCAGGTATGCGTGACAGCGCGATCACCTCCGATGGGCGTCGCTACGACATTCGGATCAAGCTTCGCGACGAGCAGGTCACTTCGCCGAAGGACATCGAGAAGATCGAGGTTCGGAATAGTTACGGGAACCGTGTGCCGCTTCAGCAACTCGTGACTTACAAAGAGCAAGAGACCTACCAGGCCATCACGCGTCTCGATCGTCAGCGGACGATCGGTATTTACGGAAACCTCGCGCCAGGGCGTTCGCAAGGCGAAGCGCTCGCGCGCGCCGAAGAAATTTCGAGAGAAGTTTTGCCCGAAGGTTACTCGTTCACCTTGGAAGGTGCTTCGGCCGGCTTGAACGATAGCTTCAAGAGTCTCGGGATGGCGTTGCTGATGGGTGTCCTCGTCGCGTACATGATCCTCGCGGTTCAGTTCAACTCGTTCGTCCATCCGATCTCGATCTTGGCGGCGTTGCCGTTCAGCTTGACCGGCGCTCTCTTGATTTTGTGGGCGACGGGCCAATCGCTGAACTTGTTCAGCTTCATCGGTCTCATCGTCTTGATGGGGATCGCGAAGAAGAATTCGATCCTTCTCGTCGAGTTCACGAACCACGTTCGAAGCGAGGGTGTGACGAACATTCGCGAAGCACTCTTGAAAGCGTGCCCGATCCGACTGCGCCCGATCATCATGACGTCGGTAGCGACCGTCGCAGCGGCGATGCCTTTGATCATCGGCAACAGCATGGGGCAGGAAACGCGAACTCCGATGGGTCTCACCATCGCGGGCGGTACGATCGTCTCGACGGTCTTCACCTTGTTCGTCGTCCCGTCATTGT
>JAZKJB010000400.1:14126-16772 GCA_040384505.1 Bdellovibrionota bacterium | reverse complement strand
TTGGGAGTCGCTTGGAACGGCAGGAACATCAAGAACCCGTGATGCTGAGTGAGGGTTTCCAATTTTTCTTCCGGACCCCAAAGAACGACGAGGTCGCCTTCCTTCAACGGCGTGTCCGCGATCGATTCGCTCAGCCATCCCGCCTTCCTCCAGAGCCCGAGGCACGCGACGCCGTGGCGATCGTAGAAATGCAGTCCCGAAAGCGTTCGCCCGATGAGCGCCGAACGGGGCGCGACGATCGCCTGAAAGATCCGGGATTTTTGGTCCGCGAGGGACTCGACGCCCTCCGCGAATTTCTTGACCGCCTTCAGCGCCAACCCGAGTTTCTCTTCGATCGACACGATTTCGTCGGCATCGGTCTTCACCAGGAGCACGTCGCCAAGCTCGAGCACGCGGTCCCCGTTGGCCAACGACAAAGTCCGGTGGTTTCGAAGCCACGAGAAAACCTTGAATCTCTTTTCGGTCTCGGTGCGAAGCTCGCCGATCGTCTTCCCGATCCACTTGCTGTTTTCGGGGATGACGAGTTCCGTTGAGATGTCGCTCAATCTGTAGCGGTCATCCGAATCGTCGATGCCCGATCTTCGCGGCAAGAGCCAACTCGTGAGCAGGATGAAAACGAAACTGATGAGCACGAGCGGGAGACCGACGGCTCCGACCGAAAAAAACCCCAGAGCGGGCGCACCCGATCGCTGCAGAATACTGTTGGCCAAAAGAAGTGCGGGCGCGCCGATCAAGGTCAGAGTCGTGCCGAGCGAAGCCGACGTCGCCATCGGGATCAAAAGTCGCGAGGAGTGAAAGCCCTTTTCTTTGCAGAGCTTCATGACGATCGGAAGCATCATCGCGGTCACCATGAGATGATGCGTGAACGCAGAAAGCGCAGCGACCGCGGACATGATCACTAAATTCGCGCGACTCTCCGATTTTCCGGCCCATCTCCCGACCCACTGACCGATGACGTCGGTCGCTCCAGTATAGGAGAGACCTGCCGAAAGCATGAAAACCGCACAGACGATGATGGCGGGCTCGCTGGAAAAGCCCGAAAAGGCTGCTTTGACATCGATCAATCCCGTGATAGCTAGCGCGAGGATGATCAGGACCGCGACGATGTCGACCCGCAGAACGTCGGTGATGAACAGGACGACCGACGTCAGCATGATGATGCAAAAGAGAATTTGACTCGAGTCCACTGTCACTCCCGGGTACGAAGGACTTAACCCAATGAGGGTCTCGATGGCTTGTCATTACAACTATAAATTTCGGAGTGCCGGCCGGCTCCTTCGAGCGGCGTTGATTTTGATTTCATTCGCTACGATTTCGGCGCGTGCGTCGGCGCAAACCGCCGACCTGACGACCGAAGGCAAACCCTTGGCCGCAACCGGAGCCTTTTCGAAGCTCCCCACGGCCGAAACGGATCAAGAGATCCTCGAATTTCTGAGTAAGGTTTCGTCGCAGACGACCTCCATGGCGAACATAAAGGTCGGCGTGCAGTCCGGAATCGTGACTCTTCGCGGTCGCGTTGAAACGGCGAAAGATGCACAGTGGCTGTCGAACCTCGTTAACCGTCTGCCCGGTGTCCTCGCCGTCGTGAACGAAGTCGAAGTTTCGGCGGCGGTCTTCACCGAGTTAAGTCCGATGTGGAACGAAGTCGATCGGCTCGCCGATCGACTGAAGAGACATATCCCGGCCATTTTGTTCGCGATCGCATTCTTGCTGATTTCGTACTTCTTGAGCAGTCTCTTGAGCAGCTTGGTCCGCGCTCTCTGGGGCAAAAAGATTGCGAATCCCTTCCTCCTGAGCACGGTCTCGCGACTCACCTTGCTCCCGATCTGGGTGTTGCTCTTCTATCTCGGTCTGCGAATTCTCGGTCTCTCGACTCTCGGTGCGACGTTGATCGGCGGGACGAGCGTTCTCGGCATCGTATTAGGTCTCGCGTTCAAAGGGATCGCCGAGAATTATCTCGCCGGCCTCCTCCTCGCATCGCGGAGCCCGTTCACACGCGGCGATCTGATTCAAATCGGGCCCTACCATGGCTACGTCGAAAATTTGAACATGCGTGGCACGACGATCATCGACTTGAACGGCAACCTGATTTTGATACCGAACCTGACCGTGATCCAATCCGTCGTCGAGAACCAAACGGCGAACCCACACACG
Source organism: Bdellovibrionota bacterium (assembly GCA_040384505.1). Classification (GTDB taxonomy): domain Bacteria; phylum Bdellovibrionota; class Bdellovibrionia; order Bdellovibrionales; family JAMPXM01; genus JAZKJB01. The sequence goes on along the minus strand of JAZKJB010000400.1, from coordinate 14,618 downwards.
CGCACGACGTTCTCGGTCGGGATCGGCTATCAGGATTCGATCAGGAAAGCTCAGGACCTGATCATCAAGGCCGTGAGCGAAGTAGAAGGCGTCCTTCCCGATCCGCCCCCGAGCGTCGTCGTCAAAGCTCTCGCGAGCACGAACGTCGAATTGAGCGTGCGGATCTGGTTCAACTCGCGCATCACGCGCGAACTGCGAATCAAATCTCGCGCGATGATCCAAGTGAAAGAGACCTTGCTCGCCAACGGCATCACGATTCCGGGCGACGTCAGGGAACTCCTTTTCACGAACTCGCTGAAGCTCGAGAACGTGACGGCTGCACCGGGCGCGGAGTCCGAGCACCAACATCGAAAGAACGAAATCAAAAAGCAGGCGGCCTTGAATCTGGCCGAACCTGAATCCACTCTCGCGTCCGTCGACCCGTCCCCGGAGCAGATGCTGGAGCAAGCGGCCGCGAATCCCCTCCCGACGAATTCGGATTCGGGTCTATTG
>JAZKJB010000400.1:9884-14116 GCA_040384505.1 Bdellovibrionota bacterium | reverse complement strand
CCTCCCAAGGACGGACGGCCCTCGCTAAACGAAGATCAGCAGATCGAGCGACAATCTCCGATCAAACGAGGACCGAATTCGATCCCAAACAAACTGACAGAAAAAAACAGAACGGTTCCGCATCGGAACCTCACTCAGTCCGCGAAAAGGTCGAGTTCCGCAAAGGAACCATTCCACAACCAAGTCCACGCAAACCGACCACTCGCCAGTTCCAAGTTGGGTGCTAGAAGCGCTGATGTTTTCGCTAACATCTTTCGATTCGTCGTCGGCGCATCGATCGGCGTACCTTCAATCGAGAGGTCGGCGATGAGGAAAACGTCAGCATACGAAATCGCTACTAGCTCGAAGCTTTCAACTTCGAAGACATCGTGCCCGATAGCCAATCCAGCGTCAGACTCCCTCATCCTAACAAAACCCCGACCTTCATCCAGCTCGGAGTCCAGTCCGGAGTCGAGTCCAGTCGGGCGGTTTTTACTGGAGCTTCGTACGGGACGGGGTGCTATGATTTCCGGAAAGACAAAGAAGTATTTTTGCTACGGATGGCAGCAGCTTAGACCACCAACATTGACTCACGGATGAGACACCCGCGATGAAGCCCGGCCAATCTTCGGATTCGACAGCACTCAAGACATTGTCGATCTACTGCCTACTCGCCTTGATCGGCTACATCATCGCGGATCTCGCGATCGTTTCCAATCGCGACAAAATGTTCCCCGTCGCCCCGCCCGCCGCGAGACAGCGCACACAGCAACAAGTCGCGCAGAACTCGAAGAGCCATTACGACGTCATCGCGAAGCGAAACATGTTCAACTCCGACAAGGTGATCCCGCCCGCTCTCGGCACCGGGACTGAAGGAGCGGAGCCGGGCAAAGCCGCGCCGGATGCGCCTCCCGTCCTCTCGAATCTACCGGTCACTTTGACGGGAACGATCGTCCATGCGAACCCGCTGCGATCGGCGGCGTCGCTTCAGTTGAAAACGAAAAGCAACGAGAACGTCGCGGTTCGTGTCGACTCCGATGTCGAAGGATTGCTCGTCGTGACGAAGATCCTTCGCAATAGAGTCGAGTTCCGCAACTCCTCGACCCAGCGGCTCGAGTACGTCGAGATCAAAGACGACATGAAGATCGCATCGCTCGTCACGACGGCGGCTCCCGTTCGCCAACAAGGCGAAGTGAAACAAAAAAGCGAAACCGAATTCGAGTTGAAGCGTGACGACGTCAACAAACTCACGGCGAACCTGCCGGAGCTTCTGCAGCAAGCTCGCGCCGTACCCAGGATGGGACCGAACGGTCAGATCGAATGCTTCTCTCTCGCGGATATCGCTCCCGGCTCGATCTACGAGCGTCTCGGCCTCAAGCGCGGAGATTGCATCGGTGAAGTGAATGGCGAGAAAATCGACTCTCCCGGAAAAGCGATGGACATGTACAACGCGCTCCGCAGCGGCTCGCCGAACATCCAGATCAATATCGATCGCGGCGGACGAAAAGAAAATTTCAGCTACCAGATCACTCAGTGAGTTTTTGAAGGTTTTTGAAGAACGGGAACCAAGGAAGGGACCTATGAAATTGTCGAAACCGAATGCGCTCCTCTTCGGACGCATCGTCCTCAGCGGATTGCTCGTCACGAGTCTCGTCGCACCGTCTGCGGCGCTCGCTCAAAACGACGAGCTCGACAACCTCTTTGAACAAGAAGAGTTGGACGACCCGCCGGGCACGTTCTCACCTCCTCCTCCGCCACCGCCGACCGATTTCAGCACCACTCCTCCGCCCGATTCCGGTGGGAATCCCGGTTTCCCGCAAGATCCCCCGAGTGGCTTCGGCGGTTCGGCTGGTGGAACGACGAATCCGCGTCCCGCGGGACCTGGCGGCGTGAACATGAAAGTCGCGAAGCCCGACAAGAATCGTCCGAGCCTCGCGAACGCGGGTATCGAAGACATCACGGAAGCGAACTATCCCGACATCATCGAGAGCTTCGATTACCCGAACGCCGAAATCAGCGACCTCGTGAAAGTCATCTCGCAGCTCACCGGCAAGAATTTCATCTTGGATCCGGGCGTTCGCGGCAAGATCTCGATCATCGCGCCGACGCAGATTTCGGTCGCGGAAGCCTACAAAGCGTTCCTCTCGGCTCTCGCGATCAACGGTTTCACCGTGGTTCCGAGCGGTAAATTTTTGAAAGTGAAGAGCGCCAGAAACGCGCAACGCGACTCGATCGAGACGTACTCGGGCCAGTACTACCCGAACAGCGACATCATGATCACGCGGATCATCCACTTGAAGCACATCTCGGCGGAAGAAGTGAACAAGCGCTTGCGCATCCTTCCCTCGAAAGACGGCGAGATGACGCCCTACGAGCCGACGAACTCGCTGATCATCTCGGACTACGGCGCGAACATCGAGCGCATCATGAAAATCATCAACGACCTCGATCGCCCGGGCTTCGAAGAGCAGCTCGCGGTGGTGCCGATCCGTTATGCGGGAGCGAAGAACCTCGCGGATCTCATCAACCAGATCATCAACAAAGACACCTCACGAGGCGGCGGCGCAGCAGCGGGTGGTTTCGGCGCGGGCGTTCCCCGCTTCCGTTCGCGTGGCGGCACGGCCGGCGGCGGAACTCCGGAAGAACTTTCTCTCATCGCGGCCGACGACAGAACGAACGCGATCATCATCGTCGGAAACAAAGCCGGCATCCAAAAAGTGAAAGACCTCGTTCGTAAGCTCGACTACAAACTCGATCCGGCCGAGGCCGGCGGCGTGAACGTGTACTACGTGAAATACGGCGAAGCTGAAAAAATCGCGGCGACTCTCGGCGGAATCGCTTCGGGTAGCTCGACGGGTGCTGGCGGCGCGACAACTGGTGCCGGTGGTGCCGCCGGAGCAGCTCGTCCTCTCGATCGTCAAAACGTGTTCGGTGGCGAAGTGAAGATCGTCGCGGACAAGAGCTCGAACGCGCTCGTCATCACGGCGAGCAAAGTCGACTACGAAACCGTGACGTCGCTCTTGGCGAAGATCGACATCCCCCGCGATCAGGTTTACGTCGAAGCGATCATCATGGAAATGAACACGCAGAAGGTTCGCGCCTGGAACCCGACTTATTATTACCTCGATCCGTCTTCGGGCGGCATCGGTCGCGCCGGCTTCTCGTCGGGCGATCTCGCGAGCCTCGGCCAGCCTGCGAACGACAAGGGTACGATCCTCGGTTTCGGCTCTGGCGAAAAAGTGAAGCTGACGCTCGGCTCGGCGACGGTCGAAGTTCCGTCGCTGCTCGCCTTCATCCGCGTCATCCAGCAGAACACCGAGAGCAACATTCTCTCGACGCCTGGAATCCTCGCGCTCGACAACGAAGACGCCGAGATCGAAGTCGGTGACAAAGTCCCCGTCGGCATCGCGACGACGACGTCGACGAACGGTCAGACGACGGCCGCACCGCAATTCGAGAATGCGACGATCAAGCTTCAGATCACTCCGGCGATTCGCCCCGACAGCGACGTCGTTCGTATGAAGATCGTGCAGCAGATCAAGCAACCGTCGAAGACTCAGGTCGCAGCTCAGCTCGCGGCCGCGACGACGGTTCTCTCGGACCGCTCGATCAAGACGAACATCGTCGTTCACGACGGCGACACGGCGATCTTGGGCGGCCTCGTTCGCGACGAAGAATCCGTCGACGAAACGAAAGTCCCGATCCTCGGCGACATTCCGGTTCTCGGCTGGCTCTTCAAGAGTCACACGGTCGAGAAGAAGAAAGTGAACTTGGTCGTCTTCCTCACGCCGAAGATCATTCGCGGCGTCGAAGACAGCCAAGGACTCGTTTCGAAAAAGACGAACCAACGTATCGACTGGCTGAAGAAGAATTTCGACGGTCGTGACCCCTACGGTACGACGGTCGATGCACTGCCTCGTCGCGCCGATGCGGCCGAAGTCGACGCGGCACGATCGATTCGCAAGTCGAATACCTCGAAAAAGAAGTGAGCTAGAGATGTCCGTAGAGAGCGTCCTGCTGAAGAACACGAGCCTGACCGAAGAACAGCTGAATAGCGTTCTCGGTCTCACGTTCGACGGCGGGTCGAGCTTGAAAGACCTCCTCGAGAAAAAAGACTCTCCTACGGCCGACGAGCTCGTCGCCGAACTCTGCTCGAGAATGGGTCTCCAGTATATTAAGGAGATCCCGGTCTCCGAGATCCCGGTCGACCTCATCCAGAACATCCCGATCAACTTCGCGAAGAAACACGAAGT
>JAZKJB010000400.1:0-9874 GCA_040384505.1 Bdellovibrionota bacterium | reverse complement strand
AGAAAAGGTCATCGTCCTCACGACGAACCCGCTCAACTCACGAATCCTCGACGATCTACGTGTGCTCTTCAAGAAACGTACGGTTCCCTTGATGACGACGAAGAGTCGTCTGCTCGAGGCGATCAACCGCGTCTACGAGAAATCGACCGCGGCACTTCAAGGCCTCGATGAGATCGAAGAAGAAGATTACGATCTCGACGAGCCGATCATCGATCTCCTCGAAGCCGGAGAAGACGACGCACCCGTCATCAAGCTCGTGAACACGCTGATGTTCCGTGCTGTGAAGGAAAAAGCGTCCGACATCCACGTCGAGCCCTACGAAAAAGACATGGTCGTGCGTTTTCGCATCGACGGCATTCTCTTCGACATCTTCAAGCCGCCCAAGAAACTCCAGAACGCGATCACCTCGCGGATCAAAGTCATGGGGAACTTGAACATCGCCGAGAAGCGACTCCCGCAAGACGGACGGATCCCGCTCAAAGTCGGCGGCAAAGACATCGACATCCGTTTGAACTCGGTTCCGACCGCGTTCGGCGAGCGTCTCGTCATGCGTCTCCAGGATCGATCGAACGTCATCCTCATGCTCGAACAGCTCGGCTTCTCGGATTACTCGCTCGACAAGCTGAACAACGATTTGCTCGAGCGCTCGTATGGCATCTTGCTCGTCACGGGCCCGACGGGGTCCGGTAAATCGACGACGCTTTACGCGTGTCTCTCGAAGATCAACAACCCGAGCGTGAACATCCTCACGGTCGAAGACCCGGTCGAACAACGGATCCACGGCATCGGCCAGGTCCAGGTGAATTCGAAGATCGGTCTCACGTTCGCCGCAGGCCTTCGTGCATTCCTTCGGCAAGATCCCGACGTCATCATGGTCGGCGAGATTCGAGATCTCGAAACGGCCGAGCTCGCGATCCAAGCGAGCTTGACCGGTCACATGGTCTTCTCGACGCTCCACACGAACGACGCTGCCGGTGCTTTCCCTCGCTTGATGGACTTCGGTTGCGAGCCATTCTTGATCGCGACGTCACTTCTCGGCGTCGTCGCACAACGTCTCGTGCGCGTCTTGTGCCCGCATTGCAAATCTTCTTACTCCCCGACGGCCTTCGAGCTCTCGAGCTTGGGCCTGACCCGCGATCAAATCGAAGCGGGGCGCGTTTGCAAGGCGATCGGCTGCGAGCAGTGCAACGGTAAAGGTTATCTCGGACGTACGATCATCCAAGAGTTGATGATCGTCGACGAAGACATCCGCTCGCTCATCATGCAGCGCAAAGACGGCGGCACGATCAAGAAGCACGCGGTCCAAAAAGGCATGTACACCTTCCGCGATCACGGCATCGAGAAAGTTCTCAAAGGGATCACGACGATCGAGGAAGTTCTCACTAATACTCAAGTGGATATCTAAGTGCCTATTTTTGAGTACAAAGGGATCAACCAAGCCGGCAAGACGGTGCGAGACACGACCGATGCCGAGAACATGCGCGCGGCTCGCGCGAAGTTGAAAAAAGACGGCATCTTCGTCGTCGAGCTCACCGATAAATCGAAAGCGAAACAAAAAGCCCGTCGCAAGAGCGGCGGAAGCGGTGGCTCGGTCAACATCCAAGATCGCGCGATGATGACCCGACAGCTCGCGACTTTGCTCAGAGCGAACATTCCGCTCGTCGAAGCTCTCGCGGCCGTCGCCGACCAAGTCGAGAACCCGACGCTCAAAGAAGCCGTCGGCGACATCAAGAACATGGTGAACGAGGGTTCTTCCCTCTACAAAGGTCTCGCGAAATATCCGAAGGTGTTCACGAACATCTACGTCACGATGTGCGAAGCCGGAGAAGCGTCGGGTACGCTCGACGTCATCTTGATTCGACTCGCCGAATTCCAAGAAGCGGAAAACGAGCTCAACTCCAAAGTGAAATCGGCCGCTCTCTATCCCGTGATCATGGTCGGCTTCGTGGTCTTGATGCTCTCGGTTCTCTTCATCTTCGTCATCCCGAAGATGCAGGCGATCTTCGAGAGCGCGGAGCTGAAGCTTCCTTGGTACACGGAACTCATCATCGGGATCTCGGGCTTCCTCGTGAACTATTGGATGATCGTTCTCGGTGCCATCCTGGGTTCCGTTTTCCTATTTCGGAACTGGAAAGCGTCCGACGCCGGCAGCAAACAGTACGACGCGCTCGTTCTCAAAATGCCGATCGTGGGCAAGCTCGCGCGTATCATCGCGGTCTCACGATTCACGCGCACTTTGGCGACACTGTTGAAGGGCGGGGTCCCGATGTTGCAAGCCATGGACATCGTGAAGAACGTCGTGGGCAACAGCGTCCTCGCGAGCGCGATCGAAGACGCACGAAACAACATCAGCGAAGGTGAATCGGTCGCTGGACCTTTGAAGCGGTCCAACCAATTCCCCCCGATCGTCATTCACATGATCAACATCGGCGAGAAAACGGGCGAGCTCGAGAACATGCTGACGCAAGTCAGCGACAGTTACGATTTCCAAGTGAAGACCCAAATCCAGGGCCTTACCTCCTTGCTCGAACCCGTGATGATCATTATGATGGGCGTCGTTATCGGAGTTATCGTTTTCGCGATCATGATTCCCATGTTCGAAATGGCGAACCTCGCGGGCTAGAACGAACGGAGACCAAATGCGTACTTTCAAAAAATCGAATTTCACGAACGCGATCGAGAACGAACGCGGCATGACCCTGATCGAGATCATGATCGTCATCGCGATCATCGCCGGCCTCATGGCCGTCCTCGGCTCGAGCGCCGTTTCGTACCTGAACAAAGCGAAAGTCAGCGAAACGAAAATCCAGCTGAAAGAGCTCGGCAAAGCTCTCGAGTCTTACAACCTCTCCTGCAACAGCTACCCGACGACCGATCAGGGTCTCGCGGCTCTCGTCACGAATCCCGGCGCAGAAGCTTGCGGCAACTGGGGACCGGATCCGTTCTTGAAAAAAGAACCGAAAGACTCTTGGGCGAAGCCGTTCATCTACGAGTCCGACGGCGGCACGTTCGACATCATCTCTCTCGGAAAAGATCGCAAAGATGGCGGAGAAGGTTACGACAAAGACATCAAGTATTCCGAACTCGATTAAGGCTCGCACTCAAGCCGCAGTCGTTCCAGCAGAGGGGGCTTTGATCGGCCCCCTTTTGCGTTCTAGCGGCTTCACGTTGATCGAGATCATGATCGTGCTCGCGATCATCGTCGGAGTGCTGACGATCGCGGCTCCGAAGATGTTCTCGACGGCGTCGGCGATGCGTACGGCGATCCGGAAGCTCGCGATCACGTCGCGCGAAGTCCGCAACAACGCCCGTATGTACAACATGACCACACGCCTCGTCCTCGACATGAAAAAAGAAGGCGCACATTCTTATTGGGTCGAGTCCGCGAACGGCGAAGTGACACTTCTGTCCGAAGAGCAGCAAAAGGAACTCGACCGCCTCACGGAACTCCAGCGCGAAGGCGAAGCGCCGAAGAACGAATTCAAACCCGAGACTCGTGTCGTTCGGAATCCCGTCTCACTCCCGAAGAGTCTCTATTTCGAGAGTGTCGAGACGTCCTCGTCGTCCGAGGCCGTAAAAGAGGGAAAAGCCTACATCCACTTCTTCGCGAAAGGTTTCAGCGAAGATGCCGCGATTCACATCACGGATCGCAAGACTTTGAATTGGACGATCGTCGTCAATCCTCTCACCGGCCGCGCCGACGTCTTCGAACGCAACATCTCGCTCAAAGAGGTTCGCGGCAAATGATCTCGCGCTCGCAGCGCCGCCAACGCGGCTTCACGCTCGTCGAAGTTCTCGTCGCAATGGTCATCATGATCGGCGGAGTCATCGTCGTCGCGAACGCGTGGAGCGGGAATTTCTCGCGAGTGAGAAGCGCCCGGATCAACAACGTCGCCGCGACTCTGCTCGAGCGCAAGATGACCGAGATCGAATTCGAGTACGCAGAAAAGACGATCGACGAACTAAAAGACGAAGACGCCGGCGACTTCGGTGCGATGTATCCCGGCTACACCTGGGAGATGAAATCGCAAGAGTTCGAGATGCCGGACTTGAGTGGGGCGATGACTTCGCAAGATGGCGGAGCGGACGAGACGCTATTGATGATCATGAGAACGACCGCCGAGTTCTTCAAAAAAAGCGTCAAAGAAGTCTGCGTGACCGTGATCTACAAACCCCGAGCCGGCAATCCGATCCGTCACACCGTCACCACTTTCCTCGTCGACTACACGAAAGAGCTTCCGATGCCGGGATTGGGAGGCGGATGAGGATTCGCGCTTCGGGACCGTCGCAATCGGGCTTCACGCTGATCGAAGTGATCGTCGCCCTCGTGATCCTAGCGGGTCTCTCGATGCTGACCGCGCAAGCGATTCGTTCGGGCGTCGAGAACCGCGATCAGGTTTCGGGTGAGCTCGCTCGTGAAGCGCGAGTTGCCGATGCACTGAACATCATCCGAAGCGACGTCTCCCTCGCCTTCCATCATCGTGACATCACGATTCGTATGTTGAACGAGATCAACAAACCGCCGACTCCGCCGCCCGTCCCCACTCCCGATGCGAACGGCAACATTCCGCCGACTCCGCCGCCGACGCCCTTCGATCCGAATGCGTCGCCACCGCCGACCCCGCGGCCGACACCGAAGATCGTGACCGATTTCGTCGGTGACGGGGTGTCGATGTATTTCACCTCACTCGCCAACGTTCGCGTGCTCCGCGATTCGAAAGAAAGCTCGCAAGCGAAGATCGGCTACTACCTCCGGAGCTGCTCGAGCATGAGCGCCCGCTCGGGCAAAGCGAACACCTCGAATTGTCTCGTTCGAACCGTCGCGCCCTACTTCGACGAAGACGTGACGAAGCCCGGCGCTGAGACCGTGCTTCTCGAGAACGTCCTCGAATTCAATCTTCGCTACATGTCCGTCGGAAACGAAGAGCTTCTCGAGTCCTGGAAAAGCAAAGACGGCGCGGACGCGAACACGAAAGACAAATTCCCGTTCGCCGTCGAAGTCACGTTGAGTGCCCACGACAAATCCGACCCGAAAGACAAACGCGTCACCGCGACGGCCCTCATCCCGATTCGTTTCCCGAACAATCCGCCGAAAGCCACCCCTGACCCCAACAAGGCGCCCGGAACATGAAGAAGACGATTCGCATGTTGAAGGATGAAAGTGGCGCCGCTTTGATGATGGCGATCTTCACGGTGACCATGCTGATGGTGATCGCCACCGAGATCATGTATCAAACGAACGTGGAGCTCGTCGTGAGCTCGCAACAAATCAATCAGCTGAAGTCCCACTACGCCGCGAAAGCCGGCGTCGAGATCAGCCTCCTGCGCATTCACATCTTCCGCAAGGCCGCCGGGATGCTCGGAGACAAAGTTCCTCCCGGCATGCTCGATCCGATTTGGAGAATTCCGTTTTCGTGGCCGCCGATCCTTCCCGAGGATACGTCGGCCGTCGACAAAGACATGATCAAGTCCGCCGTGAAGAAGAGCACGATGCAAGCTCAGTACTTCGCGACGATCGATCCCGAAGGCGGCTTGATCGACATCAACGATCTCGCGTCGCCCTCGAAGGTGATCGCCGAAGCCACGAAAGATCAAATCCTCCAGATCTTCGCGGGCCGAGTCGAAGAAGACGAGGACTTCGCGGAGAAGTATCGAAGCTTCGAGTTCGAAAAGCTCGTCAACAACATGATCGACTGGGTCGACGACGACAAAACGAGCCTGAACGGCGGCGACGAGGCGGGACAGTATCCCGATCGCCAAAGCGATTTGATCCCGCCCAATGCTCCCTTCATGACCGTCGACGAGCTCCACATGGTGGCGCTCATGGAAGACCAGCTCTTCGAGATGTTGAAAAACCGCCTCACGGTTTACGGAGCGAAGGCGATCAACCCGAACTATGCGGCCAAAGAAGTCTTGATGTCGCTCCATCCGGGCATCAACAAAGACAACGCAGACAAGATCATCGAGGAACGAACCAAGCCTACGCGCAATGATGGTGCCGGCTTCAAGGACGAAGGAGAATTCGTCGGGTTCCTGAACACGCTCGGCATCCTGAACAATCCGTTTCGCGACGACAAGAACAACGTCCTGGTCCCGCTCTTGTTCAAGAGGGAGTCGAACTTCCGAATCCGAAGCACGGGCCGTGCCGGGCGCTTCGAGAAGAACATCATCGCGATCGTCTTCGATTTCGAACGCGTGAAGGGCCAACTCAAGACTTTCGTCGCGCAACCGACGCCGACTCCGGGCCCGACACCTCCCGGTGGTTCCGCGCCGCCACCACCGACACCCACTCCGGCACCGACACCGGAACCCGTACCGAACGAAAGACCGAACATTGTCTATTGGAACGAGACTTGAGGCGCGATAGACTTTAATCGATGAAAGTTTTCGGCGTCGACCTCGGGCAGTACAGCGTAAAAGTCGCGGAACTCGACGTTTCGAGCAAGGGCTCGATCCTCTCGAACTTCTACGAATTCCCCCTCTCTCCCGATCCGCAGCGCGATCGCTCGCTCGAGACTCTCGAGATCTTGCGACGTATCGCCGGACAAGCCGATCCGGGCACACGGTGGGTGATCGGCGTTCCGCAAGTTCGCGTGAGCGTGCACAACAAACGCTTTCCGTTTCGCGAACGCGCGAAGATCCAGAAGAGCTTGGCGTTCGAGCTCGAAGACGACATCCCGCTCGACATCGACGAGACCATCTTCGACGCGAAAGTGATCGAGCATCTCGGGCCCTTCACCGACGTCCTCACGGTCGCGGCTCCGATGGAAGCGGTCGAAGAAACTCTCGCGATTTGCAAAGACGGCGGCTTCGATCCCGAAATCGTTTCGGTCGAAGGCTTGGCTCTCTCGAACTGCTTCGAAGTTTGGGATCAGCCGATTCCCGAGCGCGCGGCCCCCGTTACCGATCAATCCGTCGCCACCGAGAGTGTCGGCGCGCGAGTCATCCTGCACATGGGTCACTCGCACACGAACATGCTCGTGTACCGCGAAGGAAGCTTGATCGCCGTTCGAACGCTACTGTGGGGCGGCGGCGACATCGTCGATGCCCTCACGCGCGCTTTCGGTGTCCCGGTTTTCGAAGCGCTCAAAGTTCTTCGCGAGAAGAGCTTCATCTTGATGAACAGTGCGGGAGCGACGAAGGATCAACTCCTTCTCTCGCGGACGATCTCGACCGCGGTCGACGTGCTCTTACGTGACGTGAAGCTGACCCTTCTCGAGCTTCGCGCGACGTACACGCTTCATTACGAAAAAGTCGAGCTCACGGGCGGCGTCAGTCAGATCCAGAATCTCGGTGCCTACGTCACTCAAGGTCTCGAGATCCCCACGAACGTGGCGCATCCGATGCAGGCCATGCAATCCGGCCAGACGCTTCGCGGAACTCGCATCGACGTGGGTCCGAACATCGAAGCCGTCGGCTCGGTCGCGATCGGTCTCGCCCTCGAGGCTGCGAAGAAACCGAAAAATCCTGCGATCAATCTCAGAAAGGGCGACTTCGCCCGCGAGAACGAATCGCTTCGTCTCTTCTGGGAAACTTGGCAGGTTCCGATCCAGGTCGCCGCGACGGCGTTCGTTCTCTTCTTCATCTACTCCGTCATTCGCGACATGGAAGCGACCTCGCTCAACGCGCGAGCCGACGACAAAGTGACCGAAGTCGTGAAGGCACTCACGAAAACCGACACCCAGCTCAAGGGATTGCCGGCGAACGAAACCGGACTCTCGCGCTACATCGCCGCACAAAAAAAGAAAATCCAAGACGCCGAAGCTCTCCAGAAAGCGGAGCAGTTGAAATCCGCGATGGACCTCGTCGCGGCTTTGTCGACGAAGCTCACCATTCCTGGACCCGCGAGCCAGAATTCTGGGATCGACGTCTCGCGACTTCACATCGACAACAACGACGTGACGATCGAGGGCCGTGTGCTCTCACCCGGCACGCCCGCGAAAGTCGAATCGATCCTGCGTGATTTCGCGAAGCAAGGCACCTTGAAGGCGCAGCCACCGATCGGCGCGGCTGCGGGCGAAGGCACGGCTTTCTTGTTCAAGTTCCAGATCGAACGAACGCTCTGAGGAAGACGAAACATGGCGCTTGAAGACATTCGCGATTCCGTAAAAGAGCAGTTCTCGGCCGTCTTCGCGCGCGTTCGCGAGAGCAGCGCCTTCATCGAGCTCTCGGAAAAATACCAAAGCCTCTCTCCGACCGCACAAAAAGGCGCACTCGCCGGCGGTGGACTTCTCGCGTTCTTGATTCTGATGCTCGTCCCGTGGATGTACTTCTCGAGCTCGAGCGATCAACTCACGCAATACGAAGACAAACGCAGTCTCGTGCAGACGGTTTATCAGGTCTCTCGTGAAGCGAGCTCCGTCGGTCTTCGCAACTCGGCTCCCATCGCGGCCAGCGATTTCCAATCGAAAGCTCAAGGGATCGTCACTGAGTCCGCTCTTCAGCCCGAACAAATGCAGTACGTCTCCCCGATTCCCGCGGCGACGGTCCCTGGAATCGCGAAGTCGATCGACCAAGCAGGCGTCGAAGTCTCGCTCAAGAAACTCAATCTCTCTCAAGTCATCGACATCGGCTACAAGCTCCAGAGCATGGATTCGCGCGGCCGCCTTCTCGGCCTCGACATCAAAGCGAGCACTACCGATCGCCACTACTACGACGTCATCTACCGAGTGATCGGCTTCGGACCGAAGCCCGATACGGGCACCGCTGGAACCGCCGGCCGCAAAGCGAGAGGAAAGTAAGATGGGCGCACTCGTCGCTGGCCTCATCAACATCTTCAAATTTCACAAACTCAAGATCGCCGCGACGGTCTTCTTCACCGCGCTCTTCGGCATCTTGCTCTTCCCTTTGAGCGATCTCGGTGGCGTTCTCCCGGCGACCATCCACGCCCAAACCGGTGGCGTTTACGTTCAGTTCGAGCAAATGGGCCTCAATTTGTTCCCCTTCGGCGTTTCGCTCGATCAGGTTCAAGTCGAGCTCCCCGGTCGCGCCCCCATCGAAGCGGGCCACATCGATGCTTCGCCCTGGATCCTCGGCGCCCTCACCGCGAAGACCGGAGGCTCGGTCGACGCTCAAGATCTCTTTGGCGGCATCGTGGTCGCGGACTACCGCGAAGGCGACAAGGCCAAAGGTGGGAACCGCATCGCGAACATCGCGGTCGACGCTCAGGGTGTCCAGCTGCCGCAGCTTGCGAAGTTCTTGCGCGACAGCCAGATGCTCGGCCTCAGCATGCTCGGCACCGTGAATCTCTCGACGCAAGCGCAGATCGACGCTCTCTTCGGTCAGCAACCAGCCGCCGACATCGATGCGACGTTCACGGGTTTCTCGATTCCGAATCAAACGATGGAGATCTCGCAGGGCCCCGACATGCCCCCCATGAAACAACCGATCCCCGAGATCAAATTCGGCAATGCGAAGCTCGCGGCCAAAGTCGGCGGCGGAAACATCAACATCTCGGAATTCTCGTTCGGTAGCGCGAAAGACTCGGTCGCTGGCAAAGTGCGCGGTCAGATCGGCTTCACGATGGTCAAAGTTCCCAACGGTGCTCGCCCGCAAATGGGAACGGTCGATCTGAACATCGACATCACGATGAAGCAGTCGTTCCTCGATTCGGACTCCACGATCAAAGGGATCGTCGACGGATTCTTGCAGCGCTACGGCAGTCCCACCCAAGGTGGAATGCGATACACGTTCAACATGAAGCAGAGTCCCGGCATGGTTCTGCCGCAATTTTCAGCAATCCAATAAGCTCAGAATTTAAGCATGTGGCGCCTCATCGAGCGGATGAATTCGCTCTCGTAATCGGCTGAAATCCCACACGTATTTTGCTTCGTTTCGACCGCATCCAAGCTGCGAATTTCGAATCGCAATTGAC
>JAZKJB010000399.1:0-2392 GCA_040384505.1 Bdellovibrionota bacterium | reverse complement strand
ACCGGCGGAACGTTCGACAAAGAGTACGACGAAATCAACGGGAAGCTGTTCTTCAAGGACACCCACCTCCCGGAGATGTTGAAACTCGGTCGCTCGCTCGTCGATGTCGAGATGCGAACGCTGATGATGATCGACAGTCTCGACATGACCGATGAAGACCGTGCGCTGATCGTAAAAAGCTGCACGTCTTCGCCCGAGGACAAGATCGTCATCACGCACGGAACCGATACGATGGAGCAAACCGCACTCGCCCTCGGGAGTGCGAAGCTCCCGAAAACGATCGTGCTCACGGGCGCGATGATCCCCTATAAATTCGGAAGCTCCGATGGACTCTTCAATCTCGGGAGCGCCATCGCGTTCGTTCAAACTCTGCCCCGCGGAGTTTACGTCGCGATGAACGGACGCTATTTCCCCTGGGACAACGTCACCAAAGACAAACGCACCGGCGAGTTCCGAGAAAGATAGGCTTCGATGGCCAAGAAGAAGCGCTTGTGGGTCGTCAAAGCCGGAAGCCAGATGGTGTGCGGAGGCGGACCGCTCTTGATCCGCGCCTGGATGAATCAACTTGCCGAGCTCAAACGCAAACACGGAATCGAAGTGATCTGGGTCACGTCGGGCGCGATCGCTTCGGCGACGGACCGAACGGGCTTCAAACCGCCACGCAATCGCAAGAGAACTTTACCTGAGAAACAAGCGCTGAGCGCCCTCGGGCAGCCGATGGTGATGGAGACTTATCTTCTTGCGCTTAACGCCGCGGGAATGATCGGAGCTCAAGTGCTTCTCACCGCGAGTGACATCGATCACTCCGGGCGCCGACGTAATTTGCAGAACACACTACGCACGCTACTCGAATGGAATGCCGTTCCGGTCTTAAACGAAAACGATGCCGTTTCGACCGAAGAAATTCAATTCGGCGACAACGATTCGCTCTCGTCCAAGATCGCTCGCATGATGAAAGCCGAGCGCCTCGTGCTTTTGACCGACGTCGATGGCCTCTACGATTCGGACCCTAAGAAAAATCCGAAGGCCGCAATCATTCCTTACCGTGCGACGATCACGGCTAAAGATCTCGCTCGCGCAGGCAAAAAAGCCGGGTCGCAACGCGGCACCGGCGGGATGTACTCGAAACTCATGGCCGCGCAACACGCAAGCCGAGCGAAGATCGTGACTCATCTCGTGCGCGGCGATTGGCCGCACAACTTGCTCTTGCTCGCCGATGGAAAGACGATCGGAACACAAATCGGCGGGAGAATCAGATGAGTCTTCCCACCGCGATCGAATCCGGCTTCACGGGCCTTCGCGAAGCTTCGCGTACGCTTCGTAGTCTTTCTTCGAAATCGAAAAACGATTTGCTTCTCGCTCTCGCCGAGAGAGTCGCGCGCTCGGAAGCGCTTTTACTTGAAGCGAATCTCGAAGATCTCACGCGCTTACCCGCCGACACCGCGTCGGCGTTTCGCGACCGACTGACGCTGAATCCACAGCGTCTCGCGGGAATGGTCGAGAGCTTACGGCAAGTCGCGGCCCTCCCCGATCCCGTAGGCGAAGTCGTCGAAGATCGAACTCTCGCGAACGGACTTCACCTTCGGCGCGTGCGCGCACCCCTCGGCGTCGTGTTCATGATCTTCGAATCGCGACCGAACGTCGTACTCGAAGCATTCTCGCTCGCGTTCAAGACCGGAAACGCCATCGCACTTCGCGGGGGCTCTGACTCTAAGTCGACCGCAGGTGCTCTTTACGGAATCATTCGCGACACACTTCTACAACAGAGTCTCTCGGCGAACTCATTTTACGGAATGATGGATTACGACCGCGCTCTCGTCGAAGAGTTGCTCGGCCGAAAAGATCTGATCGACATCGTCGTTCCTCGCGGAGGCGAGCGCCTAATCGAGTTCGTCGAAAAGACGGCCGTCATGCCGATCATCAAGAACGATCGAGGCTTGTGCCACACTTATGTCGACGACGAGGCCGATCTCGCGATGGCCGTTCGAATCGTCACGAACGCGAAGACCCAACGCCCTGGCGTTTGTAATTCGCTCGAGACAGCGCTCGTTCATCGCAAAGTCGCGTCTCAGGTGCTGCCGGAGCTTTATAAAGCGACACTGAGTGCAGGTCTCGAATGGCGCTGCGATGACGAATCGAAAGCCGTGCTCGAGAAATCCTTTGGCGCACAAACGAAAATCAAAGCGGCGTCATCGAAGGATTGGGATACCGAACATCTCGATCAGATCATGAACTGCAAGATCGTCGCTGGCCTCGACGAAGCGATCGCTCACATCGAGAAGCATGGCTCACGCCACTCGGAAGCGATCGTCACGAAGAACGAAGCCCGTGCTCGCCGCTTTCAAAGCGATATCGATGCAGCTGCAGTTTACTGGAACGCGTCCACGCGCTT
>JAZKJB010000398.1:7235-7774 GCA_040384505.1 Bdellovibrionota bacterium | reverse complement strand
AAAGAGGGCGGCGGTTCAGACACCGCAGGTGGATCCAGCGGTGGTCCGGCAGCTGGTGGTCCCGACACCGCAGGTGGTTCGACGGGCGGCACGGGCGACCAAGCGAGCACGGGCGACAGTGGCCCACGCGGTCCGGCGAATGACGCTGGAGCCGGTGGAGCCGCAGGACTTCCGCCACCTCCCCCCCCTCCGCCTTCGGACGCTTTGAAATCTCCTGCTGGCGGATCGGGTGGAGTCTTCGCTCCGCCTCCCCTGCCGCCGACCGTGATTTACGTCCCGACGCCGCCTCCGGCTGCGCAGGCCAACACGAAGTCGACGGTCAACATCACGATTACCGTCCCCCAATAAGCGATAAATCAAATTCAGTTATTGCTCGGCTTTCGACCATCCCTGGTCGAAGGCCGCATTCGGCGTTCTAGCGACGCGATATCACGCGCTTTCGGGTAAGCTTGAGGCTCATCAATGCAGCCTCGAGGAGAGTCATCCGTGAATTGGTTGGCGACAGCCCTTGTGTTCGTTTCGCTCCCTGCTTTTGCGCA
>JAZKJB010000398.1:0-7225 GCA_040384505.1 Bdellovibrionota bacterium | reverse complement strand
ACGTTGAGCGCAACGAGGATGGTGACGACTGCGCCACCGACTCCTGCCGCGACACCGGCGGCCACTTCCAAGCGAGTGGGACTCGAGACGTCGAGCAACATCCGGATCAACTACGGTCGCGCGGCGTGGAACAAGAGCCCGACTCAAATCGACAGCGCTTCGATCGTCATGCGTGAAGGATCGACGGGACGAACGATTCAAATTTATCTCACGGAGACTGCGCCCGACTCGGCGATCTTCTCTGGCCTTTATCAGATCAGCTTCCAGAACATGGAACGCCTGCAGACGGAATTCTACATTCCGGAGCAAGACGCCCTCGCTCGCAACGGCGGTCTCAAGAAATTGTTGGGCGACATCTCGAAAGGTCAGCTCGTTCGAAATCCCTTCATCCTCCGTCGTCAGCCCGGCGGCGTTCAGTCGGTCGAGATCTTCGATACGAAGGATCAAGCTCGCGAAGCACTCAAGGCTTACAAGGCGGAGCAATCCGTCGCGATAAAGCTCGCAGCTCCTGCGACCGCGGCCGCCGATCAAACCGTCGCGACGGCACAGCTCGCGGCGGAACTGAAGAAGCAGCAGATGCATCTCGCTGCAGAAGCCGAACGTCAGCGCATGGGGCAAATCGAAGCGAAGCGCCTTGCGGACCTTCAGGCCGCGCAAGCGGCGATGGCCGAAGGGCAGAGAGCCGCGAACAAACAACAGGCCCAGTTGCTTTCGCAAGAAGGGATCGCGCTCTTCAAGGAAAACAAGTTCACTGAAGCGAAGGCGAAGTTCGATCAGGCGATGCAACTCGATCCATCGAACCAAGCGTTCTACGTGCAGTACGGCGTGACACTTTATCGCCTCGAAGAGTTTAACAAGTCTCTCGTCATCTTGAAATTGGCGACGGCGGATGCCGTTCAAACCACCGAGCGTGATTTCTACGTCGGGTTGAACAATTTCAAATTGAAAGAGTACCCTGCGGCCACCGAAGCCTTCGACAAAGTTTCGAAAGCTGGAGACAAGTCGCTCTCGCCCTCCGCGGAATTTTACAAAGGTGTCATCGGGTTCGAACAGCGCGAATGGGACAAATCGCGAACGTCGTTCCAGACCGTTCTCGATACCTCGAGCGATCCGAAGCTGGATGAAAGCGCCGAAGCGTACATCGAGCAGATCCTTCGACTTCAGCAGTACGAAGCGGAGTCGAAGAAGAAATGGTTCCTCAGCGCTACGATCGGCGAGCAGTACGATTCGAACGTGCTCTTGATCGCCGATTCGAGCACGACCGGGACCGCGACGAACTCGAAAGGCTACCGGACTCTTCTCTCAGGTTCCGCGAAGTATCGCTCACTCTTCGAAGAAACGCGCGAGTTCGCAGCGCAGCTCGACGTGACGACGATGTATACCGTCAGCGACAGCTTCCAGGGCGATCAAAGCCTGCGCGACGCCGATCCGAACGTCGCGACACTGATGCTCCCCTATACGATCAAAGGTTTGATGTTCGGCAAAGCCATGAAGTTCGATCTCGCGCCGGGTTACGAGACGATCTACATGAGCATCGAGAATCACGAGAACAAAGAGATCTTGAACTCGGTGATCATCAACGCCGCAGGTCTTTTGGTGATGAACGACACTTGGTTCGCGAACTACGGTCTCGACGTTCGAAAAGACACGTCGAAGCTGGCGAGCTCGACGGGCGACGACGACTCGAGCTCGGTGAAGGTGAAGCTCTCGACGAGTCACATCTTCCTCGTCGGTGACGACAAGAAAAAATTCTTCGTTCCCGATGCGGCCTACTCGATCAACGATGCGGTCGGGAAGAACTCCGTCTACACGCGACTCGATCTCGGCGTGAGCTACATCATGCCTTGGAAATGGGAGACGTCGACGAACTTCAAACTCGGGTACTTCACGCTGAACTATCCGCAGAATGCGACGGGCCGCTCGGACAACAGCTACACGCTGACCGCAGGCATCAGCAAAAAGCTGAGCGACGTCTGGAGCACGGGTTTTCTCGGGACCTACAATGCGAACCAGTCGAACATCACGTCCAACACGTACAGCAAATTCACTGCACTTGTGACGTTCTCGGCTGCGACGAGTTTCTGATTTCTTCGGGTCAGCGCGTTTCGGTGAAACTCGGACGCGCTTGATCCAGATACTCCCTCAAAACCGCTCTCACTTTCGATCTCAAGCGCGACCATTCCTCGTCACCGAGGGGAATGCGTTCGTGCTCGGAGATCGGTGTCGCGAGAAGCGCTTGCTCGTCGGCCTCGACCGAGAGCACGCCTTGGTTCGCGAGCAGCTTCACTTCGAATTGCGTGCGGAGCTTGTCGAGTGCCGTGCTCTTCTCGATCGCGCGAAGCGAGTTGCCGAGAAGATTGAAGAGATCGGCCGAATCGATCTCGCCCTCTCTCACGACGTCGGAAATCATTCGTACGAAATGGAGGGCTAGCTCGATGCGGCCGTAGTCCGTTCGCACACCGGGAAAATCTTCGATCAAGCTCGCTTCCTTGAGGGTGTGAAGCGGGTTCTCGGCGCGATTCGAAGACTTGTCTTCGTACATCACGTGGACGTAGTGCGTGGGTTCGAGAACTCCTCCGCCGAAGCGTTTCTTGCTCTTGAGCGCGCTTCTCGCGAAGAGGCTGATGCGAGCACCGGCGGGTGTGAGGCAATTGAGGATCAGGTCGTTGTCGCCGTAGCGAGTCTTTCTCAGAATGAAGACTTTGTCTTTGACCTGCATGCGGGAGGAAGTCTCTCGCAGTTAACTCTCGACGGCAAGCGGCCGCGGGCGAGAACGGTGGAGGTAAAAGTACGCACCGATGATCCCCAACCCGAAGTTCAACAGCTGCATCACCGTCATCGCCGTGGGACCGAGGTCGCTCGCACGATGGAGGTAGGAATTGAAAAGGAAGTAAAAGGCCGCCTGTCCGACGCCGATGCCGGCAGGCGAAATCGGGAGGGCTTGAACGACCAAGCCCAAGGGGACCAGGAAGCAATAAACCGAAATGGGAATTGATTCGCCGAGGGCATGGCCGATCACGGCGACGACGGCGATGACCATCGCTTGGCTCGCGAAGCTGAGGAACATCGCGAGTGCGAGCTCGCGAGGCGCTTGGCGATAGGAATGGAGGATGTCGTAGATTCGTCGGAACTTAGCGCCGGCGGGAATCTTCGTGAAGACCTTCTGGGCCCACGGCGCTTGAAGCACGCGCGACAACGAGAGGCCGTAGAACGTGACGAAGCACACGAAGAGTATGGAGACGCCGATCGCGATCGACGTGAGCTGTTTGCTGTGAGAAACGTCCGAGAAATTCGTGAACACCGCGAGGAACGCCATCGCGACCATCACGAAAAATCCGGTGAGACGATCCATGAAAATGCTCATGGCCGCCGCGAGCTTTTTTTCCGGGTGATCTTGGACGATGTAGTAGCCCTTCACGACATCGCCACCGACGCCGCCAGGCATCGCGAAGTTGAAGAACAAGCCGATCAAAGAAAGCGGCAACGTACTTCCCACGGAGGTCTTGAATCCCTGGCCGCGAAGCAACAGTAACCATCTGTAATTATTGATGAATATTTGGGCGAAGGTCGACAGCGCGCAGAACGCGATCAAGGCCGGCGACGAGAGCTTGGCGAAGGCTCCGAAATTGAGGGCGCCTTGCTTCACCATCCACACGATGAGGCCCACCGCGAAAACGATCTTCAGAGCGGTTTTCGCGACGTTCTTGAACGCGCCTTTCGACTTTTCGTGTGTTACGTTGTCACCCACACTTCAAATTTTACGTACGTCGGAGGATTTTGCCAATGAAGATCGCGGTCGTCGGCACGGGCTATGTCGGTCTCGTCGCAGGAGTCTGCTTCGCCGATTCGGGCCACTCCGTCGTTTGCGTCGATCGTGACGAGAAGAAGATCGAACGTCTTCGCTCCGGCCACGTCCCGATCTACGAACCTGGACTCGAAGAGTTGATGCATCAGGCGAAAGCCCGACTCGAATTCACGACCGATCTCGCGGTCGCCGTGAAATCCTGCGACGTTCTGTTCGTCGCGGTCGGAACTCCCGAGCTCCCCGACGGAAGCGCCGACATGGCCCCGACCATGGCGGTGGTCGAAGCGATTTGTCGTCTAGCGACATCGAAGAAGTACATCGTCCTGAAGAGCACGGTTCCCGTGGGCACCGCGAAGAAAGTTCGGGCACGAATCGTCGAGCTCACGAAACACCCGATCGAAATCGTCTCGAATCCCGAGTTCCTGAAAGAAGGAGCCGCCATCGAGGATTTCTTGCGTCCCGATCGTGTCGTGATCGGCTGTGAGACGGAAGATGCGAAGAACGTGATGGGCGAGCTCTACGAGCCATTCGTCCGCAACGGCAAACCGATATTGTTCATGGACAACGCATCGGCCGAAATGACCAAGTACGCCGCCAACGCGTTCTTGTCGGTGAAAATCAGCTTCATCAACGAGCTGGCACTTCTCGCCGACAAGCTCGGTGCCGACATCAATCTCGTTCGCAAAGGGTTCACGAGCGACTCGAGGATCAATCCTGCGTTCTTCTATCCGGGTGTAGGATTCGGCGGCAGTTGTTTCCCGAAGGACGTGAAGGCTCTCGTTCACACGGGACGCGAAGTCGGGATTCCGATGGACGTCGTTCGCGCGGCCGACGAAGTGAACGATCGGCAGAAGCTCGTTTTGTTCCACAAGCTGCAAGAGCATTTCGGTGATCTGCGCGGACGAACGATCGCCGTTTGGGGACTCGCGTTCAAGCCTCGCACGGATGACGTTCGTGAGGCGCCGTCGCTAGAGATCATCCAGAAACTCGTCGAGGCCGGTGCGCGAGTTCGCGCCTTCGATCCCGTCGCGATGGAGACCGCACGTGCGGCGACTCGCGCGCCGTTCGAGCCCGCGCTTTCCGCGATGGATGCTGCCACCGGTGCGGACGCGTTGATGATCGTCACGGAGTGGAACGAATTCCGCACACCCGATCTCGCGCAACTCAAGATCGCGATGAAGACGCCCGTCATTTTCGACGGTCGCAACATTCTCGATCCGGAAAAGGCCATCAAGGCGGGCTTCGCGCATTACTGCATCGGGCGCCAACTCGTCAGCACGCGCGCAGCCGCGGCGAAAGGTCTTTGAAGCATGGCCAAGCGCGCGCTCGTCGCCGGTGGTGCGGGCTTCATCGGATCTCATCTCGTGGATTTGCTCTTGTCGAAAGGCTACGAAGTCGTCGTCGTCGACGTGCTGGTCACGGGACGCGAGACGAATCTTTCAGCCGCTCTGGCGAAAGGTGTTCAGCTCGAGAAAGCTGACATTCGCGATCGCTCTGCGCTCGACCGACTTTTGAGGCAACACGGGCACTTCGACGAGATCTACAATCTCGCGTCACCTGCTTCTCCGGTGGATTTCGCGCGCATCCCCATGTTCATCCTGGAAACGGGCTCGATCGGTCATCGGAATCTCTTGGACCTCGCGCGAGAGGCCGGATCGCGAGTCTTGTTCGCAAGCTCGAGCGAAGTGTACGGCGACGCGGAAGTGCATCCGCAGGTCGAGACTTACTTCGGGAACGTGAACACCGTCGGCCATCGCAGCTGCTACGACGAAGCGAAACGCTACGGCGAATCGCTGAGTGTCGCGTTCACGAAAGAGTTCGGTGTCGAAACGCGCATGGCGCGGATCTTCAATACCTACGGTCCACGCATGCGTCCCAACGACGGACGAATCATTCCGAACTTTTTCATTCAAGCCCTGCAGAAGCAGTCACTCACCGTCTACGGCGACGGCTCGCAAACGCGCAGCTTTTGTTATTGCTCCGACCAAGCGGCCGGGTTGTTCGCCCTGATGCAAAGTAATGAAGCTCGGCCGGTGAACGTCGGCAATCCGATCGAGCGCACGGTGATGGAGATTGCTCAGGCCGTGAATGCGTTGACCGGCAACACGGCTCCGTTGCGGTATTTGCCTTTGCCGGAAAACGATCCGAAAGTTCGCCGCCCCGACATCACGCGCGCGAAAGTGAGCACGGGCTGGGAACCGAAAGTCGATCTCGAGACGGGACTGAAAGCTTGTCTCGAATATTTCCGCGCGGAGCTTGCGGCTTCGCCGGGTGGAATTCACGCGCCGACGCTTTGATTTGGAAAGGTGCGGAATGGAATTTTCGATGGAACCTTTCTACTGGTATGCCGGCGGAGTCGTCGTCCTCTTCATCGTGATTATGATCGGCATCGTGGCCTACTCGATGCGCCTGCCTCCCGGTAAATCACGTGGAGACAACGCGGGACTCGTGACGATCGCGGCTCTCACGGGTCCATTCGTCGCCCTCTGGTTCATCGCTCTCGGATGGGTCGTCGCGATTTTCTGGCGGAAATTCGGAATTCAAGACGCGTCGCTGTCTCAGATGACTTTCTATGGCTCGATCGCCGTTCTCGTGTTCGTGATCAAATCGCCGTTCGACGCGTACAAGAATTTCTTCCGATCAAAATAAGGCGTCACGTGACGCCTTATTTTCATGTAAGTGCTTGATCCGCACTCGAACTCATCTCACTCGCACTCGTGACCCCGGTCGATCCGCCTGGAGGGCGGAGCGAAACCAGCTCTCATGGATGGATTATTCGCGTGGCCATTAAGAATCGTTTCGAAGACGTGGGTATCGGCACCCATGAGAATTGATGCAGCCGTACCCGCGACGTCGCGGGTGAATCCTCTAACGGGTCGGCTCGATCGTCGTTTACGTTTTGCACTCCAGCGCTGGAGTCATGGCGCGTCGTTCATGCGAGGCGAACTTCTTCGAAACCAATCTGGGAATCGCGACGACCTTCCATCCATGAGAGCGGCTTTCGCTCCGCCCTCCAGGCGGATCGAGCGGGGTCTTGGGAGCGAGTCAGTGGGGTGCGGGAAAGGGCTTTAAGCAGTCATTCGCGAAAGTAGGCGTCACGTGACGCCTACTTCAACCGTTCTGCATTTTCGTGAGAGTCGCCGCAACCTGCGAGAGATGCTGCGTGAGACCGCGCTTTACGAGGTCCGATGAGATCACGATCATTCCGCGTAAGACTTCTTCTTTTTCGCCGCGGGAGAGCAGCCATTCCGTGAGGCGCGGGCTCGGCCAGCGGCAAGGGCTCGAGGTTTCGAGGCCCGAGTTTCCCCCTGGAGGACCGAGTTTTTCGCCGAGCTGACGCGCGAGCTCGTCGATCACGGCGCTTCCGTCGAATGACGGATGATAAATGACCGCGCGATCCGCCAGGCGAGGAACGCCAGG
>JAZKJB010000397.1:862-4942 GCA_040384505.1 Bdellovibrionota bacterium | reverse complement strand
TGGACCCACTTTCGCCATGAAACTTCGTCGACGAGATTTCGTGTTCGTGGAAAGACTTCCGAGGCCCACTCGAAAGACGAAGGCTCGATGTCGAAAGGTGCCTGAATCATCTCGAGCTCGTAGCCAGCCGAAAGAAACATCGAGGCGAGCCACGGGTTCACGTCTCGTGCGGAATAAACTTTGGCCTTCGTGATGTCTCCCCGTTTGGCCGCATCACCCAAGATCGCTTGATCGGTATTGGACATTCGACCGACATACCAAGCGATCGGACCCTCGAGAGCCGCTTCGAGGAGAAAACGGCGAAGCGCGCCTCCGGAAAAATGCATCATCCTCAGATCGATGAGCGCGACGGCCCCGGGCCCGCGTTTACTCTTCCATTGTCCGGGCTTGGTGAAGGGCTTCGGAAGTCTGAGATCGAGAATGGCCGATGGATTCATCCGGGACCCGAGAATCGTTCTTCGATTCGAACGAGACGCTGTTTCAGGATACGCTCGAGGTCGCGACTCGCGAAAAGATCGTCTGCGAGCGTTCCAAAAATTCCATAAGGCATTTTGAAGTCGACGAGATCCATCAGGAGCGTCGTTCGCTCGTCGTGAGCGCGGAGCACCTGCGTGTGGCGCCACAATCGGAAGAAGCCGGAGACCTGCCGGTACGTCACACGTTCACGCGGTTTCATCTCTTCGACCCTGAACACGGCATCGACCGTTTGATTGAAACGTCGAAAGCGAACCGAGAATTCGCTCCGCTCGCGGAGGACAGTGAGGGTTTCGGGAAATTCGACCTCGATCGCTGGTGTCAGCCACTGAGGAAGGTGCTCCGGGTTCACCACATGGCGATACACTTCCCCGATCGGGGCCGGTATCAATCGTGATGTCTTCAGATGACCCATCGTGGCAACTCCTGATCGAACAACGTAGGCGTTCGTCTTCCGTTACGCAATCCCTAGGGAGCTGTGGCGCCTTGCCACACTGCGCGATCACGATTCTACGGAATGGAGTTTTAGCTTTTGACCCCTTCGACTCGAGCCCTCTATACGTACCGCGCATGAAAAACACCTTTGCTCTGATCGCAATCTCGTTGGGCCTCGCTTTCGGCTCCGCTGAAAGTGCTCAGGGCCAATCGATTCGCGGCTTCATCCGCACGAGCCATGATGGCTCGGTCTATCTCGATGTCTCCGCGGGCGAACCGCCATTCCGAATCGAAGCCCGCCATGCGCAAACCGAAAAAGACATCCGCAATTTGAAACTCGGCGACTTCCTCGTGGCGCGAGGCACTCTCGATCGAGGAACGGCCATCGCTCACGTCGACACGATCGAGACCGTCGGTCTCCGTGGGCTCATCGGTCCCTGGCAGAGCGGATCCAAACGTGTCTACGAGTTCGAGGATTTTTCGAGACTGAATCTCTATCGTGAGCTGCGAGATTCGACCGGCGTCACTCTCTCCCGTTTCAAGCAGATGAACTACACCGTCGCGCCCGAAGCCGGCGGTCGCTATTCGATTTTCATGAGCGACAATCGCTCGGTTCAGATCGGCTTCCTGGATTTCGAAGACGACGGAATCGAGCTCACCGTGATCGACCCGAAGACCGGTCGCGTCTCCGAAAACATCTCGCTTTCCCCTCTGCCCGTGAAGTAACCTGGCGGCCATCGGAGGCTCGCCTGTGGCAACTCAGACTCGCGATTTGCTAGAGAAAATCCTCAAGTCACCGACCGCGCCGTTTCGCGAAGACCGCGTTCGCGCGGCCATCGAAAGTGAGCTCGACGCCCACGGCATTCCGTACGTTCGTGATGCCGGCGGAAATCTGATCGCGGGGACGAATCGTCCCGAATCTCTCTCCAAGGGTTTCCACATCGCACTTCTCGCGCACATGGATCACCCTGGATTTCACCTGGGTGAACCGCTCGGCCGCGGACTGTGGCGCTGTTATTGGTACGGAGGCGCGCCGTTCGAAGCGATGAAGGGGGCCCGTGTTCGATTGCACGACCCCGCACAGCCTCAGAAGACGGCGATCGGGACCATTCGCAAAATGGAGTACGTCGACGAAATGGAAGAAGGGCTCCCCTTCATCGTCGACTTCGGCACCAAGGCCGATGGGTTCTCACGGGAAAGTTTCGGGGCCTTCGATCTCGTTCCGTTTCGATTGAAAGGCGACCGTGTCACCTCGAAAGCCGCCGACGATCTCGTCGGATGTGTGATCGCGCTCGGAGCTTTGATCGATCAAGAAAAGCAGATGAAGAAGTCTCGCAATCGCGGTGCGCGCCGTTTGATCGGTGTCTTCACGCGGGCCGAAGAAGTCGGCTTCATCGGATGTCTGGACCTCATGCGAAGAGGCGATCTTCCACGCAACGTCTGGTGCATTTCCCTCGAAGCTTCGCGCGCACTTCCCGAGGCGGAGTTCGGAAAAGGTCCCGTCCTTCGCATCGGCGACAAGACTTGTCTCTTCGACGCCGAGTTCAGCGCGGTTCTCTGGAACATCGCGAAGGATCTCCAGCTCGAGTCGAAGGGCGCCTTCAGGTTCCAACGCCGCATCCTGAGTGGAGGAACTTGTGAAGCGACTCCGCTCACGCTCTTCGGCCACAAGGTGACCGCGATCGCGGTGCCGCTCTTGAATTACCACAATTTCGGTAAGACGAAACCGAACGCCGAAGCCGTTTCGCATTCCGATGTCGATCAAGCGCGCCGACTTTGCGCGGAGCTCGGACGACGTATCGAGAAAGCGCCGGTCTGGACCGAGGCGAAGAAACGCGAACTCATGAGCGATTTCAAACGCCTCCAGCCGATGCTCACCTCAACGAAGATCCGGATCGACTCCGGATTGAAATCCACCAATGGGGCTCCTCGATGAAGCTGACGCCGACCGACCGCGAGATCTTCTTCTCGCGGCAAGATCCCGAGGACCCTCGTCTCGGCGACTGGGTTCGTGGGCTCACGTCCATCTCGACCGCGAGTGATCTCGCGGGAGCCGTCACGGCCGATTCGTTCGTCGTTTGCGGATATCCCGACGACGAAGGCATTCGTGTCAACGGCGGCAGACCTGGCGCTGCACAAGCGCCGAAGGCGATTCGTCGTCCCCTCTACAAAATGACTCCTTCGCTCGTGTCGAGCGCGGGAACTTCGAGTTTCTTCGACGCCGGAGATTTATTGCCGAGCGGTCTCGATCTGGCCGAACGGCACGCGGCCGCATCAGCCCACGCTCTCGCGGTTTTGTCGAAGGACGCGCGTTGGATCGCGCTCGGCGGAGGGCACGATTACGGTTTCTCCGATGCCGATGCTTATTGCGAATGGGCAAGCGCGAACGGTCATCGTCCTCTCGTCATCAACTTCGATGCGCATCTCGACGTGCGCCCGACGTCCAAAGGGCTCTCGAGCGGTACACCTTTCTTCCGGATGATCGAAAAGCATCACGCCCGTGGTCTCGACTTCGTCGAGATCGGAATTCAGTCGCAATGTAATTCGCGAGCGCATGTCGAGTGGTTGAAATCGCGCGGCGGCCGCATTCTCTTTCTCGACGAGTGGTTGGCCTCGGGAGAAAACCTCGAGACTTACATGACTCGACACCTGGACGATCTCCTGTTGAGACCCCGACCAGCGTTCATCTCGGTCGACATCGACGCTTTTTCTTCGGCCGTGGCTCCCGGATGTAGCCAGAGCTGGGCGACGGGCTTCATGCCGCGTGAATTCTTCGCGACTTTCGATCTGCTCCTCGCCCGGCTCGACGTGCGGGCGCTCGGAGTCTACGAAGTCTCGCCGCCGCTCGATCACGACGACAGAACGTCGAAGCTGGCCGCACAAATCGTTCACCGCTTCCTTTTCAGTGGGGCGCCCAAGTGAAACGAACGGAAGAAGGCGTGAAGCGCGGTTTCGGGAGCGACAATCATTCCGGCGCGCATCCGCAAATCATACAGGCGTTGATCGACGCCAACGTGGGGCATGCTCCTAGCTACGGAACCGACCTCTGGACCGAAAAGTGGAACGACATCGTCAAAAAAATCTTCGGAGCCGAGGCGACGTCGTTCTTCGTTTTCAATGGGACGGCCGCCAACGTTCTCTCGATCGGCGGCTTCATTCAGAGCCATCATT
>JAZKJB010000397.1:0-852 GCA_040384505.1 Bdellovibrionota bacterium | reverse complement strand
ATTCGATTCTCGCGTCCCAGCACGCCCACTTGGCGATGGACGAGTGTGGCGCGCCCGAGAAGTTTCTCGGGAGCAAGGTGATTTCGATTCCTTCCATCGACGCGAAGCTCACGCCCGAGATGATCAAACCTCATCTCATCAGGCGCGGCGATCAGCATGCCTCGCAGCCACGCGTTCTCTCGATCACGCAGCCGACGGAGCTCGGGACGGTCTATTCGCTGAAAGAACTTTCGGCACTGTCGACATTCTGCAAGACCGAGAAGCTCGTCCTCCACATCGATGGCGCACGCCTCGTGAACGCGGTCGCGGCCCTCGGGTGCTCGATCTCGGCTGCCGTCGAAGGGGCCGACGTCGTTTCTCTGGGCGGAACGAAGAACGGTCTCGTTTTCGGTGAAGCGGTGATTTTCTTGAATTCGAAAGTTTCTCCCGATTTTCGCTACCTCAGGAAGCAGGCGATGCAGCTTCCATCGAAATCCAGGTTCATCGCCGCTCAGTTTCTCGAATTCCTCGGAACCGATCTTTGGTTGGACAACGCACTTCGTGCGAACCGACTCGCTTCCCGTCTTGCGACTGGCCTCGCGACGTGCAAATCGGTCGCAATCACGCAAAAGGTCCAAGCCAATGCGTGCTTCGTGAAAATTCCGCGTGAGCACGTCGCACGGCTTCGCGACCATTCATTTTTTTACGTCTGGGACGAGCACACGTTCGAATGCCGTTTGATGACGAGCTGGGACACGACGGAAGAAGACGTCGACCGGTTCGTCGCGGAAGTCGCCCGACTATGACAGACATGAATCGAGGGAAGAAACGATGACGGGAAAACCTTATCCGCCGGTCAGCTACACCGACTAT
>JAZKJB010000396.1:1054-8204 GCA_040384505.1 Bdellovibrionota bacterium | reverse complement strand
TTCATTACCGAATCAATCCGACGTTCATGATCGGCCTCGGCGCGCTCGCGCGCGCGCGAATCATCGACTGGGATTCGAGCGATGCGACTTTGAAAGTCGACGCCGCCCATGAGATCGCAGCGGCTCCATCGTTGAATTTGCGCTGGACGATCCAGGACTCCGTCACCGTCGCGCAATCGTTCGCGCTCCTCGGTCTCGACGGCGAATCGCAATGGACCTGGACGGCCCAATACGTCTTCTGATGGTGGGGACTTGATTTAGCTCGAGCTCTCGCCCGAGCTGGATTTTTTCGCGCTTCGCGCTTCGGACACTATTTTTTTCGAGTACATCGAACGAAGCGAGTCGATCTCCTTTTGGTACTGGAGATCTTTCTGACTCACTTTGGTTGAGCTCTCTTCTTGAATCGCTTTGATCTTGTCTTGGTTCTCTTTGCGGACACGCGTGAGCTCGGTCTGATGGGTTTCGTTGATCTCGCGGATCTCGTCTTTGTAACGGGTCTCGAGATCGTTCTCGCGCTGCTGATAGGTATCGCGCAGTTGAACGAGCGTTTCGTTTGCCGACTTCTCTCCGACTTTTGCCATAGGACTTCAGAATACCTCCCCTGCGAGAAGTCGTCCCGGTCCTGGAACGATTCCCCGACTTTCGACCCACGTTCCTCCACTGGATCGCCGATGATCAGGGCATGAATCGAGTGGCGCTTTCTTTCATCATCGCCTTTGGTCTCGCTCTTGGCGGCTGCACCTCCACGGCGCAGCGACCGAACGGAATTCCTTATCGGAAGCCCTGCTCGAGTTACGACCCGATCTTGCCCGCCTTCAACGGGGCGAGTGGTGACGCGGCTTACGGCATTTTGGTGATCTATATGATCGCGGCTCTTGCCTCGAGCGGCTCACACTACGACCCGTCGAGTGGACGCAAATGTTTGGACTGAGTCGACGCGCGCGACTCGCTATGGCCTACAGCACGCCCGAATACACTTGAGTGCGATAAGGGATCTCGAGCTCGCCGTACATCGCATGGCGATCGAAGATATCGCCGACGCGGGTGACGAGCGCATCGAAGCCAGGCTCGCCTGATTTCGGTGCGTAGGACCGTGAGAGAACCATCGAGATCAAGTTCTCTTTGGTGAGAAACGTGGAGTTCTCGAACTCCGTACACATCACGCGCTCGGTTTCGAAGAATTTGGCGATAGCGACGGGATCAGCTTCGAGAGTTCGATCTCGGGCCGGTTTCATCGCGTTCATCAGAGCATCGATCTCGGCGGCGCCGGTGCCGGCTTCGCTCACGCGCGAATTCCACAGCAGGAAAACTCGCTTCGGGGAACGGAGAATGCGGCGAAACTCGCGGCGAGCTTCATCGATGTCGAACCAGTGAAACGCCTGGGCGGCGAAGATGACGTCGACACTCGCATCCGGGAGTCCGGTGCGCTCGGCGGTTCCACCGAGAGCCTCTTTTCCGAGTGCCGCTCGCATGTCGTCGTTGGGCTCGATCGCGAAAACGCGGTCGAAGCGAGACTCCAGATCTTTCGTCAACAGGCCCGTGCCAGCACCGATGTCGGCGACGACCATCTCCGGTTTCAAATCGGGATTGGAGAAGATGAACTCCATGGCGGCAGGAGAATAACGAGGGCGGCCCTTCTCGTACGCAGCCGCCTTTTTCGAGAATGAAGCTATACCTTCTGCGCTCAACGAGTCTCCTGACTCAGGTGTCGACGAGTCGTGGTCAAAAGAAATAACGAACTCCGAGGCCGGCATTCGTGAAGCTCGTCGTCTGCGGGATCACGATGATTCCCGGGACGATCTCGATGAAAACGCCGAGCGGAACGTTCGGAGTTCTCCACTCGATACCGAGCGGAATGCGAACGCCGAGAGCCATACGAGAATCGGTCGTGGAATTGAAATACCGCTGCTTGCGCGTTTCGATGGTGTCTTGGTTCGACATCACGAGGATGCCACCGACTCCGACGTAGGGAGAGAGCTGGTTCACGAACGAGTTGTTACCGCGAAAGCCACCGGGGAACATGTAATGCCAATCGCCGTAAATCAAATTCCATTTGCTGAAATCGAAGGCGAGACCGAAGTCGAAGGCGTTGCGGTCGTCGAGATTGTATTTGCCCGTCAACGCCGTCGGATCACCGAGAACGATCCCGAAGCCGAACGGACCCGCAGCGGAGCTACGCTGGGCCTGCGCAGGTGCGACGCTAAAAAGAACGACTGCGGCACAAAGACACAAAGCAAAACGCGACAAGAACTTGAACATGAATTCCTCCAGGGAACGGCGCTCAGTATACGAAAAGCGCGAAAGCTCTCAAGGAAGTCTCGCGTCGCGATAGGCCATTCTGGCGAAATTCATCGAAGTGTTACGGCGAATGTTGGGATTACGTAAGCGTCCCCTCAGTCCGCAGCGAGCTTCTCGAGAATCAACTCTACTCCCCGCTTCATATCGTCGAAGCTCATGCTGGGAGAATTCTTCCCGACGACTTGCTCGTCGAGATACGGCACGTGAATGAAGCCAGAGCGAACGGTCGAGCGAAGCGTGGCGAGCTGCAAGCGATAGAACACTTCGTTGCACACATAAAGTCCTGCCGAATTCGAAACGCGCGCGGGAACTCCGTTCGCCGTCAGATGTTCAGCGAGTGCCCGAACCGGCAACGTCGAAGGCAAGGCCAACGGTGATCCAGGCTCGATCGGAACGTCGAGATACGACACTCCAGCGTTGTCCTTCTGATCGCCGTCGATCATGTTGATCGCGAGTCGCTCGAACTCGATCGCGCTCCGACCGCCCGCCTGACCGAGGGAGAGGACGATGTCGGGACGAAAAGTTCGCAGTTCGCTTTCGAGTTTCGCGAAGCCTTCGCCGAAAACGACCGGCAAAAGAAGTCCGCGCAGTTCGATTCCCGGAGGGACCTGAAAGGTCGCTTCAACCAACATTCGAGTCGGATTGATCGTCTCGCCACCGAACGCCTCGAAGCCCGTGATCAGGATCCGACGGCGCGGCGCCGCTTTGACCGACCGAGAGTTCACAAGTTCCGGCGGTACTGCCCGCCCACTTCGTAAAGGGCCTGCGACATCTGGAAGAGCGAGCAAACGCGTGCGGCCGACATCAGGGCCTCGAAGACGTTTTGACCCGAGAGAGCCGCACGACGAAGGTTCGCGAGCTCAACAATGGCTTCCGCCTGATGAGCGGTCTGATATTTCTTCAAGCGATCGAGCTGAGCCTGTTTCTCTTCGTAAGACGCACGAGCGAGTTCGATCTTCGGGGGAATGTAAGACGGATCGAGAGTTTTCGGATCGACGAACGTATTCACGCCGACGATCGGAAGTTCACCTGAATGCTTCAGGTGTTCGTACAACATCGACTCTTCTTGAATCTTCCCGCGCTGATATTGGGTTTCCATCGCACCGAGAACGCCACCGCGCTCGTTGATCCGCATGAATTCCTCGAGAACCGCTTCCTCGACGAGATCGGTCAGCTCTTCCATGAAGTACGAACCCTGCATCGGGTTTTCGTTCTTCGCCATGCCGAACTCTTTGTTGATGATCATCTGAATCGCCATCGCCCGACGTACGCTCTCCTCGGTCGGAGTCGTGATCGCTTCGTCGTACGCATTCGTATGGAGCGAGTTGCAGTTGTCATAGATCGCGATCAACGCCTGAAGAGTCGTTCGGATATCGTTGAAGTCGATCTCTTGGGCATGAAGCGACCGGCCACTCGTCTGGATGTGGTACTTCAGCTTTTGCGAGCGGTCGTTCCCTTTGTAGAGATCACGGACCGCGATGGCCCAGATCCGGCGCGCGACACGGCCGATGACCGAATACTCGGGATCGAGACCGTTCGAGAAGAAGAACGACAAGTTCGGAGCGAAGTCGTCGATCTTCAACCCGCGCGCGAGGTAGTATTCGACGAAGGTGAACGCGTTCGAAAGCGTGAATGCAACTTGCGAAATCGGATTCGCGCCGGCTTCGGCGATGTGATAGCCCGAGATCGAAACCGAATAGAAATTCTGAACGCGGTTCGTGACGAAGTACTCTTGAATGTCGCCCATCATCTTCAAGGCGAAGTCGATCGAGAAGATGCAGGTGTTTTGCCCCTGGTCTTCCTTCAGGATGTCGGCCTGCACGGTGCCGCGAACACTCGACATCGTGTCAGCGCGCAACTTCGCGAACTCGTCAGCCGAAAGCTTACGGCCGAGCTCTTTTTCTTTCTTCTGCACCTGCTGATCGATCGCCGTGTTCATGAAGAACGCGAGGATGATCGGAGCCGGACCGTTGATCGTCATCGACACCGACGTGGTCGGAGCACAGAGATCGAAACCCGCGTAGAGATCCCGCATGTCTTGGAGCGTGCAGATCGAAACGCCTGACTCTCCGACTTTCCCGAAGATATCCGGGCGCTCGTCGGGATCCTGGCCGTACAAGGTGACCGAATCGAACGCCGTCGAGAGCCGCGCCGCCGGCTGGCCCTTCGAGAGATAATGGAATCGTTTGTTCGTCCGCGAAGGCCCGCCTTCGCCAGCGAACATCCGAGTCGGATCTTCGCCTTCTCGTTTCAGCGGGAAGACGCCGCCGGTATACGGGAACTCTCCTGGTACGTTTTCCAATCGCAAAAATTTGAGCCTGTCGCCCCAATCCGTGAACTTCGGAACGGTCACACGGCGGATCTTCGTTCCCGAAAATGAGGTGCGCACGAGAGGCTGACGCACTTCTTTGCCACGAACGTGATAGACGAAATCATCCCCCGCGTAGGACTCGATCAGCTTCTGCCAGCCCATGAGGCGATTGAAGTTGTCCTCACCGATCTCACGTCGCATTTCCGACGCGATACGATCGGCGTCGTTCATCAATTGAGCCGTGCGTGAATCCGTACGAAGAGTTTCGATCGAGCCGAGGAGACTCGCGGTTTTCGCGAGCTCATGCGTCTTCTTTTTATAACCACGAACCGTCGCCGTGATTTCAGCGAGATAGTTTTGTCGCTCAGCCGGCACGATCGACTTACGCGTGACACCTTTGAGGATGGCCTTGTAGTCGTCCTTCAATTTCCAGTAAGTCGCGCGCGAGGGATCCTTTTCAGCCAAGACTTCGCTCAAACGGAAGAAGAGCTTGTTCGCCCCTTCATCGTTGAATTGTGCGGCTTGCGTGAGGAAGACCGGCA
The DNA here is from genome assembly GCA_040384505.1 of Bdellovibrionota bacterium. Lineage (GTDB taxonomy): Bacteria > Bdellovibrionota > Bdellovibrionia > Bdellovibrionales > JAMPXM01 > JAZKJB01. The sequence goes on along the minus strand of JAZKJB010000396.1, from coordinate 3,053 downwards.
GGCCTTCGTCGTCGCCGGGCGTGAATTGCTTACGTGAGCGACGGTATTGTTTGCGAACGTCGCGAAGCGCATCGAGCGATCCGCGGCGATCGGCTTTGTTGATCGCGATCACGTCTGCGAAATCGATCATGTCGATTTTCTCGAGCTGCGATTGTGCGCCGAATTCGGAGGTCATCACGTACAACGCGACATCACTGATTTCGGTGATCGCGTTCTGCGCCTGGCCGATGCCTGAGGTTTCCGCGATCAAGAGATCGAAATCGAGACCTTTCATGAAGTCGAGCATGCGCGGAAGGGATTCCGCGATTTCCGAGCCCGAACCCCTCGAGGCAACCGAGCGCATGAAGGCACCAGGCCGAGAAAGAGAATTCATTCGAATCCGGTCGCCGAGCAAGGCTCCGCCGGTTTTTCGCTTCGAAGGATCTACGCACACGACGCCGATCTTGATTCCGGGATAAGCGTTCAGCAGGCGCTGCAAGAGCTCGTCGACGAGCGACGATTTTCCCGCTCCGCCGGTTCCCGTGACTCCGATGACCAAGGGAGCTTCTTTTGCTTTTCGCTTGAAGCTCTTTAGTCCCTCTTCGATTTGCTTCGGAAGTTCTTGTCCCTTCTCGATCGCCGTCAACGCGAGTCCGAGCGCGCGGTGAGGCAGATCCGAGCGAAGCTTCAACGTCTTCTCGAGTCCGCCGACTTTCTTGGCGCTTTCGAGCGAATCGAAGTCGCTCTCGTCGATGATCATCTTGATCATGCCCTCGAGGCCCATGCGGCGCCCGTCTTCGGGATGGAAGATCTGTGAAATGCCGTATTTCTCGAGCTCTTTCTTTTCGTCGTAGATGATGACGCCACCGCCACCACCCCAGATCTTCACGTCACTCGCACCGGCTTCGTCGAGAAGATCGCGCATGTACTTGAAGTATTCCATGTGGCCGCCCTGATACGAGCTGACCGCGACCGCTTGTGCGCCTTCTTGAAGAATCGCAGTCACGACGTCGAGAACCGAACGGTTGTGACCGAGGTGGATGACTTCGGCTCCCATGTCCTGGAGCAAACGCCGCATGAGATTGATGCTGGCGTCGTGACCGTCGAAAAGGCTCGCGGCCGTGACGACCCTCACCGCATTCTTAGTCTGAGATTTTTCAGGACCGACGATCTTCTTTACCGACACGTGATCAACGACCTTTGAACGAGGGTTTTCTCTTTTCGACGAAGGCACGAACGCCTTCGACTTTATCTTCCGTCGAGAACAGCTCTCCGAACAACCTCGCTTCGAGATCGTTCGCTTGCACTTCACCGAGCGAGGCCCCTTCGTGGATCGATTTCTTGATCATCGCGATCGCCTGCGGAGCCCGAGAGCCGATCAAGGCCGCCGTCTCACGCGCTTTCGCGACGAGTTCGGCTTGCGGGAAAATTTTGTTCACGAGACCGATCTGCAGGGCCTCTTGGGCCCCGATCATCGAACCCGTGAACGTCATCTCGCGAGCGCGGCCGACACCGACCCGACGCGGGAGACGAACCGTACCGCCATAACCGGGCATCAAGCCGAGCGTGCATTCGGGAAGACCGAACTTCGCATTCTCCGAGGCATAGATGAAATCGCACGCGAGCGCGAGCTCGAGGCCGCCGCCGAGAGCGAAGCCATTCACGGCCGCAATTACGGGAATACTCAAGCGCTCGAGACGAGTCAGAAGATTCTGGCCATCGGAGGCGAACTTCGCTGCTTGTGCTGGATCGAGCGCTTCGAATGATTTGATGTCAGCGCCAGCGACGAACGCCTTCTCGCCTGAACCGGTGATCACGAGAGCTTTCACGTGCGTTTGTTGCGCGAGCCAATTCAGGAGCGACGTCAGTCCTGCGATCACGTTCGCATTCAACGCGTTCATCGCCTCGGGCCGATCGATGATCGCCGTGACCACTCCCGCTTCTTCGGAAACTTTCAAGCTTTCGTAGTTCATTGGCGCTCCCCGATTACTTCGTCTCGTAGGTATAAACGCCGCGACCG
>JAZKJB010000396.1:0-1044 GCA_040384505.1 Bdellovibrionota bacterium | reverse complement strand
TTCGACGTATTTGATGAGGAGCGGGCAAGGACGATACTTCGGGTCGCCGAGGCCTTCGTACAAGACGTTGGTGATCGCGAGACACGTGTCGAGCCCGACGAAATCCGCGAGCGTCAAAGGACCCATCGGCTGATTGGTACCGAGCTTCATCGCTTCGTCGATCGACTTCGCATCGCCTATTCCTTCGTACAGCGCGAAGAACGCTTCGTTGATCATCGGCATGAGGATGCGGTTCACGATGAAGCCGGGCATGTCGCGGCCTTCGATGAACGTCTTTCCCATTTTCTCAGCGACCGCGCGAACGTCTTTGAACGTGTCGTCCGCCGTCTGCATTCCGCGAATACCCTCGACGAGCAGCATGAGCGGAACGGGATTCATGAAGTGCATGCCCGCGACACGCTCAGGGCGCTTCGTCGCCGCTGCGATCTTCGTGATCGAGATCGACGACGTGTTCGAACAAAGGATCGCGCCTTTTTTCACCACTTCATCGAGCTGCGCGAAGATCTTGAGTTTCAATTCCAGATTTTCCGTCGCCGCTTCGACGACGAAATCGCACTCGGCGAGACCCTTCACATCGGTGACGGTCTGAATCCGCGAGAGCAGCTCTTTCTTCTGAGGTTCGGTCATCTTCTCTTTTTTGATCAGCCGGTCACACGAGCCCGAGATCGTCGCCATCCCGCGATCGAGCGACGCCTGCGACACATCCATCATCTTGACGTTGTACCCAACGGACGCCGCGACCTGCGCGATCCCATTTCCCATCTGTCCTGCGCCAACGACACCGATCAATTGAACTGCCATCTGAACTCCTTCAATTCTAGGTTTCGAATCCGGGGCGAGGATTTCGGCCCGCAGCCGTAAGGCCTTCACCGGAAAGCTTCGAACATGCGTTTGGCACGCGCTTCGCCTTCGCGAAGCCCGCTGCCCAAGCCGAACTCGTTTCCGGCGAAGGCCTTACGCCTCCGGGCCGAAACCCTCGACTCGCATTCGAAAACTTAGATATAGAAGGGGTTCAATGGAGCGTCAAAGTGGCGAGCGGAAAGA
>JAZKJB010000395.1:632-1800 GCA_040384505.1 Bdellovibrionota bacterium | reverse complement strand
CTTCAGTGAAGAAGCGATCGCACGCGCGAAGGCGACTTACGGTCATCTTCCCGATCTCACGTTCATCAAGGGCGACGCGTTCCATCTTCCGCCGTCGATGGATCAAGCTTTCGACATCGTCTTCGAACACACGCTCTACTGCGCGATCTCGCCCGATCGGCGAAACGAGCTCGTGCGAGCGTGGCGACGCGCGCTCGTCGAAACCGGTCACGTGATGGGCGTCTTCTTCGCCTTCGACAAACCGGCCGGCCCTCCCTTCGGCGGAAGCGAGTGGGAGATCCGCGCGCGGCTCTTGAAAACGTTCCGCTCCCTCTACTGGCAACGACTCAAAAACTCGACGGAAGCGCGCCTCGGGATCGAGCTCTTCGTGTACGCGCAAAAGCGCTCCGCTCTATGAGTTCGCCCATGAACTGGACCAAAAATCTTTCGCAAAACCCCTCGGTTGGTCGTCCGCCCGCGACACGCTAAGACAAAAGAATCTCTTGGCGCTAAAGTGGAACCAGGCTCGTAAGTATCTGAAATTGCTAAACTCAACCCTGTGGATAAGTCATCGAACGGTCGTTCGGTTAGGTTTTCCCATAATGAAATGTTATGGATCGGCAAATAATTTCGAAATTGTGTTCATCACCCGCCCGAGGTTTAAGAGCCCTCACGCGCACTTCCGAGGATGGACGTGCCAATACGGGGGATCAAAATGAAAGACACACTTCGCACACTGGGCGCTCTGACTGCCCTCTCGATGGCAGCACTCGTCGGTTGTGGCAGCCCGCAAGGCTCGGTCACCACTCGCACGGATGGCGCGATCATCGGCGGCCAGGACGTCACCGACGCCGAGCCCTTCGCGAAGACCGTCGTCAGCCTCGTGAACACCGCACAAGGCAGCATCTGCACCGCTTCGATCCTCTCGAAATCGATCCTCGTCACCGCAGCTCACTGCGTGGACGGCGACGCGACCGACCTGGTCGTCGTCTTCAACCGCAACATCGAAGACACCGAAATCGTTTCTCGCCCCGTCACTCACTACAAAACTTCGCCCGTCTGGGAAGCTCGCCAAAACGAACCGCTCAACAACGGCGACATCGCCGTCGTTCGCTTCGAAGGCGGATTGCCCCCCGGCTTCAAGGCGACGAAAATGCTCGCCGACGCGTCGGTCCTCAGCGATGGCCAA
>JAZKJB010000395.1:0-622 GCA_040384505.1 Bdellovibrionota bacterium | reverse complement strand
TCACTCTCTCGGGCTACGGAAACTCCAACGGCAAAGCCGGCACTGGCGCAGGCAAACTCCGTTGGGTCGAAACCACGATCAAAAAAGCGGACTACACGAAATCGGAAATCCTCGTCGAGCAGTCGAAGGGCAAGGGCGCTTGCCACGGCGACTCGGGCGGCCCCGCTTACGTGAAAGTCGACGGCACTCTCGTTCTCATCGGCGTCACCAGCCGCGGAGTCGACGACGCGAACAACGACTGCTCGGTTTCAGCGGCCTACACGAGCATCCCGTTCTACTCGGCATGGATCAAACGCACGTCGACCGCACTGAACAAAGCAGCGAAAACTCCGGCTCCCGCAACCCCGGCCGCACCCGCGGTCCGCGCATTGGCATCGGCGAGCTGATCTTTTAAATTCGAATCTGTCAGAGAAGCGGCTTGGGAAGACCTTCGGGGGAGGGTGAAGTTTCCAGGCCGCTTTGTTTTTCAGTGGGCGGTGCGGTTGGCAGTTTCAGTTGGCTGTTGGCATGTGAGCAGTGAGCGGCTTCCAGCAGATTGCTGATGCCGATGCAGATGCTGATCGCCGTCCTTGGCGACCAGCCTATTTCAGGCTTTCAATTTATAGACACTGGCCGCTAGGCG
>JAZKJB010000394.1:0-4660 GCA_040384505.1 Bdellovibrionota bacterium | reverse complement strand
CGCGTCCCATGTTGAGCTGAAGTTTCACGAACGAAGTCGGAAGATTCCCGAGGACGCCCGAGATCGAGACGTCGCCTGCGTTCGTGATCACGCTCCCGCGGTCCATCGCGACCGGGTCCGCGACTTTCTCACCGATTTGAATCGTCGCCATCAAGCTGTCGAGAAAGCTGCTCTCGACGGAATAGATTTCGACCGTCAAGGCGACACGCGCGTAGGGATGGAATTCCGCGAGGCCGTCGTACTCTCTCGCCGCGGCCTTCAAAGTATCCATGACCGAAGTATCGGGATGTGAGAACGCCAGCTGACCACCCGAACGCAGTTCACGAACGTAACCCTCGAGCGGTGGAGAGTCGCCGAATGCGACACGGATCATGTCGTAGACGAGCTCAGAGGCGGGTTTGTTCACCGGGGTATAGATGCACTCTCGGGCGTTGCAGACGACTTGCCCGGGGGGCCGAGTGAAGTTCTCGACGCGTTGAGCGGAGGCCGTCGAAAGCACCGCTGCGAGACCCGCGAGGAGAATGACAGGACGACCGATGGAGCGAAGGCGCTTGAGCATTTGGACCTTTCCCGTGAACGTTCGACTAGTGCCGCCGACAGGTACAATCCGCGTGCCCGTCCAAACGAAACAGGTTGAGCTGGGACCGAGCCCACCTGTCAGTTTTGAAGACAGTGGTGACGCCCGCGGGCCCGCCTGCTAGCGTTCGCAGTCATGAAAACACTCCTCTTCGTTCTCACGCTTCTCGCCTCCCTCGCCCGAGCGAACCCGAACTTCACGCAAGAAATGAAAGTCGACGACCAAGGTCAGGCGAAGAAACTGATCCTCTCCGGTGTCGGCACGCGAAAGGCGACGATCTTCAAAGTGAAAGTTTACGACGCTGCCCTTTACGTCGAAGACAAAGCGAAGATCGACGTGAACGACGCTTCACTGAAAGTCGCCAGGATGGAATTCCTTCGCGACGTTTCGACCGACGACGTGAAAAAGGCGTGGGAAGAAGGTCTCGCGAAAACATGCGGGAACCCTTGCGCGCTCGACTTCAAGGAATTCCTCGCGAACGTTCGCGAGGCGAAGAAAGGGCAGTTCAATCAATACACGCTTCGCTCCGATCGCGTGACGGTCGATCAAGGCGGAACGACGAACGAGTACGCACAAAAAGGACTCGCGAGTGCGATCTTGAAAACGTGGATCGGCGACTCTCCCCCGAACCCGGAATTGAAAGAGGGCATGCTCGGTCGCTCGAAGTGAGAAGTAATTGAGATTGAAACTGACATTAGCCATGAACTTCTGACAGTTCGCCGTCCTCTTTGGTCCCGAGTTGACCCCAAAATACCTGGCACCTAAGTTGCCCCTGTTCTCCGGACCGGTATCAAACCGACTACACCTAAACAGGGGGATCCATGTTCAAGAAAATGCTGACTCTCGCGCTCGCTGGCGCGTCGATCGCTTCAATGCCCGCATGTACCGATCGTCAAATCGCTGCTTCGGCACTCGTCATCGGCGCGGCGGTCGTTTGCGATTTGGACTGCGGTCCGACGTACGATCGTCCTCACCATCGCCGCGGCCGGGTCCACCACCCGCGCCATCATCGCGGTCACCGCTGGTCTTCGGGCGCCGGCACTGAATTCGTGAGCACCGACGATCGCGTGATCGCGGTCGCGAACAACTACGACGTTTCGCACTACGCTGCGACCTACCTCGTCCGCGCCGTCTCGCTCGCACAAGCCAAAGACTCGAGCGGCATCAAAGCTCTCGGTCTCAACGTGCAAGATTTCAAAGCCATCATGGATGGCGAATCTCTCGAAGCCGGCAAGATCAGCGCCCTCTCGCTCCGTTTGCTCATGAGCAAAGCGGACACCGAGCGCCTCGTGGGCGAAATGGCCGAAGACATCCAGATGGAAAAATCGGTCCGCGGTCTCTGAGCCCGATCGCATTTCCAACGGATTCGAATCGACCGCTCGAGCGGCCCCTTCAAGGGCCGCTCTTTTTTTATGACCTTTGTTTTTTATAACCTTAGATTCCTTTGGGAATTCTAAACGAAGCCAGCGCCCTAAAGGGGCACTGCCTGGTAAATCTTAGCCCTCAAAATCAATTGGTTCGCGGGCTCCAGTGGCGCGCATTTGCACATGGGAACCGAGGCGTCGACCCCTTTCACGGTTCGACTCTCGAACGGAGTTCCCGGTGACCCTCAGACGTGTCCTCACAGCTTTGATCGCTCTCGCCATCGTTCAGGCCGAACTCGCCACGGCCGCGACAGCCGTCGTCGCCACGGCCCAGACGTTGCGAGACAAGACCGCGACTCCACTCAAAGCTCCGCAGAACAAAGACCAGGCCATCGCCCTGATCCGCAAAGCCGAGCAGACCGCCGTCGCCAGTTACTTCTCCCAGGGCGACGTCGCCACGAACTCACTTCGCTTCCAAACCGATCTCATCGTCGTCGCGAAGGCGAACGAGCTGGTCGGCATCGTCGATCAAGCGGATGGTTTCCGCGCTTGGTGGGCTCGCAATTCCGCGGCGACGTTGAAGCGTCGCCACCTCGGCCAACCGTCGCTCCAAGGATTCTTCAGCGAAGTTTACTTGCTCTACAAGATCGAAGCGACGAACGCGAAAGACGATCCTTCTCCGTTCATCGCGTGGCTCGCGGACCACGTCTCGAACCCGACGATCTTGAACGTCTCCAAGGTCACCTTCGGAATTTTCTCCGGCGTCCTCGGCACGATCACGCAGTCGTTCAAGAACGCGCTCACGTTCGCGATCGTCGCCGGTATCGCGAGCGCGCTCGTCGAACCCGCGGTTCGACCCATTCGTGAGAAAGCCGCTCAGATCGGAAGCAAATATCTCGGTCGGATCGGCATGCTCTTCAACCGCGTGCTGTTCACGAACGGGGCACTCGCCGACACACAAGACGCTGTCAATTCAGCGAAGTCGGCGCACAAGAAAGCTCGCGATCTCTTCAACAACATGGGCTACGACATGACCGTTCAGCAGTACGAAGAGAACTTCATGAAGTTGAAAGAGGCGTGGAACGCGGCCAACCAAGTCTGGTTGAAGACGAATCCCGAGGCGTTCCGCAACGGCCGCAACATCATGAACGACGGCATCGTGTTCCGAACGCAGCACTTCTCGCTCCATGCGATGGTGTCGGTGAACGGCGCTGAGACACAACGCCAAGGCTATGAAGCGACGATCGACCGCATCGCCGAAGTGAGCTCGGACAAGCCGGGCGTTCACAAGGTGAGCCAAGACATCCTCTCCGTCGTCGAAAAGCAAATGTCGCTCGAAAGAGAGACTCCCGACAAAGCGAAAGCCGTGGATGCGGAAATCGCGCAATTGAAAACGAAGCTGATGGCGCTCGGTGCTACGCAAGCGCAGGCCGACCGCATCGTCAGCAACCGGCGCCGTGAGCTCGCGAACTATCGCCATACCGCCACGTCGCTCGCCGCCGCGGTGATCAACGATCTTCAATACGAAGAGTTCAATCGCGCGATGCCTCGCGAAGTCTACGACATGTACGGAAAACTGAAGTCCGGCTTCAGCATCAACTTCTTCCACAAGGAGTTCGCGAAAGAAATCGTCGCCGAGCTCGATCGACTCGGTTTCCAGGTCGACATAAAAGGCGAACAGGTCGCGGCCGAGATTCAAAAACGTCGCTCGACGAAACAAGCGGCGAAACCGGTCGAGCCTCCGTCGCCGAAGTCGAAACTCAAGAGCGTCCTCGGACGCCTCGGTGGTTCCAACGCGACGAAGACGGCAGCCGCTCGCGAAGGAACGCTCGACAAGACGGGAACCGAGTCCGTCCGCGACTCCGTCAGGCGCGCTCGCAAATGAAGTTCGAGATGGGGAAGAAGATCCTAGCTTCGGCTCTGATGGTGTCCTTCCTGCTCTCGAGTGCGGCTCCTGCGCACGCGTCGTCGAATCGCCTCCGCGGAATTCTCTCCGGTCTCAAAGCTCAGTCGCGCTTCACGCGCTTCAATGTTCGCCCCGTTTCCGCTCGCGACGCCGACGCGAAGTTGGCGGAGGTCGCGAAGTCCAAAGCGAAGCAAACGGGCGCGATGATTTTCGAAACCTTTCTCTTCATCACGACGATCGCGGTGATCGACGTCGCCGCACGCGAAGTGAAGAAACAAGGGCTACGGTCGCTCTCACCTCAGCACCTTGCCGCGATCACTTTGAAAGCCGCCCACGAAGTCGTCGACATGCCGGAGATCTACACCGGTCTCACCGCTGCGGCCGTCACAGTCGCCGGCGCTCGCTCCGCGACTCTCGCGTTGCAAACGATCTTCAAAACTCCGTCGATCAAAAACGCCTTCGTCCCGGTTCTCGCCCGCGCCGCCTCCGCATCCGTGATGTTCGTCGGCTGGGAAATGGGATCGCAACTCTGGACGGAAGCGAGCCTGCTCCTCGAAGAGAACGAGTACCGTATCGCGAAGTCGTTCTTAGGCTTGGGATCGGGGGTCGCGAAGACGGCCGTCGCCGCTGGCTCCGCGAGCGATCGTGAACGTGCGAGAGTCGCGAAACTCATGGTGCAAAACATGATCCGCATCTTGTTCTTGAATTCGGAACTTCGAACACAGTGGATGAACAACACTTGGCGTCTCCACGTGATGACCGGCGACTTCGCTGCCCTTCTCGGCGCGATGATGGTCGCCGGCGAAGTCGGCG
>JAZKJB010000393.1:8236-11736 GCA_040384505.1 Bdellovibrionota bacterium | reverse complement strand
CGATCGAGGAACACGAGGACGCGGGCTACTTTGCATTCATCTCGTCACTCATCGTGGGAATCAGTGCGCTCGTCGCATTGTTCGTGAGCGGAAACAAAAAGAAGTGGGCTTTGCGCCTGACACTCTTCCTCGCCCTCTGGTCGACGACGGTGCTCGCGAGAACGGCGTATCTCGGTGGAAAGATCATCCACCATGAAGTTCACACGCCCAGCGAAGCGACTCCGTCCACGGAATGAAGCGACGGGCGTCGTCGCAAGGCGAACCACGCCGCGAATACCAACGCGAACGACGCGAGGATACCTGAAGCCGAAGGCGGAATCGAACTCGCTCCAGCGACGAGTCCGCATCCCATCATCGGATCGCCGCTGAGCTCGTCACGCGGATAGAGATACGTGATGCCGTCGATGTCGTCTTGAGAAAGGCCCGGTGTCTTTTTCTTGCTCGCATCGAAGTACATGAGTGCGCTCGATTCGTCCGCGTGACCGAGTCCGATCACGTGTCCGATTTCGTGGGCCATGATGATCTTCAATTCCGTCGGATCGGCCGATGCGATGTTCCCGAGGCCACTCGAGACGTTCAGGATCAAGAGTCCCGTCGCAGGGCGATTGTTCGAGCTCGTGATCGCTCCTGCGCCGACGACGAAATCTTGGTCGAGCGAGGTGACGGCCTGGAAGTTCGTCTCACAATAGACGGTCGGAGGAGACGCGAGTGTCGTACTCGTCGTCGTTCCACCGTAGCTCACTTTCAATCGGCTCGTCGCGACTCCGTTCCACATCTTCGCGGCCTCGTTGAAAGCCGCGACCACGTCGACACCCGCCGGGCAATTCGAGGTGTTGATCCTGAAAGAGACTTCGGCATTTTCCCAACCTTTGAGATTGGAGTTCGTCGAAGAATTCAACGTGAACGCCTGGGCCCGAGAAAACACGATGGTCATCACGATCGTGATCGAGAACGCGAGGATCGATTTCATGGTCAGCCTCCGAGGTGATACATGTAAGTCGCGAGGAGATTGAAAGTTCGCTTCTCCGCGGAGCCGAGACCTTCGACGAAGATCTCGAAGCTGATGCGGTGAGGATCTTCTAGCCATGCCGCGCCGAGATCGAGGGTGACGAGCTTCGACGTCGAATCTCCTCCGCCGACCGCGAAAGTCGACGTGCCCGTTCCGTTGCTCAGCTGCTTCGTCCCGCCGGCGCCTTTGATTTGATACATCGAGATTCCGGGTCCGCCGAAGAATTCGAACTCGCGACCGGCTCCGCTCGTGCGAAACATCGCGGGGATCGAGAGGTGGATGAAAGTCGTCGTAGCGGTGCCTCCACCCGACGACCGACCGAGCAAAGTATAGAAGAGAGCCGGTGCGATCGACCAGTCGCTCGAAAGATCGTGAACGTAGCGAGCGACGAGCGGAAAATAATACGACCCGAACACGGAACCGCTTCCGTCGTCGGACTTGGTCGTCTTCGACAGCGAGTTTTGAGCGTACAGTCCTGCTCCGGCGTAGAATCCTTCACTCGAAGCGAACGCCGAAGAAGTAAGAACGACGAGCAGGAAAACGACGACCAAGTTCTTCATGCCGAAACGTTAACGATGGCCTGGTTCTTTGTCTCTGGTTGTTTGTCCTGGGACGTTGCGATTGGACCGTGCAGCACCGGGCGTCGTCTTGACTTGGTTTAGCGCTATGGCAACGTGGAGCGATGACGACGCCCGAGGCCAAGAAGATCATCTTGATCGCGACGCCCAACCCTACGCAGAACGCGAAGTTGGAGCGGCTCGTGCACGAGCATTTTCGCGGCGTCACCACTTATGTCGCTCTCGATGGACGTGACGCTCTATTCAAGGCCGAGAACGTGGCACCGACCGTGGCCATCATCGACTACGAGATCCCGAAAGTGGATGCGGTCACGCTGACGACGAAACTCATCGCGAGAAAAGACCGAATGTCGGTTTTGATCCTCTCGCCCGAAGTCGATCGCGAGCACTTCATCGACGAAGTCGTGACGGGCCAAGTTCAGTTCCTCTCGAGCGCGACGAACACCCGCCTTCTCGTCAGTCACGTGAATCGCGCGCTGAATTGGACGTCTCACGAAGACAAGTCGATCTATCACGCGCGATATCTCGCCGATAACGAAGTTCTCCTGCGTGACGGCGAAGAAGGCGAGTTCGTCTATCTCGTGAAATCGGGACGCTTGAAAGCGTTCAAATTGGTCGACGGCAAAGAAATCGTCCTCGGCTACGTCGAGCCCGGCGAATTCGTCGGCGAAATGGCTTACATCAACGGTGAGCCTCGCTCGGCGAACGTCAGCACGATCACCGACTGCGAATTGATCGAAATCCCGAGCGGCTCTCTCGATTCGGTTTTGTTCTCGAAACCGGCGTGGTCGAAAGCGCTCGTTCGAACCTTGTCGAAGCGGCTCAAGAATCTGAATCAAAGACAAATCGAAAAGAAGTGAACGGCCCGACGCCGATCGGTCACTCGACCGTGTCGAGATGCTTGATCGTGCGCTTCACGGCGGCCTGCAGTCGAGAGCGAAGTCGCGGATTGTCCGAGCGCGAGTTCAACCACCCGAGCACGATCAAGTAACGAACGGTCATCAGATTCTCGAGAAGTTCGGCATCGTCTTCGTCCCAGCTCTTGATCTGAGTATAACCGTCGATGAGGGCATCCCGGTAAGCCGGGAATTCTTTCGATCGTTTCACGTCCTTCAACGCGAAATGAACCGACATGAGTGGCGCGTTGAGATCGTAGGCTTCGAATCCGAACCCACAGTCGTCGAAGTCGATCACACCCCAGCCTCGATCATTTCTGAGGAGATTCCCGAAGTGCATGTCGGAGTGAATCAGATTCATTCGATCGGGATGTTTGCGAGCGAACGACTTCAGCTCTTTCAACATCCTCGCCCGCGCTTCGTCGATCCTCCCCTGAGTGACCTGCCTCACTTTCGGGAGCGCATCGAACTCGCCCCACTTCGGATCGGGACCCAACATCGACTCCGCATTCCAATAGCGACGGTGTTTCACGTCGATCTTGCTCGAGACGGCTTGAACGTTCGCGATCAGGCGACCGAGTTCTTTCATGTGCTTGGGCCTGACCTGACCGTGGATGAAACGACCCTCGACCCAACGGCACATCGTGACCGGTCGCGCTTGCGGTATTCCGTTCGTCGCGACGGTCACGAGGCGCCGACCGTCTTTCGTTCGAATGGGCTTCGGAACGTCGGCGTCGATTCGCTCGGAGAGGAAGTCGAGCCACTTCAATTCTTCCTGGATGCCGTCGAGCGTGTGGTAGTCGAGCCGGTGCACGCGGAGCAGGAATTTTTCGTCACGCGCGCCCGTCACCTTGAAGACGGAGTTCTCGCCGTGTTGAACGAACTCAAGACGTCGCACCCGCACGGGGAATTCGCGAACTGCGACTTCTGCTAGGTCACGGAGCCTGCGGACTTGTGCGAGGTAGGTCGAGGTCTCGAAAGGTGTCATCTCACCTCTCGTAACGAGAATTCCGTACG
>JAZKJB010000393.1:6837-8136 GCA_040384505.1 Bdellovibrionota bacterium | reverse complement strand
GCCGCGAAGGATTGCGCGGATCTACGCTCACTCGTGACCGAGATTCGCTCGTCGGGCGGAACTTTTGCTCCCTTCGCGAAAAAGGAGCTGTGTGGCCGAACGAAGGCGAGCGGTCGCTGCTTCCAGCACGGAAAGATGATTCTCGTCGACACCGATCGGATGGCGTTGATCAGCACCGGAAACTTCAGCCCGACCAACCTCTGCGACCTCGAAGCGAAACCGAGTCGCTGCAATCGCGACTATAGCTACATCACACGCGACACTCGAATCACTCGCGCGCTCCACGCGATCTTCGAGAATGATCTCACGGGAAAACGGTACGACCTCGCTTCGATCGTGACGAAACCCGATGTCGCCGAGCGACTGACGGTCTCTCCGTATGCGAAAGAGCCGCTCTTCGCCTTCCTTCGTTCGGCGAAGATGAGAATCCAGATTCAAGCTCAATACCTTTACGCGAACTCGGAGATCCCCGACGTCTTGATCGAACGGGCCAAGGCCGGAGTAAAAGTCGAAGTTCAGCTCGCCGACGTCTGCAGCTTCGGGAAACCGAGCGAATCGAAAGCCTACGAGAACTACCTCGTCTTCTCTGCGATGGAAGCGGCCGGCATCAAGCTGCGGATGTTCACGAAGAAAACGAAGATCAACGGGAAGCCCGGCTATCTCCACGCGAAAGCGATCGTCATCGACGATACTCGAGCATGGGTTGGCTCGATCAACGGATCGAAGACGTCGATCGAACAAAATCGCGAGTTCGGATTGTTCTTTACGCATTCGTCTCGCGTGCAAACTCTCTCGAACATCATGAGTCGCGATCTCGAAGATCCGACCGCACAAACGTGGCGCGACAGCTTGAACTGTCGTTACGTCGGTTACCAGTCACCGGAGGCGGCGAAGAACGACCCGCAAGCGCCTCGACTCGAGTCGTTGAAGAAGCCTCCGGTCGACTTCGACGATACGAACGAAGAGTGACGGGCGACCTCATCGTCTAACTTCTGTCGTCGAAACGTGTGAACGACACGATAGTCTTCGATTGGAGCGTTCTCGCACGCCGTGGTGGCCGCGACGCTACTGTCGAACAACTCCTCGAAAGTGTTCGCCCCGACACGACAATCCCAACTCAGATTGAGAACGGCGCTCGCGAGCCGACGACGAAACGCCGACTTGCACATCGATCGTCGAGATTGTGACCTGGCGGGTCGGTTGCACTCTCGATTCGTGTCACCGATGAAATCGAGGGGGATTTTATGAATGCACGTTTTCTCTCACTGGTCGTCGCACTTCTCTTTACGTCGCAAGCTC
>JAZKJB010000393.1:0-6827 GCA_040384505.1 Bdellovibrionota bacterium | reverse complement strand
ACAGCAGATTGCGCACGATCTCCGGGGACTGAAACAGATTCTCGAGGTGGGCGAGATCATCCACTCCGACGCGAGTATCCATCGCGGCATGCATCCGGCGCAGCCTTCGGCTCGGTAAGCAAAGAGGGGGATTTTATGAAAGCACGTTTTCTCTCACTGGCCGTCGCGATCTTGTTCTCGTCACAAGCCCACGCAGCAGGAGCATTCAATACGGGTGGCGGTTGTTACAACCTTCAGTTGATCAAAAACACTTCCAAGTCGCAGCCACTCACGGACTCGAACCGTCACACCATATTTCTCGGCGCCAAGACGCAGATCAATCTCGTGGAAGGATCCTTCGGAGTTCTTGACGGAAATGGAACGGACGGCTCGGCTCAATTCAGATTGCCGAATCCTGATCCGAGCGGCACGGGAGCCTCGGCGTATTCGGTCTTCGCTCGAGTCGTCGGCAAACCTGGCAGCGGCATCGATCTCACGACCTGCGGAGTCGCAGCCGACGGAAGCACTTACTGCAACACCGCGACTGACGTGCTGTCGATGACTCGAAAAGCCGGAACGTCGACGGGGCAGAACGTGAGTCGACAGCTTCTGACGATCACGGCCGATATCGACGGTGACGGCGATCTCGAAACGATCCCTCTCTTCAGCGACGATCTCGAGAGTTACTACTGGGACGTCGACGCCTTCGGCCGCGCACACGCCCAACTCCGGTTCTGCCCGGTCTCGACTCAGCTTTATTGATTACTGTTCGCACCACGGGCGCGGCACCGCGATTCGAGTGATGTCGCCCGATCTGATGTGGAGGAATTGCGAACCGACGGCGAGACGCAGCCATTCGCGCTTCGGCGAAAAGGCGAAAACACCTTGTGCCTGTGCGTAGCCTTCGCCGTCGGTTTCATCGACACCTTCGGTCTTTGCGAAGGTCCAGCGGACCGAACGGCCCGCGATCGGATTCAGATCCGCTGCGGACAAGCCGGTCGCGACCGTTCCCACGGAATCGCGACATTGCAGGCGGAAGCGTACGACCGCGAAGACTTTGCGCTCACAGTCGTGAGTCGACGAATAACCGTAGCCGACTTTGCACGTATTGAAGGCTTGCTCTTTGTATCCGAGATCTTCGGCAGGACCATCGAGACCGAGGCTGCGCTTGAGTCCCTCGTTGTCGATACGAGACCCAACTGGCGCCTCGGGCACTTCGGGCGACTCTTCTCGCTCAGGCGCGCTCGCACAACCGACGAGGACTCCCAGTGCCAATACGATCGCCAATTTCATCCGGATCCTCCAGAAGGGCTAGGGTCTCGTTTCAAGATCGAATTGTCACGTCGAAGGCATCGAGAACCAGGACCAATAACGGGAAAGAGACACGATGTCTTCTCATGGGGCCATAACTTCGAGACGATGACTCTCGTGGAGGTCTCGATGAAATCACGTCTCATGTTCGCCCTATTCGCGTTTCTGGTCTCGGCACCCGCTTTCGCCGCCGATGGAAGCTCCGGCTGCGGTCCCGGCTGGTACCTCATGCAAGACAACTCGCTCGTCTCGTCGGCACTTCGCGCCACCACGAACGGGATTCTGTTCCCGGTCGTCACGATCGGCATGACGTTCGGAACGTCGAATTGCACGCAGCACAAAATCGTCTTGAAGGAAAAAGAGAGCCTTTACTTCGCGACGATGAACCACTTCGAGCTCAAAGCCGATCTCGCGAAAGGAAACGGCGAATACCTCTCCTCCTTCGCGAGCACAATGGGCTGCCCCGCCTCCGCGCAGGGTCGATTGAACGAAAAGCTTCGGGCGAATTTCACGAGCGTTTATCGGGAGCAAGGTGTTCAGCCCGAAGCCGTGCTCGTCGAAGTTTACAAGACGATCTTCTCCGACGTCGAGCTGACGAAGAAATGCTCGCTCGGTGCCGCGTAATCTAGTTTTCATCGTCGCTCTCGTCATCGGGAGCGTCGTCTCGCCCCCCGCTCGTTCGGAGAGCGTGAAAGAAGCCAGCCGCTCTCCGGGCTGGCTTCGTCTTTATCAGTACCGTGAAACACGGAATCACTTCGTCAGCGACGTCACCTCGGACCGCTTTTTCTTTTCACCGGCAGGTCGTCGAAGTCCCGAGGCAGAGATGACCGCCGCCGTCGCGGCTTTCCAAGATCCGACTTTGAAATTCGGAACCCAAAAGGACAGTGCCGCTTGCGTGTTTCCGGCTCGTAAACGCGTGCTCGAATCTCTGCTCGGCAAATCTTTTCCCTCTCCCGCGTGCCCCGAGCTCGAGACGTGGGTGTCGAGAATCGGCGCGGACCAGGCGAGTCTCGTTTTCGTCGGCGCTTATCCTGGCAATCCAGCGTCGGTCCTCGGGCATTCGTTCCTTCGACTTTCGAATCGCGCGAGAGAATCGTCGGGACGCGAAGGACTCGATCTCTTGAGTTACTCGATCGGCTTCACGGCGCAAGCCGACCCCCGCGACAACCGAATGATCTACATGCTGAAAGGGCTCACCGGAGGCTACGCAGGCTATTACGAGATCGAGCCTCATTACATGAAGATCGGTTTGTACAACAACTCCGAGAGCCGCGACCTCTGGGACATGCCGCTCGAGCTCACGCCGAGCGAAGTCGACATGATGGTTCGCCACTACTGGGAGCTCACCTTCAACGCGAGTCTCGATTACTACTTCATCGACGAAAATTGCTCGTATCGTCTCCTCACTCTCATCGAAGCCGTGAAACCCGACGTCGATCTCACCTCGAAACTCTCGATGGTCGTCTTGCCGGCGGAAACCGTTCGCACCGCGATCGAAGCGGACCTCGCGAAAGAGCGACCGCGGTTTCGCCCATCAGTGAAGCGAAGGATGAATTACAAACTCCGGTTACTCGACGACTCGGGGAGAATTGAATTCGATCGAGCCCGGCGCTCGCTCGAGGCGACGCGGGAACTCTCCGATCCGACGGCGGCCGACGCTTTGCTCGATTACTGGCTCTACGAGAACTACAAAGTGAAAACCGATCTCGATGATCGCTCGAAAGCTCTCATGGAGGCGACTTACTCACGAACGGCCGAGCTCCGTTCAACGTCCCGCTTTCATGGCGTCACGAACGAGCGAATCCGCGACGAGGCGGAACTCTCACCCCCTTTCGAGGGCCACGAACCGAGCTGGCTCGAACTTCGCGCCGGCGCGACGACGAGAGGTCACTTCGGTGCTTTGACTTATCGGAACGGTGCTCACCCTTTTTGGTCCGGCGACCGCGGCTACGACGACATCTCCGGAATCGAATACCTCGGTGTGGATCTCGAAGCTGCCGCCACGGAGAAGGCTCGTTGGTCGCTCCTTCTCGCCAAAGCAACGGCCTACGAGAATTTCTTTTCTTTCGCCAGAGACCTCTCCTGGAGCTTCGAAGGAAAACTCACGAATGCGTGTTCGATCTGCCGTACCGACGCTTCCGTCGCCGACGTCGAAGGTGGCGTCGGCGTCGGAGCAAAGACTTCCAATTTCACGGCCTATCTTCTCGCCCACGTTAAAGCCGCGGCTTGGAGCGAGAATGGAACCCAAGGTCTCGTCGCTCCGGGTTTCGCCTCGGGTCTCAAATCGAGACACGGCCGCCTCACGATGTCGATCGAAGCTCGAACGCATTGGTGGAAGGACGCGAACGAGACGCGCGTCGACGCGCGTGTCACTCGTTCTCTCGGCCTCTCCCGCAGTCTCCTCGTCCATGCGAATCACGAGGACCTGAACGAAGCGAACTATAGAAGCTCGCTCTCTCTCGGCTTCGCGCAATTCTTCTGAGAGCGAATCGACTTCGTCACGGTAGGCGCCTGTCTAAACCTTCGCCTGTCTCAAGCTAGGATTTCGAATGATGTGAGTGGCTTACGACGGCTCGCGAAGGGTCCGGCATTTGCTGACTCTCTTCTCGTCCGAACGACCCCGTCGACAAGAGGAGCTGCAAATGAAAGTCTCGATCGTCATCGCAACCTGGGCCGTTCTCATCCTTCCTTCGCTCGCCATCGCACAATCGAAGCGTTGGATTCTCGAGGGGTCCGACCTCGCGAGAATCGAAAAGGAACTTCCAGCTCGTGGCGGAACGAAAGTGCGCGATCTCGGACATTCACGCGGCCTCGTCGTCAACCTCTCCTCTGGAGCGGTGAGCGAGCTGAAGAGAAAGCACGCAGACCTCGTCGCGACGGAAGACATCGAGCTCTCGATCAACGACGGAGCTTCGGCCGAAACTCTCGCACGTGCCAGTGGTGCAGCAACGACCCAACCCGCACAGCGAATTCCGTGGGGACTGACACGTATCAACGCTCGAGTCGCGAATGCGGTGACGAAGGGCGCGGGCGTCAAGGTCTGCGTCGTCGACACCGGGGTCGACAAGACTCATCCCGATTTACAGGGAAACGTGGTCGGCGGTCGAAACTACGTCATCGCGAAAGGGAAGATCGATCCCGCGGGATACAATGACGACAACGGACATGGCAGCCACGTCGCAGGCACGATCGCCGCTCTCGACAATGCGATCGGAACGGTGGGTGTCGCGCCGGAAGCGAAGTTGTACGTCGTGAAAGCGCTCAACGCTCGCGGCAGCGGGTATCTCTCCGATATCGCCGAAGCCGTTCTCCAGTGCGTCAGCGTCGGTTCGCACGTCATCAACATGTCGCTGGGCGCGGACCAAGATCCGAACCTCGATACTCCGCTTCGGCGAGCGGTCGAAAGCGCGAGCGCCGCCGGTGTCGTCGTCGTCGTCGCGGCAGGCAATGAAGGCGCGAGCATCGCCATGAAGGTACCGGCCGGCTTTCCATCGACGATCGCGGTCGCCGCGACCGACAGCTCCGATCGGTTCGCTTCGTGGAGCAACTACGGTTTGAACGCCGGTGACTTCAGCGCCCCGGGAGTTTCGATCTATTCGACGTGGAAGAGCGCCGGATACAACACGATCTCGGGCACTTCGATGGCGTCTCCGCACATGGCGGGTGTCGTCGCCTTGAAAATCGCTTCGAAGAGTCTCGGATTCAAAGCGTTCGATTTGGGTCGGCCCCTCTCCACGCAAGGTGACGGACTCATCGACGCGCTCGCGACCGTTCAGTATCAGCCTTGACGTTTAGTCGACCTTTTTGTCGACCCGACAAAACGGTCGCCACCACGGGCTGCGAATAAACGAGGAGCCGCGCGAAACTCCCTATAGCTTTTGCAAAACGCCCCCGACCTTTAACCTCGCAACGTCACCGAGTGTCTTACCGATGGGTGCTACGAAGGCCCCTTACTCGGAGGACACGATGCGCGACCTGAACCAAACCGTCACGAAGCTCTTCAAAATGGCGATGATCGTCGGCTTTCTCTCGATGATCGGCTCCGCGGCGATGGCCGCGACGAACGCGGGCAATGCGGCCGCCTTGAGTGAAGCGGCCGCGCGCGCGACGACGGAATTCACGGCGATGAACGCCGAATTCCAAACGGGAGTCCGCACGCGGATTATCTCCGACAACGACCTTTTGATCGACGACTCTCAAATGGACCGAACGGCAGAAGAAGATACGCTGCTGGCTGCGTCTGCGGTTCGTTGATCGATACGATTCGAAAAATCGAAGTTCGAACTTGGGAGTGCGATGCTAGGACGGCATCGCATTTTCTTTTTGTCGTTGTGACCAACTTTCAGACGTAGTCCTTTTCGGTACGCCATGAGTTGAGTCGTTCGCAACGCGATCCTTTCATGCGGCTCGCGTCGAGAGGATACTCTCCCTCAGACCACCATGAAATCCATCATCACGATTCTCATCATGCTCTCCACCGCTTCGGTCGCCTCGGCCCAGACTTCGTCTCGGAACGCGGCCGAAGTCGGCATGACCAGCAACGCCAATTTGACGAAGGAGAATCCTACGAGCGATGCGTACGTACGAATCTCATCGTCAAATAGTCTCGTTCGAGGCGACGACACTCTCGGCCTGCGCCTCGGTTACGTCGACTATGCGCGGGAAAACATCAACGACATGTTCTCGTTGCGTATTTCCGATCGCCGCACCTCTTCCAACTGGAGTTTTACGGGAGCCTTGTTCACGAACGTCTACACTTACGGCTCGTCGCCGGGAACGACCGACAATGCGTTCACGAACGTCGGCGCGGAATTCAGAGGCGAACGAAGCCAATCCTGGCGATCGAATGCCCTCGAGTATGGAGGCGGATACCGCCTCCGCGTGTTTCCTTCGTTCGACGGACGAAACGATCATACGGCGTTCGCACTGGCCACGCTCGACCGGGAGATGTCGTCGCAACTTTCGCTCGGGGCGATTTCGGAATTCGGAATCTTACTCTCGAGCCTGTCGGAGTATAGCCGGATCTATTTGGATCTCGGTGGCACGCTCGATTACCAACTCCCCGACTCGTGGACACTCACCGGGGATCTCACCCTCTCGCAAAGTTTCTTCCTCAATCGAACCGTCACGACACAAACCGCCGTTAGCCGAAGCCGCGGATCGGGTGCGACGGGTTCGAGAACGTCGGGAGAAACGTATTCGTCGCTCTCTTTGAGTGCCGAGGGAATGCGACAGCAAACCGAAACGTTTCGCTGGGGTTTCGGCGCGTTCGTCACGAACCAAGCTTCGGCGAGCGGATCGCTCGACTACTCGGTGCTCGACGTTCTCGCTAAGTTGAATTTGAATTTCTAACCGAATCGCCTTCAAGGAGGTCCGCACTATGAAACACATCATCAACCCCGCCATCGCTCTCGCTTTGGTCATGGCGCTAAGCCCAAGTCTCGCTTTCGCCGAGGACGATCCCTTGGCGCAGCAAGAGACGCAGCTTCAGGAAGAAACGAAGAAGCCCGGGTACTCTGAACAATTGAAGACTCGCT
>JAZKJB010000392.1:7778-13439 GCA_040384505.1 Bdellovibrionota bacterium | reverse complement strand
CAAACGGTTCCGACGAGCTGAGGCTCGATTTCTGTCGACGACAATAGCGTGAGCACCGCGTGAGCTTGAGTACAAAAACCGAAGTCCATCAGACGAGTCGATTCAGGCTTGCGAGTCGGGAGAATGTTGAAGCCGTTGTAATACGGAAGCGTCGTCCCACTGAGACGCCTCACGACCTCGGAATACGCTCGTGACAGCAGAAAGCGCGCCGGCGCGCGAGAACGATCGTTGGTACAGAACTGAATCAATGGTCGACGTCCTTCCCATTGGCGAAGGATCTCGGTCAACTCTCCCACCGACGCATCTCCATCCGCAGCGAGATACATCGCGAACTCGAATCGCGCCGTCCGCAGTCCCGCGAGAAAGCCGGCCCCGAAACCGAATTCATCGACGAGCGTCACGACACGCACGTGGTTCTCTTTCGCCAATCCGGCCGCGACCTCGGAGGAGCCATCACTCGAATGATCATCGACCAACACGATCTCATGATCGTCCAAGTGCGCCTTCGCGACGACCGTGATCGCTTCGACCGTCGATCGAAGCGTCGCGACCTCATTGCGAAATGGGAGGAAAAACGAAAGAGCCCTCATCGCCTCGATTCAAACGCAAAAAGCCCGACGTGTAAAAGCGGAACTCAAGTTGCCCTTCTAGGCACGTGTTTGTAACGTCGTCGATAGTGCGACGCATTCAGTGGTGGAATAGAAAATTGGACCCCCGACTCTCGATGCGTCTCGGTCACGCGATCGAGAGTGGTCACCTTTCTTCTGGCCCGATCGGCACTGAACTCGAGGAGAAGCTCGCGGCGCTCCTCGAGATTCCGCATGTCACTCTGACCACGAGCGGCAGCACTGCGCTCCTGATCTTGTATCGCATCCTTGGTTTGAACGAGAACACGGAGGCGATCCTGCCCACGAGGACGTTTCAGGCGACGGCCAACGCCGCGACCTTCCTTCGCGCGAAAGTCGTTCCCACCGAGGTCGATGACCGAGGGCTCATGTCGGCTCGTCATCTCGAGGCTGCGATCACGTCCAAAACGAAAGTCGTCGTTCCGGTTCACTTGAACGGTCGAGCGTGTGACATGCGCGAGCTTCAGCGTGTCGCGAAAAGCCGGGGCCTCTTCGTGATCGAAGATGCGGCGCAGGCCTTGTTTTCACGCGGCGAGAGCGGCTTCTGCGGAACCGTGGCCGATGCGGGAATCTTCTCGCTGGGTGTGACGAAATTCCTGACCTCCGCACAAGGTGGAGCGATCGTGACACGAAATTCCGGTCTTCACCGGGAAATCGCGAAGTACCTTCGCCATGCGGTCACGTTCGAGCCGCGCGAACGCTATTCCGAATTCGGCTTCAACTTTCGGCTGCCCGATCTTTCGAGTGCACTCGCACTCGCACAGTTGACCGAGCTCGAAAGCTCGAAGGAACGCTTTCTCGACGTCGAACGACGTTACCGAGAGCTCTTGCGCGGTCGAACGGACCTCGGGCTGATCGAATGCGATCTCGAGCGGGGTGAGCTTCCGGTTTGGACCGAAGTCCTATGCCCTCGCCGCGACGACCTCGTCCGGCACCTCGATTCGCTCGGAATCGAAGCCCGACCTTTCTCACCTTCCCTCCACGAATGCGATTATCTCGGCAGCGAACCGAACGCACGGTTCCCCAACGCCTCTCTCTTCGCACGAGAAGGCCTGATCTTGCCTTGTGGACCCGAGCTAGAGGCGGAAGACTTCGAGAGAGTTCGCGTGGGACTCGAGACGTTCGTTTGAACGGTCGAAAAATCAGAGCCCGCGGATTTCGACGGACGCGTGGCCTTCGATCTGGAAGCGATTCGTTTTGCGCTTCAGATCGCAGGGATTGCACTGACCGAACATGTCGCAGGAGCGAAACTGAAAGTCGGGTCGATACGGCGACGGTCCCGTGATACTCCCGATGCTCTTCTCGCTCACGTAGAGATCGCGGTGGCAGCGGTAGACGCGGCCATCGGGCGCCATCAACAGCTCGGTCGTGCGACACTCGACGGTCTTGAGCTCTTCGGCGAAAACCCCGCCCTCGTAATGGTAGGTCCCCCAGGCTTGTCCCTTCGAATAGCCGAGGTACTCCTTGGTTCGATAATCGATTCCGAGGGGTTGCACGAGTTCGCTCACCTTTTCGATCAACTTCTCATGCCCTGGTGCGCGGATCGAATAGAGGCCCACGGGATAGCCGCGGTCGACGAGGAATTTGATCTTCTCAATCGTCGGCTCGAGTTTCGATTGTCCGGGATGATAGGTGACGCGAATCGCAGCATAAGGTGCGCTGCGGAGGAATCTCTCGGGTGGAATCTCGCGAGCGAAACGCTCGACGTCGAAGCTCAAGTTGGTCAGAACGTCGACGTGCAAGTCTTCGCGAAGCCCTTTGATGATCTCGACGAACTCGGGATGCAGCGAAGGCTCACCACCCTGAAGTGAGATCGGGAGATCCTTCGGCAGCTGCAATCGATTCAAAAATGACGTCCACTGCGCGGCCGTGAGCAGACCCCGCGGAGTGCAGACGTTCTCGGGACGATTGATGCAATAGGTGCAGCTGAAGTTGCATGAGAGCGTGAGGAAAGCCGCGACGTAATTGTACTCACGCGGCAGTGGGATCGAATTCGAATCAAACGCCGTCGCCACTCGGCCCCCGTAGAATCCCAGTGAACCGTTCAGCGCCGTAGAGCATCTCGAAGAGTTCCGGGAAGGCGACACCGAAGCGCTCGCCGCGAAGGCGATCGAGCTGAATCGTGTTGAACTTGAACTCGAGGCGATCGAGCTCGAGGACTTCGGGCGAAATGGCGTTGAGGACCGCCCGCAGCTCAGAAGTGATCTTTCGTGCTAGCCCCGCTTCGACTCGCCCTTCGATCTTCTCGATGAAGTCTTCGTACTTTTGCGCGAGAATTCTTCGCTCGTTCATGTCGAAGATCCCGAGGCGAAGGTAGCTGGGACCTCGCACGATGTTCAAATCGAAATCGGCCTTCGATGCGATCATTCCCTCTTCGATGAACGTCGTGAAATATTCCGGGAGGTAAAATGCATTCAAGGCCGAGACGGTCAGGTAAACGAAGAAGTTGGTGTTCGCGAGCTCCGCCTTGACTCGCAAGTGGTTCGCGACGATCTCGGGCCATTTCATGCCCTTCCTGAGAATCTCGCCTTGCTCCCCGACCCCGTCCAGGCTCGCGCCGATGGAAACTCTGCGAAACTTCTTCCAAAGGTCGACGACGTCCCAGTTCTTCCACTTCAAGGTCGAAAAATTGGTGTTGTAGTCGAGACCGATGTCCGTGCGCCCCGCCTCGATCAACTTCTCGAGGAAGAGATAATGAGCATCGTCGACGAGCGGCTCACCGCCGGCGAAGTAGATGAGTTTCACCTTCGGCAAGAGGGGCTGAATGAGCGCCCAGATCTTTTCCGGATCATCGGCCAGCTTGACGAATCCCTCGGGACGACTCATCTCGAGGGCGTCGGCATCCCGGTACCAAGACAAGCTGTTGTGCGGACCGCACGAGCGGCAACGAAAATTACATTTGTTCGAGAATCGGAGGTCGAGCGATTGGATCTCCCCGCCTTCGAGCTTCGCCTCGTGACTCGCGAGGGCGGCGACTCTCGCGACCTCCACCGAGTGCATCTCGTTCATCGTCTGGCGAAGACTCTTCTGTCCGTTGTCTTCGCATTGGAAACACTCGGCGCACGCGGCGGGCCTTTTGCCTTCGAGAAATTGCGAGCGCAGCTCCTTCAACGGACGGTCGTTCCAGATCTCGGGAAACGATTTTTCGGTGAGGGAGCCCGACTTGAAAGCATCGTGACGACAGCAAGGGAGGACCCGACGATCGTGATTCAACCTCGCGTGAGCCCAGGGAACGACACAAAACGTTTCGTTCACCGCTTCACCTCGGAGAAGGTCAAACCGTTTCGTCTTCCCGTCCTTGTTCGTGCAGAGACCGTGAAGATGCGCGCGGGAATCTCGAGATCTCGCACCCAATGTTTCACGAGCGGACCCAAATGTTCCCACTTGAACGGAACCAGGATCTCTCGAGCGTTGGCGATGACGAGCGAATGCATGGGATGGAGGACCTCGAGAGCGGGCACGAATACGATTTGCCGCGCGCCCGTGGCTCGCTCTTCGACGATCCCTTCGCAGACACGGGGAATTTGCTCGACGGCCGGATTTTTCGATTCTTGGAAATCGCCGACGAGAACCGCGGTGACTTCACCGTGGAACGGCGCCGCGAAACAAGCGCGATAAGCCGAGAAAAACTTCTCCGACGGCGCCTCGTACGAAAAGCCGTCGAGGCCGTGACGAACGAGAGTGATCACCGATGGACCCACCTTCTCGATGAACTTGCGGCGAAACGAATCGAGCTCGGCCGACGTCGACACGCGTGGAATTTCGAATTCGCGCGGTTTCGTGCGGGCGGCCGCTTTCGCTGCGACGACGGTCTTCTTCGAGGGACGATCGAAGATGGCATGAGAAAGATGAATCGCGAGACTTCGTGCTCGCAGATCGGTGAGCGTTTCGGGCTCGTGCGAGTGGCCGAGCATCGCGGGAGGAATCTTCAGGACGCAACTCGCATCGGACCTCAAGTCGCGATGACCTCCCCAATCGGAGACGATCGCGGGCCAACCCGCTTCTCGCGCCTGCGCGAGCGAGACGTCGAAATCTTCGTAAACGTAAGTCGAGAGATTCACGTAGACCGGATTGACGACGTTCGACTTCGCGATCCACTCGGCGGGCTTGAGGCCATGGACCAGCTTCGGGCTCTCGGTCCACGAGAGTTTCGCGATCAGCTCCGTGAGTTTAAGAGCATAGTTCTCGCCGACTCGAATTCCCCGATCGGGATGGTTGCGATCGTCGAAATTCCCGGAGAGAACGAGCGCGACATCGAGACGAAGTTCCGTTTGCATTCGCGAGACGGTACGAACCAAAAGCTCGAGATTTTTCGTCGCCGAGAGGCGTCCTCCGAAGACGAAGGTGACCTTTTCACCGCGTCGCGGGAAAACGGCGCTCCGCTTCGGCTCGGGAGCGAGGTCCTCGCGAGGGATGACGCCGATCGCGTCCACGGGAATGCCGAGCACTTTCGACATCACGTCGCGAACGGAACCCGTCAGGCACCAGAGGCGATACCGACCGTCGAGCCAATTTCCCGACTCGAGAAACCGACGAACGAAGCCCCCGAAGAAAACCACGTCGACGATGTCACCCGATTTTACTTTCGGCATCCCTACGTGATGATCGGCGTACCAGACGTGCTTCGCGCGAAGCTCGGGCCGGGCCGCGAAGAATTTCGCACAACGCGCGCGGAGAAAATTCACGCTCGTCTGGCAGGGATCTTCAATGACCAACGGTTTACTGAGCTTCACTCTTTCAACCCCGTTCGACGTGAGCGAGGCCACGTTCGACGATCTTCGTTTGCAGAGGACCCATCATCCCCGCTCGCCCCTTCCAACTCAAGCGCCAGTGACCGCGATGCGGATCGGAGATCTCGATCGCATCGGCCGCGATCGCCGCCCATGGAACGAATTGCAGACGCGCACCGGCTAGTTTCGCTCGGCTCCCGCTCCGGGGCTTTCGCATGCCGTAGCTTTCGAAGAGCCGATGACTGTCGGGGTCCTCGTAAGATGTGAAGATTTTCGTGCTGCGAGGCATCGTTTCGAGATGAAGC
>JAZKJB010000392.1:3986-7768 GCA_040384505.1 Bdellovibrionota bacterium | reverse complement strand
AATTTCGACGCCGCGAGGGGCTTCCGTCTCGTTACTCGGGGCTCTCGTGTCAGTTTTTGAAGCAGCTTCGCCATCGACCCGACGCGGTATCGAACGGGAACCCGCGACGCTCGAGTCTTCGCGGAGCTCGAATTTCGAAGAGCCTTCGCCATCGCATTCGCGAATTCTCCGGCATCGATCCAAGGCCCCCAATCCGAGCCGTGAACCGCGACCAGCTGAAGCTGCGAGCTGAAGTCCTTCGCGAAGTCCCAGTGACCGCCCCACGCGGACAATACGCAGGGCGCCCCCATGCAGAGCGAACGAAGTGCCGACATGCCGAAATTTTCGTCCGAATGGAGGCTCGCGGAAACGAGGACGTGCGGAGTCCGCAAACGTTCGTGCAACTCGGCACGCGGAAGCGCGCCCGCGAACTCCACGCGATCTTCGATCCCGAGAGTGCTCACGAGCCGGCGCAGATAACTTTCGTAGCCCTCGTCTTTGAAACCCATGTTCGGGCTTCCCAAACCATCTTCGCCGCCGAAGAGCACGAGCTTCGCGGGGCCGTTCCGATTCACGTACAGACTGAAAGCGTAGATCAAAGTATGCACGTTCTTCTGCGAGGAGAGACGACCCGAATACACGAAGGTCGGGCTCGTCCGCTTCGTCGATTTCACCTTCGTCATTTCAATGAGAGGCAGCGGAAGCGGGAACGGATGGACGCGGACGTCACCCTCGGGAAACGTGAGCTTCAGCGTACGGGCATCGCGGGTCGACGACGAAATGAAAACGTCGTCGCTTCGCAACTGCTCGCCCATTCCCCACGCGAAGAGCGGCCAGCAACCGATCGTGGCTTGATTGTGGAGGTAGACGATCCATCGCCCGTCGACGTTCGCGCTGCGCCGGAGGAATTCTCCGAGTCTCGCGAGTTTCGCGGTGAAACAAGTGAAGACGACCTGATCCGCTTGCACGACGTCGGCGAGATAGTCGGAGATTTTCTCCTGCCCGACGTCGACGATGCGAACCCGGTGACGAGGACCTGCCGCGAGCTTCCAGGCCATTTCTATCATCGGAATGATCTCTTGCATGCTCGACCAGACGAAGTTCTCGGTCGACGTCAAGACGACGGTTCTCTTCATTTCGCTCTCGTGATGAAAAACGGACCGATCGCGAGACCGTGAACGGGCGTCTTTTCTAAAAACGCACGGGCGTCCGCGGGCGTTTCGACGATCGGCTCCCCCATGACGTTGAGGCTCGTGTTCAAGACGCAAGCGAACCCGGACTTCGCACCGAACTTCGAAATGAGCTCGTGGAACATCGGATTCTGACTCTTTCGTACCGTCTGCATTCGCGACGTTCCGTCGACATGGGTGACCTGCGAGAGTTTTTCCCGCCAATCGGCGCGGGTTTCGACGGCGAAGGACATGTAAGGATTGTCGAAACCTTTATCGACGTCGAAGTAGTCCGCGGCTCGCTCGTGCACGCAGGAACAGCCGTAGGGACGAAAGTCCTCGCGAAATTTGATTTTCGAATTCAGCTCGTCTTTCAAGCCCGCCCTCGAGGGGTCGGCCAAGATGCTGCGATGACCGAGCGATCGAGGACCCGATTCGCTCCGGCCTTGGAACCATCCGACGATCTCTCCGCGAAAGAGGCGCTCGGCGACCTCTTCGGTGATCGACTCAGGCCTCTGGATCTCACAACCTTCGAAAAGTTTCGCGATCTGGTCTTCTTCGGGGACGGAGGAACGCGGCCCGAAAAAACCGTGCTGCCTTTGGACCGGCATCGGCTTGAACATGTCTCTCGTCGTGAGAAACCGGTAACTCGCGGCCCCGAAGCCGATCGACTCGTCGCCGGGAAACGGCGGAACGTAAACGGCGTCGAAGAGGCCGCGCTTGGAGAGCTTGGCGTTGAACGTGCAATTGAGCGCACATCCTCCGGTCAGGATGCAATTTCGATAGTCCGGGAACGACTCGCGAACGAACTCGAGTAACGACCAGAGCTCGCGCTCGAAGTCGCTTTGAACGGAAGCGGCGAGATCGGCGTAAAGCTGAAACCGCCCGCTTTCGTCCCAGTCGCGTTTTCCTTTTCCCTTGAATGCGAGAGACCAGTCGAGGGACTCGAGGAACTCGATGCGCGATCCGACCTCGCGAGCTCGACCGAATGGTGCGAGTCCCATGAGTTTCCCTGCCGCGCGGTTGCTGTCGAAAACGTACTCGGCTGCACTTTCGTAGAAGATGCCGAGACTTTCGCTGAACCACTTCTTCGGAACTTCGGCGCTCGGTTCGAATTTTCGCCAGCGCTTGGCGACGGGGCGAAGTCGACCGCGATCCATCAGATAGACCGTGCACTCCTCGTGGGCACCGTCCGAAGCCTTCGCTCCACCCAGGCGCTCATGAGCGAGCGTCCCGTCGATCTCGGCGGAACCGGAGGAGAAGTTCTCGTAGGCCGAACCTGCTCCGTCCAGAACGACGATCACGGCTTTGTCGAAAGGCGACATCGCCGTCGCGGCCGATGCATGACAAAGATGATGGGTCACGAACTCCAACTCGGAATTGTAGTGTCTCGTGAAGCGATCCAGCTTTTCGCGGTGAAGATATTCGAAGAACGGGAGCGCTTCGTTCATCGTCGTCTCTCGATCGATCGGAGAGATCACGTCCCGGTTCTCGGCGAGCAAGAGCTCTTGGGACTTCCAACGTGGCTCCAGGACGCGCAACGCTCTCTCGGGCCAGGCGCCCGATGCTTTTTTTCGCAGAAGGCGCTCGGAAAGAGCGATTTCGACGTCGAGATCGCCGCCGGGGCGCTCTTCGATCAAGCTGACCGACGAGTTGTACAAAGTCTTGCCGAGACCCATGAAAAGCATGGCGCTCACGCTATCGTGGCGCGGCGGCCTTAAGCAAGCCTGGCTTGAGGCTTGGCATTCCACGCCGTCGTCGCTATCGTCGAGCGTGCCAATGGAAACCACGACCGCCCCGAGAATCGTCGATTTCTACGATCGCGCCCCGCTCGCGTCGCGCCTTTTCGTGAGCCTCCGCGCGGGCTCAACGCGATTCGCCGAGCTGGCGGCGCTGCTCCCCCGAGCCGGAACGATTCTCGACGTCGGCTGCGGACACGGTCTCTTGGCCGCGAATCTCGCGGTCACGGAACCCGACCGTCACGTGTTGGCTCTCGATCACGACGTGGAGCGAATCCGTCTCGCGACCGAAGCGTTTCGAGAAATTCCGAATCTCCGTTTCGAAGAAGGCCGGATCGAAGATCTCGCGCAGGGATTTTGCGACGGCATGACGGCGATCGACGTCTTGCACTATCTCACGCCCGTCCAGCAAGAAGACTTCATCGCGAACGCTGCTCGTTCGCTCAAACCCGACGGTGTGTTGGTACTTCGCGAAGTCGATCCGACTTTGGGGCTCGCATCGTCATGGAACCGAATATACGAATTCGCCGCCATCAATTCGGGAATGACCAAGACTCCGACGGGTCACGCGCATTACCGTTCGACCGCGGATTGGACTCGCCTCCTTCGCGATCGGGGCTTCGACGTCGAGGTGCGTCCGCGAGAATCTTTCGCTTTCGCCGACATCGTCTTCCGCTGCACGAAACGCGCGAGCGGAACCGAAACCGCGCTCGAAAGCCTCGCGAGAAGACGAGTGCGCATCACGGCCGACGACTGGGGCATGAGCTCAGGCGTCAATCTCGGAATTCTGGAGCTGGCGAAACTCGGAGTCGTGACGAGAGTTTCGATGATGGCCGACGCTCCTCGCCTCACCGAGGGCCTCGACGAGCTTCGGACCATCGAAGGCCTCGAGTTC
>JAZKJB010000392.1:3511-3976 GCA_040384505.1 Bdellovibrionota bacterium | reverse complement strand
GCCAAGCAGGCCGTCGCGCACCAGAAGAAGGTGTTCGACCTGACGCACGGAGCGAACAAAAGTTTGCGCCAGACTCTTCTCGGCGGACGAGACGTTCTGCAAGCGGAGTTCGATCGACAGCTGGCACGCCTCCGAAGCGTCGGAGTCGAAGTGACTTATATCGACGGCCACCAACACGTTCACCTTTTGCCGACGGTCATCGACGTCCTCGCGGACACGCTCCGCTCCGAGGGGCTCACGCGGACCCGGATACCCTTCGACCGTCGACAATGGACTTCGAGACGTCCGTTCTTGAATTGGCTCTGCCTCTACGCTCGGGCGAAACTCCCGCGTGAGCTCGCGCGCGAGTCGTGCGTTTACCCGCAGGCCTCCGATTTCGCCGACGTTGAGACTTTCGCTCGACGCCTCATCGACGTTCGCAATGCTGAAGTCATCGATGCGGTGACCGCTGCCCCGACTGTCGCG
>JAZKJB010000392.1:0-3501 GCA_040384505.1 Bdellovibrionota bacterium | reverse complement strand
AATGCTGAAGTCATCGTGCATCCGGCCGCGTTCGACGATCTCCTCTCCCAGGGAGTGGAAGATTCCTACACGAGCGGAAGAGTCCGCGAGTACGAAATCTTGAAAGCCTACGCTCGATGCTGAAAAGGACACGATGAACATCCTTGCGATCGTGAACGGCTTCGGACTCGGGAACGCGACTCGCTGTGAGCCGCTCTTCATGGAGTTCGCACGCGAAGTGAAACCGCTTTCGATCGACATCGCCACCTCGGGCAACGGGGTCGCCTACTTCCGCGGTCGACCTTACGTTCGACGCCTCGTTCGCCTGCGGTCGCTCAACTACGGAGGCGGAACGACTGGAATCTCGCTGTTCGGACTCTTGTCGGCTTTGCCCCGGACCTTCGTTTCTTTCTTCTCCAACGCGCTCGTGATCGCGAAGACTCTGAGGAGGAACGACTACGATCTCGTCTTGATCGACTCCGACTATACGGCCCTCGTTTTTCGAATCTTCTCCAGAGTTCCCGTCGTCGCGGTGAACAATTCAGAATCCGTCATCGCCGAATGTCTGCGAACGCGGCCGCCTGTATCCGTTTGGCCCCAATTCTTGGTGGAACTCTTCGATTTCCTCTTCCATCGTTGGGTTCCGACGCTGACCTTGGCGCCCACACTGAATCCCTCGACGGTCGAAAGCCGCGCCGTCGTTCCGATTCCGCTCCTCTCGCGATTTACATCGACACGAAATCGGAAGAACGAGCCGGCTCGCCCCTTCCGGGTGTTTTTCATGTTCAGCGCGTCCGAGCTCGGGCCAGACCCTCGAGATTTCATCCGAATCTGCCCTCGCGATGTCGTCGTCACGCGAATTTCGAAAGACAATCGAGCGAATCCCGATGGCTCCTTCCGTGACGTTTCGAACGAGTTGCAGTTGGCCGATCTCATCGTCTCCAACGCCGGCCTCGGAACGATCAGCGATGCGATCGCGACACGGACGCCGATTCTAGTCGTCCCGATCTCCGGGCATTGCGAACAATGGGCGAATGCGAAAATGATCGAACGCCTCGGCCTAGGCGAAGCCTCGACGATGGAAACGTTCCCGGCGAAACTTCGGATGATTCGCGACGACTACGAAGCGTACCGCGAAGCATTCGAGCGCTTCACTCCACGCCAAGAGCACTCGCCCCGCCTCGCGGTCTCAGTCGTGCTTCGACGCCTGGCGCTCGCCGAACCGATGGGCCAAAGTTCCGAATCGCATCGCGCGGTCACGGTGGAAACGAACGTCTGAGCCGAGAAACTTCCTGATTTCGTCTTCGGTGTGATAGCGCGGAACGTAGCGCTGACGGTGACCGTATTTCAAATGAACGTACTTGGAATGAACCTGACGAAGGAGATCGCCAGGCCGCGCCTCCGAGAAACTGTGAAGACATTCGCGACCCGTCGTCGCGCGGACCATCGCCTCGACTTCCCGGTCGCTCAACCAATCGAGCAGGCCGAGCGAGAAGCAGACGTCGAACTCCATCGGCGGGAGCTCGCCGACCGAAGCGACCGAGAAGTCAGTTTTGCTCGCGAAACCGCGACGAACCGCCGCCAACTTCGCCCTCTCGATGGCGACCCGAGAGAAATCGACGCCGACGTAACGGCTCGCTCCGAGAGCGAGAAGCTCCTCTGCGAGCTGACCCGAACCGCAGCCTAGCTCGAGAACGACTCGGTCTTTCGCTCGAGGTGCGAGTAGGGTCATCGCGTGCCGCCGCCGAGCCATCACCGACGAGCTGAAGAGCCGACCCACCCAACCGCGCTCCTCGCCGTACCGTTTCGCTTCCCATGGCAGGATCATGGAGTTCCAGAAGGCGGATTTGTCGATTTGGTCCTGAGCCATGAGCCCACTCTATCCAGGGGAATTCGGGGTTGAGTATCGAAAAAGGCAGGTCTACAGTGGCGCCATGCAAAATGAGGTGGGAGTTTTGACGCCGAGCGCTTCGGTCGATTTCACAGCCGTGGAAATCGAGATCAACCATCATTGCAATCGCGCCTGCTCCTACTGCCCGAATTCGATCGCTAAACGGAAAAGCACGGGCGAGATCGACCGCGGACTTTATACGAAGCTCATGAGCGAGCTCTCTGCACTCGGCTTCAAGGGACGAATCTCCTACGATTTCTACAACGAGCCGATGCTCCACTCGGACTTCGACGGTCTCGTCGAGGAAACCCGCCGCCATCTGCCGGCTTCGCCGATCGTTCTGTATACGAACGGCACGAAGCTCACGCCCGAACGGTTTCGAGCGCTGGTCTCGAAGGGCCTCACGTCGTTCATCGTCACTCGCCATGAGACCGATCTCGGCAGCGAGCGATACGTTTTCGACGAGACTTATCGCTCGTTGACCGAAGAAGAAAAAACCAAGGTGATCTACCGCGATCACACGGCTCTCCGCCTCTCGAATCGAGGGGGCACGCTGAAGCATCTCGGAGAAGAAGGCTTGCCGCTTCGCCAATGTCACGTCCCGTCCCACATCGTGACGGTAACCGTGAGTGGAAACGTCCTTCCCTGCTTCGAGGATTTCCACGAGGAGATGAAGATGGGAAGCCTGCACGAGAACACGATCGCCGAGATCTGGAATTCGGAGGACTACCAACTCATGCGAAAACAGCTTCGCGCCGGTCTTCGCCACACGCGTGGCCCTTGCACGAACTGCAACAAACGCGACGTCCTTCCTCCTTTCAATTGATGACGATGATGCAAACCATTGAATCTTCACTTCAGGTTGGCGAGTTCGAGTTGGTTCACGAAAGAGCGAAAGGCTTCACTCGTGTTCCCCTCGCATCGCCTCCCTCTTTGAAGAATGACGACGTCTTGATTCGCCCGCGCTGGGTCGGCATCTGCGGATCCGATCTCTATCTGATCGCGGTTCACGATGGCCCACTTCGGCTCGGACACGAATGGATCGGCGTCGTCGAAAAGGTCGGACCCGAGGTCGAAGGTTTGAAAGTCGGCGATCTCGTCACGAGCACGGGAACGGTCGCATGCTTCGAATGTGGATTTTGCGAAAACGAAAAGACGAATTTTTGCGACTCGGCCGTTTACTTCAGCTCGGACAAAATGGGCGCCCTTCGCTCTTGGTTCGTCCTCGGCGAGCTGATCGCGGTCGCCGAAGCCGCCGTGGACTTGATCGAAGAGAACGAGCCTCGCTCGACGTCTCGAGGCGCGGAGACACGCCGTCGTGAGCTCTTGGTCTTGGGCGCCGGGCCCGTCGGGCTCTTGCTCGCGCAGGTCGCGAAAGACCGTGGCTTCGAGCCGGTGATCGTCGACAAGATCGGCTTTCGCGTGGATCTGGCACGCCAGGCGGGACTGAATGCGATTCCTTTCGCTCAAGCTCTGATCGATCCTTCGTTCCAGGCGACCAGCGTATATCGACCGGGCGGCACGCGGCTGATCTGATACCGTCCGTCAGCGCCGGTGACGGCGAAGTACCGATGATTGAACACGAGAATGAACGCGCTCATGTGCGAATGGATGTCGCAGAACACCCGCAC
>JAZKJB010000391.1:0-4198 GCA_040384505.1 Bdellovibrionota bacterium | reverse complement strand
TTCACGAGCGTGGCAAGCGGTGATCTCGGTCATGGACGAACTCCTTGGAGAATGAAGGCCCACAGGATGGAAAGAGCGCACTGGAACGTCAAGACGCCAAGGGGTAGCAGCTGGAATTTGGTTAAGACCCGCGTCAAGCGGAAGGAATCGGTAACGGCATCCGTAGCGGTAGCCGTTCGGGGCACCGGTTCCCGTACGGTCGGTCCGTTTTCGGTTTTAATCCTAAAAACGGAAAACTGAAAAACCGGACCGAAACGGGTGCCCCGAACGGCTACCGCTACGGATGCCGATTCCGCTCGCGAATTTTCAGTTGTTCAGCGTGGGGCGGCGCTTGGTCTTCGCGGGGAAGAGCGTCGGTTGGGTTTCGAGCTTCGACGCAGCGACGGGCTCGGCTTTCGATGCGAGCACGCGCGATTTGTCTCGCAGGGCCACGAGGTCGTCGATCGCCTGGCGAAGAATGACTGGGGTCGTCTCACAGACCGTCGGCCAATCCACGCGGCGCATGGCTTCTTGGACCGGGGGCGTCTGTCGGCCCTGCGCGATCAACAATGTCACGAGTTGCTGCGAGCGAGCGAAGTAATCGCCGAGGCGATACATCTCGTGAAGAGAAGTGCCGATCGCATCTTCGATTTCTTCCGGGGTGACGACACCGGGAGCGACGGGGCTCGGCACGACGGCGCGCGCGCTCGGCACTGGAGAATTCGCAGACGCGAGCTCGAGCGAGCGCTCGGCTTCGAGCAATCGCTTCTTCGTGTCTTCCAGCTCCTTCTGACTTTTCTCGAGGTCCGCGACGATGCTTCGCACGAGTTCGGGATTCAGCGAGAGATCGTTGGTCGGAACTTCGCCGAACAAGCTCGCCTGACTCTCCGACCACGAGATCGTGACGATGCTGTCGTCCCAAACCACGTTCGCCATCGGCTTGCCGATGTAGGATGGCAACGCTTCGAGCGCCGCGCGAAGGAAGTTCGTCACGCGCGGATACTGCTGAGCCGAGATCGGAAGCACGAAGCGAACGGAATCGGACGCACGCTCGATATCACCGACGGGCGGAGCCGGGCTCACGAAGTAAGAGAGGAAGCGTTCGGGTTGAGCGAAGAGATCTTTCGGGGTTTGGACCATCCGAAGCACGCTGTCGAGAACGCCCCAAGCTCGGAGGTCCTTCGAGTCGTGACCGGTCGACGTGATCAGCGGCGCGTCCTCGGAACCCGGTCGCGCGTAGATCGTTTCGATTTGCGCGAGCAACTGCTCCATCTTGTCGGCTTCGAGCCAACTCGCGGGATCGCGCAAAAATTCGGGCGGCCAGTCGCAGTTTTCGTAGAAGACCGTTAAGTCTTCACCGCGGCGGTCGAGCGAGATAATGAGTGAATTCGTTATTTTGCAGCTAAAAAGCACGGGGGCGTTCTATCACCCTGAGGGGCCCTGACAAAGCCGGAATCCCGGCTGCTTAAAATTAGGGCAACCGCAGGAGCTAAGAGGCTGATTTCTCGAAGAGCCCGGAAACGGTTACGTGTTCTGCCGGGCTCCTGGAAGGGCTGACGAGGAGCCTTACTTCACCAGGGACCGATTCTCAGCCGGTTTTCTTGGCGAAGAATTTCGAACGAGGGAACGGGATCTTGTTGTCCTCGATCTCGTTCATGAAAGATGGAATCTCGCCCGAAGGTTCGATTTGACCGGCGAGTTTTCCGTCGTTGCCGCGGACGAGGTTGCCCATGTTGAAGATCGGGACGACGACGTAATTGAAATCGTGATCGAGGCCGCGAACTTCCGCGATCGACATGA
This sequence comes from Bdellovibrionota bacterium, assembly GCA_040384505.1. Taxonomy (GTDB): domain Bacteria; phylum Bdellovibrionota; class Bdellovibrionia; order Bdellovibrionales; family JAMPXM01; genus JAZKJB01. The sequence goes on along the minus strand of JAZKJB010000391.1, from coordinate 2,419 downwards.
TCCTTCGCGAACCATCCGAGAGACGCGAGATCTGGACGACGAGATCGATCGCACCCGAGACCGAGTACTGAAGCGCCTTCTCCGAGATCTTCGCATCCGAACCCATCGCGAGCGCTTCGAGACGCACGAGAGCGTCGTTCGGAGAGTTCGCGTGGATCGTTCCCATCGAGCCTTTGTGGCCGGTGTTCATCGCCTGGATGAGCTCCATGCCTTCGGAGCCGCGAACCTCACCGACGATGATTCTGTCCGGACGCAAGCGAAGCGCGCTCTTCAAGAGATCGCGCATGGAAACTTCGTGTTTGCCTTGTTCGTCGGGCATGCGCGTTTCGAAGCGCACGACATGTTCGTATTCGATCGAGAGCTCGGCCGCGTCTTCGATGACGATGATGCGGTAGCCTTTCGGGATGCGACTGCACAGGAGGCTGAGCAGAGTGGTCTTTCCCGAGCCGGTTCCGCCGGAAACCAAAATGTTTTTCCCGAGGAACATGCAGATCTCGAGGAAGTTGGCCGCGTCGGGCGTGATCGCTCCGAGCTTGATGTAATCCTTCATCGTGATCTTGGCTTGAGTGAATTTACGGATGGCGACCGTCGTGCCCTTGAGCGAGCACGGAGGAATGACGGCGTGAATACGCGAACCGTCGGCGAGACGAGCATCGAGTCGGGGTTCTTCGTTGTTGATACGTCTGTTGATCGAGCCCGCGATCGCGTTGACGGCAGTTCGAAGATCGTCTTCGCTACCGAACTTCACGCCTTCGGCTCGCTCGAGCTTGCCCTTGCGCTCGAAGAAAATTTCTTCGGGTCCGTTGATCAAGATCTCGGTGACCGTGGGGTCTTCCCACAAATGTTTGACGGGCGAGAGGTAACTCTCGACCGCCGCCTGGTGAGCTTGTGAAATCCTGTTGCCGCCTGCGCTCACGTCAAATCACCTGGTTCTGCCCGTTCACTCGCTCGCTGGGATGCGGATCGTGGCTTGGGGGTTGAAAACGACGAGTTTTCCCTCCGCCGCCGTTTCGGGCGACTGATAAGAGAACACGCCATCTTTCTTCGGTTCGAGCATGAAAGTCTTCGTCTTCCCGTAATATGTCGCGTGATGTTCGGAGAAACCGTCGAGAATGAAACTCACGTTCTTCTCTTTCTCGTTCACGTTCACGACCGTGACCTTGTAGCGACCGTTCTTGCGAACTCGCACGGTGCTGGGCACGAAGCCACGCTCGGTATTGAGAATGACGATTTCCTGGATGGGCTCACCCGTCTCGAAAACCGTATCGAAGAGACCTTTCGATTTCGAGTCGTCGACGTCGGTCGAAACGCTAGGCGAAACCGGAGCGGCGTTGGCTGAAGCTGGAGCACGATCGCCGTAAGGCTTCGCGGCCGCATTCAAATCCGTCTCGCGGCTCTGTCGAGCGCGTCTGGAGAAATCCACCGACCAGTCGGCCTGGGCCTGCCCAGCGATCATGACGATCGCGGCGGACGCGAGGACGAGGGCCTTAGTGAAGGTCCGTTTGTTCGTTCGTGTGAAAGCCGGCGTATTCACGAGCAACCTCCATAGCGAGAATCTCGAGGGAACCTTGATCCAACACACTCAGTCTCGACATCAGCTCTCGCCGATCTCGAGCGCACTCGTTCGCGATGCGAACGGCACGTGCGAGGCGAGCGCTTCCCGTCTCGATCTCCTTCAAACGCGTGCGCCAATCCATCTTGAGCACGGGCTCGATAACTCCGAGCTCGTACAGCGCATCGAAAACCGCTTGAAGATCACCTTGAAGATGTTGCATCCGTCCTCCTGACGAAATCGATCACGTCCTGTGATCGTTTCTTTCTCTTAGGTGTCTCATCGGTAGACACTCTCGCCGTCTTGAGGTCGTGGTCGAAGCCCGAGGCAATTCACGACCGAAGTCCTGGACGGCGCGAGTCTCGTCGGGGTAGTTTCCCGGGCCATGCACACAGCTCCCTACTTCTCGGCCCTCGGGCTCCTGACCATCGTCCATGCCGTTCGGGTCATCAGCCTGCGCTGGAAGCACAAAATTTCGCTGGGCGATGGCGGCAACCAAGAGCTCAACGTCATGATCCGCGTCTTCGGCAATCACGCCGAGTACGCGCCGATCGGTCTCATCCTTTTGGCAGCCCTCGAATTCGTTCAAGCTCCCGCTTGGTATCTGCACTTCACGGGCATGACTCTCGTGGTGGGCCGCTTACTTCACGCTTACGGACTCCCGAAATCGCCGGGTCACATCGGCCGCGTCGCGGGAATGATCCTCACGCTCACGAGCATCGGCCTCGGCTCGATCGGCGTGATGCTGTTCACGCTTTGGGGCTCGCATTGAAAAACAAATCCGAGAAAAAGAAGACGGCGAAACAACGAAACCTCGAGGCTCTCCTCGCCGGCGCCGGAGTTCGCGTCGTCGACCCCAGCACGATC
>JAZKJB010000390.1:1489-2243 GCA_040384505.1 Bdellovibrionota bacterium | reverse complement strand
CGTACTGCTGGTACATCGACGAGGTACCAGCGACCAAACCAAGAAGTGCATTGTAATTCGCAGTCGAAAGCGGCGACACGTTCCCGAGAGTCGTACCGTCAGCAACCCGAACGAGAGAGGTCGCGTTAAAGCCCGCAATCTGTTTCGTTTCGAATGCAAATGGAACGTAATTGATCTTCGTCGCCGGGATCGGCTCCCAGGTGCTCATCGATTCGTCTTTGAAGTAAACGACGAGCGAGCGACCGTCGTCAGAGTTCGGCGAGTAGGTGCTTCCCGATGCGCAAGTCGCGGGATCGAACGTGTGCGAGCCGCGGTTCGCGAAAACCGTGTCGAGCCCGAGGCCCGTCGTGTCGGTCCGCGTGCCGGTGCCGTCGTTCATCGTGATTCCGAAAACGCCCTTCGACGTGCGCATGTCGAGCGAGCCTTTGACTTCTTCGTACATCAAACAGTTTTCGTTGCCAGGTGTGCGAACCTGCATGCGGAACTGAACGAATTGACCCTCGAGAGGATCGCCGTTCGGTTTGATGATGCGGCCTTGATACGTGACGCCAGAGCCCGATTGGGCATAGGAAGCCTGCGCGATGAAGATCATCGCGAACAAGGCAAAGACGAATGGGCGAAATGCCCGAGGCGCCATCGACGTCCTACGTTCAGGTTTCGAGAATTGGACTTGTTTACTTTTCGGCTGATTCGCAGCGAATCTGCAAAGATACGAGGTTTCGGAAGCCCTAAATTGGAGTTTTCGCTCCTCGAA
>JAZKJB010000390.1:0-1479 GCA_040384505.1 Bdellovibrionota bacterium | reverse complement strand
TAGGCTCGTATTAAAATGAGACGCTCAGATCAATTGGTTTTGAAAACCCAGACCTCGGGCCGGGCGGATCACTTGATACCGACCGCGACTTTCACTTTTTTCACGCCAATGATCGTCGAGGCTTCCCATGCCGTACCGACCGCCTTCTTGTATTGGGCGAACGTCGCTTCGTCGGCGTCGACAGCGATACCGTAGCCATCCTTCATCGGGATGATGAGATCGCCTTCTTTGACGGGCCCTTTCACTTTCACGGGAACTTGTCCCACGAATGCGATGAGGATCGAGTTCGCTTCGTCTTGCGTATCGTTACCGATGAACGCCGCGGTCTCTTTCGAAGAAACGACGACCCATGTCTTCTTATACTTGATGAGCGAACCGGCTTCGGGTTTCGGCGAAGCCGATGTCCACGGCACCCACTCCGCGAAGTCGGCGCCGGTCGCGTTGATCGAGCCTGCGGCGTTGATCGAGCGGCTCGTGCCGGTGTCGCGACCGACGTACATGACGGCGTTCGCTGCGTTCCACGAATTGGTCGCGCCGCCGGCGGGGTTCAGGACCTTGAAGAACGAAGTCCCGTTGTTGGTCGCCTGGATCGCCATCGAGCCAGCGCTTACCTGGTTCACGTCGAGGCGAGCGACCGGCGTCGTGGTTCCGATACCGACATATCTCGACACTCCATCGACGGTCAGGACTCTGTTCGCGGCGCCGCCCGTGTTGAAATCCAGCGTGAGATCATTCTGCAGAGCCGAGGTGCCATGGGTCGAGCCGTACCATGTCCAGCGGTATCCCTTGTTCGCGGAGTCGTCCGTGCGGCCCCAATAGTTCCCGGTTCCATCCGTGTACATCTCGAGCATACCGGTCCCTGACGGATTCCCGGCAAGGCCGACATCGTTACTCAAGCCGGTCTTGTTACCCCAGTTATCCGTGCCGATCGTCACGTACTGCGAGCCATTGGCTTCGATCGCTTTCGTTCCGTTCGTGCTGATGCCGAAGGACCCAGCGGCCGAGGAGTACAAGCCCGTATCCGTATCGCCGAAGATCGAGAACGTCGGGACAGCTGCAGTGCCCGAGCCGGCTGTAATCTGCCCGTTGGCCAGGATTCTCATCCGGGCTAGATCGTTGGTTCCGAACAGAAGCGGTCCGTTTTCATAGTTCCACAGGTAGGAATTTCCGGCCGTATCGATCGAGAACTCGAAACCATCCGTCGCCGCATTGCCCACGCCGTTGTTCGTGACCCGCATGATCGACGACGAGGCTCCGCCTGAAACATGAAGTTGACCGCGCGGCACCGTCGTCCCGATGCCGACGTATCCGTTGTTGTCGATGCGCATTCGTTCTTCAGACGGAGTTCCGGCGCTGCCGTCTCCGATCTTCGTGTTGAATGCGAGTGCCATTCCGTAGGAGTTGGTGTCGATGGAAGAAATCTTGCCGCCATCGGTGACTGCGCTGTTCTTGAACTGAATGTAAGGACCAGCGCCCGCG
>JAZKJB010000389.1:0-11218 GCA_040384505.1 Bdellovibrionota bacterium | reverse complement strand
GTGATGTCGTTGCCTCGCGAAAACGTGGTCCCGAGAACGGTCTGCGGACCCGACTGGATCATCTGCGAGCGAACATCGAGGACGTAGTCGTTTCGAAATTCCACGCCGAACGATTTCGTCAAGAGCGCCAAGTTGTGTTTGATGCCGGGATCGATCGCGATGAAGAGATGACCTCCTCGTTTCGCATAGTCGCGCAAGCCTTGGATCTCGACATCGAGAAACTGTTGCAACGGTCGCACGATCGCGACGGCCGCCGCATCCTCGGGAACGACATTGCCCACGTCGAAGAGCCTCATGGTCCGCACGTCATACGTGACCAAGAGCTCGTCTTTCACTTGGCTCAACCCGTCGGCATCTTTCGCTTCGATATCGCGTTCGCCGTGGCCCGTGAGGAAATAGAGGACCTTCTTTCGATCGCGACCGAAGCGAAGAAGAGCGCGCGTGACACCCTCCTCCGTGGGTTGATCGATCTTCACTCTTTGTTCCCCTTGAACCGCATAGAGCGCGAAGGGTCCGAAGGTGTACTCGTACTTCTTCGCGACATCGGGGCGTCGAAGGGCGTTGTAAACCGAGAACTTGATCTTGTCGGTGGAGTTGCCGAACAGGTCGACGAGATCCTTCACGTTGCGATCGATGTTCTCCGCGGCCGGTTCCCCGGGGCGATAGAGAAGGACGATTTCGGTGTCGGCCTTCAAACCTCGCGCGGCTTTCATCGATTGATCGGAGAGCGAGAAGAGCTTGTCGGTCGTCCAATCCCATTTTTTCTCGTAGCGAACCGCGAGAACGTTCACGCAAGTGATCGCGACGAGCGCGACCAGGATCAGCGCGCCCATGTTCATCCCGTGCTTGGTCGTCTTCATCGAGAAGAATTCGGCGAAGACTCCGCGCTCGAGCACGACGCCACCGAGGAACATCGCGAGACCGAGTCCGAGCGGCACCCACATCGAATCGTGCCAGCCCTCGTAAACGAGGCGGAACACGAAAAGCGCCATGAAGAAGAGAGCCGCGAAGAGAAAGAGGAACTTACCTTGTTTGCTCATGGTCTACCTCCACCGCGCCGATTCGACGACACGTTGGGTGAGGAACGTGAAAAGACCGATGACACTCAAGAAAAAGACGATCGCCGCGAGACTCGGCTGCCCCTTCAAGAACGACATGAAATGGGTCGAGATGTTGATGTGATCCGAGATCGCGCGTTGGGTGGCGCTCTCGGCCACCTCGCCCATCACACCCAGGAACCAGATCATCACGTTGAAGATCAAACCCATCACGACCGCGAGGACGTTGTTCTCGGTGAGGCTCGAAGCGAACATTCCGACCGAGACGTAGAGCGCAGCCATCAACATGAGCCCGATGTAACTGGCGATGAGCGGTCCCCATTCGAGCTTCCCGAAGAATGCCATCGAGATCGGATAAAGGAGGCTCACGGCGATCAAGGCCCAGGCCGTCAGCGTCCCGGCGATGAGTTTTCCGATCACGATGTGACTCGCGGTGACTGGCGAAGTGAGGAGTAAATCGAAAGTGCGTTGGCGTTTTTCTTCCGTGAACAAGCGCATGGTCAACGCCGCGACGGCGAAGATCATCATCAGATTCACGGTCGAGATATGGCGGAACATCACGGTGAAGTGAAGGTTCAGTCCTTCCCCGTTCTGCCCCTGCTGCATCATCTGCATCATCGATTGCGAGACGAACTGGTTCACGAGGAAGTAGAACTGGAAGCTCCAGACGATCGCACAGATGCCGGTCAGGATGTAAAAGAGCGGGCTGACGAAGAGTCCGCGTAGATCTCTCCCCGCTATGACGAAGGCTCCCCTCATACGACGACTCCCTGTTGTTCTTCGCTGGTGGTGAGTTTCAAGAAGACATCCTCGAGGTTGAAAGATTCCTGGCGCATCTCGAAGAGACCGGCGCCGCTCGAGACGACATGGGCCGCGAGCTGAGCCGCGGTCTCTTTCGTTCCGTCAGTGTCGATCTCGAAAAGGTCGGCCTGCGGCTGGCGGATTCCCACGACACCGTGGGCACCACTCAGCGTTTTCAGCAGACTCGGCAGCACGTTGACGACGCGAAGGTGCACTCGGCCGGACGATGACATCCTGTTCGAGAGACGGTCGATCGAATCTTGAGCGACGATCTTTCCGCGATTGATGATGATGATCCGCTGACACGACGCCTGCACTTCGGGAAGGATGTGCGTCGAGATGATGATCGTGTGTTTACCAGCGAGCTCCTTGATCAAGCTTCGGACCTCGGCCACTTGTCGGGGATCGAGACCGACGGTCGGTTCGTCGAGAATGAGAACTTCCGGATCGCTCACGAGCGCCTGCGAAATTCCGACGCGTTGTCGGTATCCCTTCGAGAGATTTTGAATGAGTCGCTTACGCACGGAGAACAAGTCGGTCTTCTTGATCGACATCTCGACGAGGTCATGGATGCGGTCGTTCGCGACGCCTTTGAGTTTCGCGACGAACTTCAGATAACTCTCGACCGACATGTCGCCGTAGACGGGCGGAGTTTCCGGAAGATAGCCGATACGTTTCTTCACTTCGAGCGGATCTTCGAAGACGTCGAAGCCCGCGACTTTCACGGAACCCGAGCTCGGGGCCATGAAGCCCGTGATGATCTTCATCGTGGTCGTCTTACCGGCGCCGTTGGGCCCGAGGAATCCGACGACCTCACCTTTGTTGATCGTGAAGTTGAGATCGTCGATCGCCCGGTGCGGGCCGTAGTTCTTCGTGAGCGCCTGCACTTCGATCGTTGCATCGGCCATGGTCCATCCTCGTTGATCGTAGCTTTGACTTAAAAATCGTATGCACTGGCTCGTAGGTGTCAAGGGGTCCAGGCGCTTGTGCGCCGCATTTCTCAAGGATTTTCGATTGGTTAGGCGGTTCCTTGCGCTCTCGGACTGGGGAAACGCTCTCCGCGAAGTTGACCCGCCCGCAGCTCACCCCTAGCCTCCTCGCATGTTTCATTTCTTCGCCTACATTTCGCGCATGAAGTTGATCGATCGCTGGAGTCTCATGCGCTGTACTCAGCGTGAGAACGTCCAAGAACACTCGCTGCAAGTCGCGACGACCGCGCACGCGTTGGCGTTGATCAAAAACAAATTCTACGGCGGGAAAGTTTCTCCCGATCGAGTCGCTCTCTACGCGATCTTTCACGACGCGACGGAAGTTCTGACGGGCGATCTGCCGACTCCGGTGAAGTACTTCAACAGCGACATCCGCGACGCCTATCAAAAGCTCGAGTCGCATGCGGCCGGGCAATTATTGCGACTTTTGCCGGAAGAACTTCGAGGAGAATACTCGGGGCTGCTTCAGATTCCCGAGAGCGACCGCGAAGCGCGCGATCTCGTGAAAGCCGCCGATTCGATTTGCGCGTATATCAAGTGCCTCGAGGAGAAGTCCGCGGGGAACCACGAGTTCAGCGGAGCCGAAGTTTCTATTCGCGCAAAAGTGGAATCGCTGCGTGCGCGGCCCGAGGTCGATTATTTCTTGAAGAACTTCATCCCGAGCTTCTCGATGACGTTGGATGAATTGAGCGCGCCGCTTCGTGGTTGAGGCGTCACGAGGCGACTTCACAGCGTGATGCGCATCACGCGATCATGTGTGTAATTCACGCGGCCGAGTTTGTCGCCCTTGATGGGGCGAACGTATCGGCACTCGACGATCAGCAAATCGAAACTTTGCCCCTTCAGATTCGCCGCTCTCTTCCCGAAGGACTGAGCCGCGACCCACTTGCCCGCTTCGAGCAACTCACCGTCGGTGACATTGCGACCACGTGTTCGACGAATGATCGCGTGCGATCCCGGGCTCTCGCGCAAGTGAAGCCACAAATCGAAGGGCTGCGCTCGGCGAAGCAAAGCCAAGTTGTCGCCAGCGTTCTTTCCGATGTAGCAATCGAGATCGTCGGCCAACTTCATCGTTCGTCCGCGCGCATCCGCTTGCGCGAGCATGTTCTTGCGATTCGCACCGTTGCCCGAACCGGCTTCGCCGCCAGCAGCTACACTCGAGCGCGCCGAACCTGGACCCTTCGCCTCCAACTCCGCCAACTCGCCTCGAACTTTCACGATCCGTTCGCGTGCGCCATCAAGTTTTCGCTCGTTGTCTTTTGCTTTCTTGAACGCGTTTTCGATGTTCCAAGAAAGCGATTTGCCCTCGTCGACGAGCTCGCGCCATTTCACCGGCAACTCGTCGAGGGAACCGTTCGCCTTCAGCCATTCGCCGAGCTCGCGAGACGAAGTATCGGATTTTTCCGCGAGGTCGGCTTCCATTCGCTCGAGACCCAGCTTTTTCTTCTCGACCGCGCGACGCCATTTCTTCTCGACGTCGTCTGCAGCCGCACCTTGGGTTTTCTGTCCCGTCGGGCGGCGGCTTCTCTGCGCTAGCCATTCGTCTTCGATCGCCTCCCAGGACCTGCGCTCTTCGGCCGGCGGCATTTCGAAAGTCGAAACCGGTAGCTCTTTCGGCTTACTCTCGGCGACCGATGCTTTCCCATCTCGTGCGATCAAGTTCGGTGCGTGAGGAAGAAGGAGAGCCTCGAACTCGATGGGAGCGTCGGTTCCTTCGCTCGCCGCCCGATGGAACGCAAAAACCAGGACTCGACCCCTGGCGAGGTCGGCCCGCACCGAAGCGAGACGGCGCCCCAGGAAGCGCGAGCGCACGAAGAGACTCAACGGTCTCATGACCTTCTTTTTCGTCGGTGGCGAGCCCGGTACGCGCACGACGACGGGTCCGCGCGGATCGAGATCGAACCAAAGATAAACGATTTTCCCACCATGATAGAAACCGAGCCCGACTTCGGTGTCGGCGTGAACGCACTCTTGCAACTGCGACCCGACCATCGGCTGCAGAAGCGAAGCGATGTCGGAAATTTCGCCGATGTTGAGGGGCGTTCTCATAGGCGCATCGTATTGGCCAAGGGTCCAAAAATAAAGGTGAAAGATGGAGTTCGCGAGGGAAGCACCGATAAGGGAGACGTATGCGCAACACTTCGGGCGATCCGCTCTATTATCTCTTCGAGCAACACCTCTTCAACGCACTCGTCGAAGACGAAGGCACCGATGCTTTCCTCGCACGAGTCGTCGACGACTACGTCATGCGTCTCATCGCGACCGGCACGGTGATCCCGCGCGAAGTTCTTCCGACGATCGAGAACGATCTTCGCGAAGAAGTCCTCGAGATGCTTCGAAAGAAAACTTACGGTCACTTCAGCTTGGCGGACTTCCGCCGCGCGAAGAACATCGAAGCGGTTCCTACCGCACCACCGGCGAACGATCCCGCTCAAAACGAAAAAGCGCGACGTAACCGCCGCGCTTGCTGATCTTCGTTCGAATCTGAAAACAAAAAACTTAAACCGAGCCTCAGCCTGCGGCGTCTTCGGGAGCCGAAGCGGCGCCCGCGCCTTTGATGGGCGGAACCGGATCTTGTGCTCCGCCTTCAGCAGGCTGAGCTTTCGGAGTTCCATTCGCGAGCTTCTCGCGCGCCGCTTTCACTTCAGCGACCGACTCGCGTTTTCCACCTTTGAGATAATCCATCGACGAGCTCGCACTCCACGCGATGACGAAGCGGCCGTCTTTTTGTTTCGCGAAGAGAACGGCCACGGCCGACTTCTTCTTCGGTGTGAGCACCGGAGCTTCAGTCGCGGACTCCACGTCAGCCTTCGGCGTCTCCGGTTTCGCTGCCGAGTTCGTTCCGGCGGCGATCGAGTTCGTACCTGCCGCGATCGAAATCGATCCGGCCACGACGTTATCCAAAATTCCCGCTTCGCTCGTGTTCGAGCCCGCAGCGAGATCTTCTGTGAGCACGAGAATGGCCAAAACGTGATTGCACTCGCTCGTCGACATGCATCGCGCTTCCATCGAGTAACCGGTGGGGATCGCCTTGTCCTTGTCGGTCTTCACGAGCTCGAGAGACTGCGAGAAACCTTCGTCGAAGGTTCCTTCGCCGGTGATCTCGACATCGGGCTTTTCGAGCAACATCGTGACTTTCGCGCTCATGCCGGGAGCCGACGACTCGGACTTCTGTGACTTCGCGACGATTTCGATCGTGGCGCCTAGGAAACGTGCGGCCATCTCGATGTTGTTCTTCTCACTGGGATCGTAGCCCGGGAACGATTCACGAACGCCTTTGGCGATTCGCTCTTCCTGCTTGATCTCCTTGATCGAAGCATTCCCGTTGGCTCCGCCTTTTCCGCAAGCGACGGCAACCGCCAGAGTGGCTAAACATGCGAGAGTGAGAGTGACCTTCGAATTCATGACGGCTCCTTCGGACGAGATGATCCACCCGGATATAAGAGCAAGGGAAGGACCACTCCGCGGGGCCAACCTAGGGCCCTAACGCGAAACGCCCCTGTCGAAATTGTCGACAGGGGCGCCAAAACGTCGTTCAAACCGGGGTTTAGACCGCTTTTACTGGCGGGCCATGAGGGCGTCGAAAGAGGACTTGCTGCAGATGAGATCGGCGAGAACCTGAGCCGATTTCGAATGCATCTTGGCTGCGCGAAGCTCGATCTCTTTCATCTTGCGCGGGCCCACTTTCACGCCGGCCTTGGTGACTTCCAAAACGTTGCGCGTGATCTGTTCCGACTGCTCGGTGCGGAGCTTCTTCATCTCGTCGACGACCTTGTTGCGAACGTTTTCGCCGTTCTCGAAGTTCTCGATACGACGGAGCTCGCCGCAGTTCAGGATGCGGGTCTCGATGTCGCCGACTTCGATGTCCATGCGGTCGAGCGCGCGGTCCAAACAACGAACGGCCGACTTGCGGGCCGCAAGCTTCTCGATCGCGACGCATTTATTGAAAAGGATCGCGGCCTCGTCGAGCTGCTCTTCTGCTTTTACGGGTGCTTTTACGGGTGCTTTCACGGGTGCTTTCACGGGCACTTTCACGGTCGGTTTCACCGGAGCTTTGACGGGAGCCTTGACCGGAGCTTTCGGTGTCTTTACCGGCTTCGTTTCGCCAGCTTGAACCGGAGTCTGTTTCTGCGGCGCTTGAGTTTGCGGCGCCTGAGTCTGCGGCGCTTGCTTTTGCGGCTCTTGCTTCACGGGATCCGCTTGAACGGGTTTCGCGACTTTTGCGGGCTTCGAAGTTCCCGACGTGGGAAGGATCTCAGCGGGTCTCAGCGGAGGAGGAGCCGCGAAAGTTTGAAGAGAGAATCCACCGATCACGAGGATCGAGAGCGCGAGCTTCATCGACATTTTCATATTCACACCACCTACAAACGAACCGTTAATGTGCAACCGGGCCCGAGTAGAGCAAGATCCGGGCACAGTGGCTGGTTTCGCGATTTGCGGAACGTCACGCGGGGTTACGAAGAGTGACCTCACGAACGAAGTGTCGAAACGCTAGTCATGGAGACGGCGTACGTCAGTTCAACGACGCCTTATGGAGGTCATTGCGAAGCTTCGTCAGATCTTCTTCGCTCACTTGATAAGGTCGCCCGCAGAACTCGCAGGTGACGTCGAGGGGTTTGTGCTCTTCGATCGCCGCCTCGATCTCTTCGATTCCTAGCAAAAGGACGGAGCGAAGGACGCGTTCGTACGAGCAGCGGCAATAATACTGCGCCGGGTGCGGATGATCGAGCTCGATCAACTCGAAGTCTCCGAGGTAGTCTTTGATGAGATCCGCCGCCGTCGCTCCTTCGAGGACACGTTTCGAAATCGAAGGAGCTGCCTTCACCCGCTTCTCGAGTGTCGCGACCGTTTCTTCGGTATGACCCGGCATCAATTCGATCAACACGCCGCCGGCGGCCTCGACGAGACCGTAGGCATTGAGTTGAACGCCTAGCGCGACGATCGAGGGAATTTGATGCGACTGATGGAGATAGAAGGCGATGTCGTCGCCAACTTCTCCGGTCCGAATGATCACCGTCCCGCGGTGGGGAGTGTCGCCGATCGGCAGATGGTGGGTGACGGTCATCAGTCCGATCCCGATCGCTTCGCCGGTCGTGATGTTGGGACCGTCGATGGGCGCCGCGAACTTGGGATTGTTGCAATAGCCTCGCACTTGGCCTTCGAAATTCGCATCGGCATAGACGCGGCCTAGGGGTCCATTGCCTTGAAAGTAAATCGAAAGCTCTTGCCCGTTCTTCAAATGCGAAGCCATCAAAAGTGCGCCGACCATCGCGCGGCCGACGGCCACGGTCGCGATCGGATAGCTGTTCTGCACCGAGCGCATCTCGTCGACGACGTGTGTTGCAACGACGGATGAAGCACGAACGGTCAAATCTCCCGTGAGAAACTTGTGGACCCGTTGCGGATTGCTCTTAGACTCGGACATGGAATAGTTTTAGTGGGTCGCGCGGCGACGAGGCAAGCATGAAACTGGTCTTACTCCGACATGCTACGCGATCTCCTTACGATGGCGGAGACTCGGCTCTCAGTACGAAAGGTCTCGCCCAAGCGGAAGCCTTGGTCGGGCAGGTTTCACCTCAGGGTTCTTTGCCCGCGCCTACTCGATTGATCTCATCGCCCAAGCGACGCGCGAAACAAACGCTGACTCCCCTTTCGCACGCTCTTCACGTTTCTCTAGAGATCGAAGAACGCCTGGACGAACGACGACAAGTCGAAACCGGCAAGGAATTTCAGCAACGGATCGACGGGCTTCTCGAAGAGCTCTCGAACGAGTCGACTCACGAGGCCTGCGTTTGGCTCTGCACGCATCTCGACTGGCTCGAGACCGCGATGATCGCGATGACCCATGACTTGAGCGAGATCGAAGCTTCGATCGGCTTCAATACCGCCGAGTACAAAGTGTTCCGGCTCGAAGATGGAATCTGGAAATCGAAAGCGAAAGGACATGTGCCGTGACGATTCGAAACATCTGGGCGGTCGGTCGCAACTACGGTGAACATGCGAAAGAGCTGGGGAACGCCGTTCCCTCGAGCGATAGCGCACCGATGATTTTCTTGAAGGCCGGCAGCACGGTCGTCGAGAACGGAGCGACATTCCCTCTTCCATCGAACGAGAGCGAGATCCACTACGAATGCGAAATCGCACTTCGCTTCGGGGCCGACTTGAACTTCGACGGTATTTCCATCGCACTCGATCTCACAGCTCGCCAAATTCAGGATCAGTGCAAGAAGGAAGGCAAACCCTGGACGATCGCGAAGTCGTTCCACGCCTCGTGCCCACTCGGTCCGATCGTCGCGCTTCCTTCTCGGGACCTGCAGTCGCTCACGTTTTCCCTGAAAGTGAACGAAGACGTGAAGCAACGCGGTGACGCCGCCGACATGATCCATCCGATCGAGAAACTCAGGCGCTACGTCCTCTCGACTTTCCCGGTTTGCCCCGGCGACTTGCTGCTCACGGGCACACCAAAGGGTGTCGGCCCCTTGAAATCCGGTGATCGATTGGTCGCGGAAATCGACGACGTCGTCCGCGCGGAATGGCGCGTGAGTTGAGTCGATCGCGCATCTCACTTGTCGAACTTTTGATCGAATAGATCCCTTTTTCAAAACTGGCGCGTGCGTTGCAAAACCACATCGACATGTGGTCCGTAAACGCGCGAACTCAAACTCATCGCTCGCCTTCGAGCATTGGATCGATCTCACGATCGAAAGCCGCGCTCATTTTCGCTTTGCTGTTCAGCGTAGTTACGCTTCTCGCTGAACCTGCCTTCGCCCAACTCCTCGAGCGCGTCGAAGCTGCGGCTCCGGAAGTCGAAGATAATGCGCGCTCGATCCTCGCGGACGTGGACGCCAATGCGAAGGTCGATCTCGATTTGACGATCTTCGACGAGCTCGAGGCAGGTCTTGGTTACACCTACAACGTCCAGCCGACTTTCCAGGGAGATCAATACACTCGGATCGATCGCTGGCGCCCGCGTCTCGAGCTCCGGTTTCCAGGTTTGTTCACGAAGATCCAGTCGAAAGCGGAAATCGTTTTCCTTCGCCAGTTCCCTTCGCAGTGGGATGCCCTGAAAGCAGTCCCGACTTTCGAACCGAACAAAATCCCGCTTTCGACGGCGAACGCCCTCCGTCTCGAGCCAGGCGAAGTCGTCATGCTGCCGCTCGAGCTGAACTTGCTCATCGGTCGCGGAGCTTCCGCGACGGCAGCGCCCCTCGCGCTTTATTTCGAAGGTCACTACGTGATGAAGGGACGTTTCCAAATTCAAGTGCTCCGCATGGCTGAAAAGCGAGTCCGCTTGAGACTCGTCGCGATCCGCTCCAATGGAACCGAAATCGAAGGCGGCGCCCGCTTGAGCTTCGACGTCTTCAATCTCTCGGTTTTAGGCAACGCCTTCGAAGGAATCCTCGGGAGGAAGGTCGGTTCGGTCGGTTTCAGCAAAGGTGCGCGCGCGGTGGTCATGGCCGATTACGTCTTCGATCTGAACGATCCCGCCGCCGCAAATGCTTACGACCGCTTGCTCGCGGCCGACCAGAAAATCGCGAAGCTCAAACTCGTGAATCCGTTCGTGGGTGAAAGCGATCTCCAACGATCGATGATTTCGGATCTGACTGAAGTCGATCGAATTGCGACAGCGGACTCGGCCAAGCCCGTCGAAACTCGTCGAATCTGGTCTGTGTTCAAAGGACGAAGCCAGGGTACGACGGAGATCAGAAAACGTGAACTCAACGTTCTCAAGCTTTTCACCCTCCGTCGATCGTCGTCGGTCTCCAACGACAATCACATCGTCTTCATGGACACCGACAACGAAGAAGTCGATTTCTTCGCTCCGACTTCGGTCCGAACGACGAGCCAACGTTATCTCTTCGGACTCAGCAGCGAATCGTTCCAACGAAAGGCATCGGTGATCGTTCCGGCCGACACCGATGGAAAGCCGAACGGAATGGGCGAATACGTCGTGTCGGTCGAAATGAAAGACAAGCGAATGGGAAAGAGCGAAACGACGAAGGCCCTCAAATTCTTCCGTCGCTCGATTTCTGGGCGAATCCTGTCGACGATGGGCTTCGAATCTCTTTTGAATCGAACTTCGTACAAGCACGCACGCGTCTACGTGCAAGCGATCTTCAATCAAGAAGCAATGGTGCGCCTCGAGGGATTCGACCGGGCGACGCTCGCGACCGCGCTCGATCATTATCTCCTCACTATTCGCGACGAACTTCCCGGAAACGACGAACGCGCACACGCCGACTGGTTGAGAGATCGACGCAAAGACATTCGCGAATCGCTCGACGGACTCGCGACGGCTTTCTCTCCTTGGACGCCCGTGAAGGACCGCATTCGTGTCTTCATCACTTTGCAGAAGAACAAATTCTTCCG
>JAZKJB010000388.1:0-2658 GCA_040384505.1 Bdellovibrionota bacterium | reverse complement strand
GACCGCCGGCGCTCGCGGTCAGCGAACCGACGGCGAAGAGCAGCGAATCTCCCGGCAAAAACGGCGTCACCACGAGTCCCGTGTCCGCGAACACGATCGCGAAGAGGATCACGTAGATGAACGCACCGTAAGCGGTGGTCCACAGCGCGAGGTAACCCGGGAGATCTTGGAGAATGGCGAGGAATTGAGTGACGAGATCCAAAGCGGCGACTCCTCAAAGAAGATTAGAGAATGATTTCTTGTCCCTCGAGCGCGAAGGCCCACTCGACGTCGGGTACGATTCGATTCGCGCGGCGGGCTTGCTCCCGGAAGGCCTCGAGGAAGTCGCGCGTCTGGCGCTCGGCATCCGCGATCTTGTCGTCGCTCGCGCCCGGATCGTGATGCGCGAACAGAACGCGCTTCACGCCTTCGCGAAGCGCAAGCTCCAGCCCGATCGGCGCCGCCGAGTGACCCCAGTTCATCTTCTCCGCGGCTTCGAGCATCGTGTACTGCGCATCGAAGAACATGAGATCCGCTTTTTGATAGAGCCCGAGATCCTCACCGAGATCTTGTCGAGAAACGCGAGTTCCCTCGGTGTCCACACAGTGAGCGTAGGCTCGGCCGCCGAGCTCGACTCGGTAACCCCAGCACGGGTCCGGATGATCGAGCTTGTACGGTGTGACGTCGAAACCGGCGATCTGCACTTTTTCCCGAGGCTTCAAGCGATGGAAGATCACTTTCGCTCCGAGAGCTTCGAACGGAACGGGAAAGAACGGCTTCTTGAAGATCTGACGGATGTTGTGCTCGAGATCTTCTTGGACGCCGTAGAGATGAATCGTGTTGCCCGGGATGAAGATCGGCGGGAAGAACGGCAGACCGAGAAGGTGGTCCCAGTGGAAGTGCGTGAACAAAATGTGCGCTTCGCCTTTTCCTCGGCCGACGGGATACGACATCAGCTTTTCGCCGAGAGCGCGGATCCCGCTTCCCGCGTCGATGATGATCCGTTGATCGCCCGCGCGCTCGATCTCCACGCATAACGTATTACCCCCGAAACCGCCGCGCTCGGCGAGCGGCAACGACTTCACGAATTCACGCGCGTCGCCCGCGGTATGCCGGAGCGCCATGAATTTCTCGATCGCGGAAACGAGCCGCGATTCGATCGACGTAGGTGGATACGGACTGGGGAGCGAGCCTCTCACGCCCCAGAGCTTGATCGTCATGGACATCTGGAAAAGCGTAGCACCCGATGAGAGTTGGAGTCCAATGACCTCGCTCGGCCTGGACTGCTCAATCGATCGGCAAGTACTCGACTCGCAAGACCTCGAGCTCTTCGTCGCCGCGCGGAGTCTTGAGAGTCACCGCGTCGCCTTCGGTCGCTTGCAGCAAAGCTTGCCCGACCGGCGAGATCCAGCTGACTTTGCCCGCCTTCGCGTCCGCTTCGTCGACTCCGACGATCTTGTACGTGCGCTCGCTCTCGTCGTCGCCGACGACCGTGACCGTCGCACCGAAGAGGATTTTCTTCCCCTTCTGGAGAGTCGGGTCGACGACTTCGGCCGAGTCGAGGCGGCGATGGAGAAATCGAACGCGTTTGTCGATCTCGCGAAGACGTCGCTTGCCGTAAATGTAATCCGCATTCTCCGAGCGATCGCCATTGGAGGCCGCCCACGCGATCGTTTCGACGAGCTTCGGTCGCTCGCCGGTCAAGAGCTCGTGGAGCTCGGCCTTCAAACGGTCGAGTCCTTTGGAGGTGATGTAGTTCTTCGTTCCGCGGGGGATCGCGGCCGCGTCGTCCGCTTCGTCTTCATCACCGAGGAGGTCTTCATCGACCTCTGCGTTTTCGTTCACGAATGCTTTACTCATTCGGTAAAGAAACCATGAAAACGCGCGTTTTCTCAAGGCAGGACGCTTCAAACGGAGAATCTGGACAATTTTAACTCAGGCCCTTCTGACGCTCGTGAGATTCTTGTCTAAGCACGAGTGCTTCCTCGAACGGAACGTCAACTCACGAGGAAAGAAAGACATATGGCCGCCATCGCCGAACAAAAGTTCGTTCTGATCGCCGAAGACGATGACGAGATCAGACAGCTGATCTCCGAAACACTGAAGAACGAGAGTGAAGGTCTCAGTCTCGTCGTGGTCGAAGCTAAAGATGGCCAAGAAGCCATCGCGCACGCCGCGAAACGTGAGTTCCATTGCGTGATCACCGATCTCAGGATGCCGCGAGCATCGGGTGAGGAATTCATCCGCTCCCTCCAGACACAAGCCGTGAACGCGAACACTCCGACCTTGGTCGTGTCGGGTCACATCGGCGACGAGTTCGCGAGCCGTTTCAAGAACGTTCGCTCGATCCCGAAGCCGTTTCAACCCGCGGAGCTCGCAAAAGCGGTCGTTCGCGAGATCAAGCTCGGCCGGCTCGACGATCGTGTCCCGCTGCACTTGATGAATCCGTTCACCGACGCCTGCCGTAGGCTCCTCACCGACGAGATGTCGATCTCGCCGAAGATGGAAGCGCCGATCGTGAAGAAGCCCGGCGAAGCTCCTCTCGGCGACATGCACTGCACTCTCATCATGACGACGGGCCCGATCCAAGCTCGGTTCACTCTGAGCTACGACAAAGAGTGGATCCAGTTCATGAAGGCCGAGTACTTCTCGAAACGAAACCTCCAGTGGGCTTCGCTT
>JAZKJB010000387.1:0-4256 GCA_040384505.1 Bdellovibrionota bacterium | reverse complement strand
CAAAATGATCGGGGGTTTGGTCAAGAATGACGAGCCGCTGGCCAAACCGGTTGCGCGGCCCTGAACTTCTCGATCATTTCGTCGACCCATGCGCGATCGAATGTCGCGACTTCTTCGTCGAAGGCGTATCGAAGATATTCCGCGACCGAGAAATTGTAGATTTCGTGCCGAGAGAAATCCTTGATCAACTGATGGCGCTCCTTCGTCCGAAGACGCGTGCGCAGGAGCCATTTGATGTAAGGTTCGAAGTACATGGTGCCGCTCGTCGTGATGTCCGACGGCGACGCTTTTAGGTCTTTCAAGAGCCCGGTGACGTCGACGCGCTTTTTCTCTCCGACTCGCTCCAGAAAATTGAAAACGACTTCGTTTCGGGCGACTGAAGGTTGAATCAACTTTAGCGTCGCAGCGATCGTCTCGCGAGTGGGTTTCGCGATGGTCGTCACGAGTGCTTCGATCTCGACCATGGAATTCGGGTTCCATTCGCGGTTCCGCTGGAGGAGTTCCGTTCTGAACTCGGCGTTCGCGGAGAGCTTCGAGACGGCGAACATCCGCATCGTTTGCGGGAGCTCGATACCCTTCATTCCGTTCTTCTTTGCATCGTCGAGAACGATCTTCGTCGTTCTCCAGAGCGTCTCCAACTCTGCATCCGAGAGAGAGAAAAACTTGCCGGCTTCGAAGTCGACGAGGAACTCGACGCCTCGAGGACTGCCGCCGATTCCCACGCAATATCGAGTTTTCAGATCGAGCGCGGACGACGCCTGCCGTTCGATCGCGGGAAGGTGGCCGCCGTCCATGTCGAGAACGTTGCCGCCTTTGTTGACGTGACGGAGGAGGAGAGCGACATCGGAGGCGAGTGGCTCGGAGGGAGCAGTTCCTTCGAGAATCTTGATGAGACCCTCGCGAGTCGGGTCGCCCTTCAAGAAGTGAAGTTCCCATGGAGCTTCGTCGCGTGCTTGTACGAGCTTGCGGAAAAGAATCTGACGAGTGGCGGGTGTCGAAATTTTCCACTCGACGAGCATCGGGATGATCCAGGTCGTGCGTAGGTCGATCGCGCTCGCGATCTTCTCGGCGCGAGCCGGAGTCATGGCACCGTAGCGAATGAAAACCTTTGCAGAGGCCGTCAGATCAAAGCTCTTGGAGTCGTTCCAATGGGCATCGGCACGCTCCACGAGCCTTTCCTTCAAGAGTGTAGGCGACTGAAGTTTCGTGTCTCCGCCCAGGCGTTCGTAGGCCGTCTCGTAGGCCGAAACGATGGCCATCGCTTTCTCCATACTCGCCATTCCCACGAGTCGCGGGAGCGAATCGGCATGTGCGCGAAGAGCCGGGCCGTCGAGGCTTTTCGAGAAGGTTTCCGCGATCGTCTCCAACTCACTGGACTTCGCCGTGAGCTTCGCGACCCATCGTGAATACGAGGGGTGGCTCTTCCATTTGTCCTCCAGGAGCAGTTCGAGCGTGGCTTGATCCCCGGACCTCGTAAAGCGATTGTGTGCGGCGCTCGCCTCCTGGACGAGGTAATCCATGAGTTCCGCTCGGTCCGTGGAAACTTTCCGAACGACCTGATCGGCGAAGAAGATGAGGGACTCGCGTCCGCCTTCTTTTGCGACGATCGACTTCACCCACGTCAGCAGACGGGGATCGTCGAGCCGGGGTTTCTTCGAGAAGACGTCGAAATAGAGTTTGTCGCGCGCAAACTTGCTGTTGGATTTCTCAATGAGCCATTCGATGAGAAACGTATACTCTTCTTTTTGCATGAGACCGGCGAATTTCGTGGTGAGCGTCGCCATCAAATTGCTCGCGTGATTCGGGAGTTCGGTCGGAGGCAGGATTTTCTTCAGTAGCGGAATATAGGAAGGGTGTTCCACCCAGTCGGGTCGTGAGATCGTCATGATGAGCTCGGCGAGATTGGTGTTCGAACTTTTTGCGAGAGCTTCGGCAACTTCGAAGGCCAATGGACTCGGGGGCTGACGAGCCAAGAAGCGAGTCACCAGTGAACCGGACAGGTCACCTCGAGCGAGCAAAATTCGAATGACTTCGGGGTAGTCGGTCGCGATCGACATCTCGAGCCACTCGTCGAGAACGGGGTCCGAATAGGTTCCGCGCTTCAATTCCAAGATCCGCTTCTCGATGAAGCGAAGGACTTTCGTTTTCTCGTCTTCGGGAAGCACGCGAAAGCGGTTGGAGATCTTACGTTTGAGCTTCAGGAGAACGCCACGCTCGGAGCGGTCGATTTTCCCTAAGAGCTCGAAGTAATCGAGCATTCCGACGTCGATGGACTCGGGAATGACCTGCAAAGCGGCTTTGTTGTGGAAGACGGCATACCCATCGCTTCCGGGCTCGCCTACGAAGTGGAAATCGGTGCCGACGCGAGCTCGAGGATCGACGCGGAAGCGAATCGTAAGTCCCGTTCCCGCTGCACCGACTCGACCGGTGCGAGTGTAGAAACCGTCGCCGTGAACGGCTACTTCGCCCACCTTGTTTTGACGAGAGATGAGAGCATTCGGCTCGCCTTTCGAAGACCGCGTGATGCTTTCGTAGGAAAGGAACGAATTCGTTTCGTGCGCGACGACATCGATGCCGAGCTCCGCCGCGGTTTTCCCTTTTCCTGCGCCGACCGACTTCGTTCTCAACGGCTCCTTCGACATCCACCACGCGAGCGAATCCTGCTGCGCGGGATTCTTGCCGATCGCGATCAGCTTTTTGCGGAGCCCGTTTTCTTCCAAGCGGTTCCAGGCGGACTCGATGTCGACGGCGTGACGAAAGAGTTTCGGTCCGTTCTTCTCGAGCCAGGATGCCGCGTAAGTGTCTCCGACTTTTTTGGGATCGAAGTCCGCGATCATCTTGTTCAGGATCTCGAGGTCTTCCGCGCGCATGTCGAGATCGTATTGGAATGCTTTCGTGAAAAAGCGGACGACCGAAAGGATCGGCGGATTTTTCTTTTCTTTGAACCGGCTCGTCGTCTGGTGGAGCGGGGAGAAGTAAAAGTGAATCTTGCCCTCGAGGACGTCGCGCAAGAATTGGGGGCTGCGAGAAGACCAATCGCGAAGATCCTTCACGATCTCCGACTCGGAAGTCGCCGTGAGGTCCACCATTCCCGTCGAGTTCGAGTCCGTGTGCTGATTCAAAAAATCGGGATTGCCGAGGAGGGCGAGTTTGTCGCCGACGGTTTGACGGAGCAGACGAACTTCCCACTGCTCCTTGTTGCCTTGGAAGTGCGGGAACATTTCGATCAATCGCTTTTGCAGTTCTTCGGCTTGCGCGGGCGTCCCGTCGACGACGATGTCGAGATCTTGAGTGGAGCGGTAGATGCTCGTGAAGTCGTAATCGAAGCGCTCTTTTTGAAAACGCGTGTCGCCGCTCTCGCGCTGCAGGTCTTCTTTCACGTAATGGGCGAAACCTGCGGCCGTTCCTCCGAAGAGATAGATCTTCACGCCGAGACGTTTTGCTTCTTGGCGAATGAAGCGAAATTCGGGAACGCGGTCTCGGCGTTCACCGAGAGCCCTCGTGAGCGTGGTCGACGAAACGCGAACGGCCGCGCCGACCGCCGGTTCGGTCGATGCGACCGAGCTCAACGCGAGTGCGATCGCGAGGGCAAGAAACTTAAATAACCTGAGGTAAGTCACCGTCGTCGACATCGTCACGAAAGGTTGCAATCGGCGCCCCTGCGAGCCCCCTAATGGGAGCGAGATGACCTGTTCAACGACTGGGCGAAGGCCAATTTGCGGCGGCCTGAGGGTTGCACTTCTAGGGCAGGAATGACGGACGCGAGCCCATGGAGCCGTGGTGAGTTTGAGAATGTTTAAAACGCGATCGCTCGGCGCCAAAGCCGCAATTGAGGGCGGCTTCATGAACAATGAGGAGTTTGCCTGTTTTCTTGATAGAGGCTAACACCGTCGTAAAATCGAGAGGAACTAAAGTCCGAAGATCGATGATTTCAATAGAAATTCCCTCTTTCGAAAGAGTTTCTGCCGCTTCAACAGATAAACAAATGCCCATTCCCCAACTGACTAAAGTGATCTCTTTTCCCTCTCGGACAATCTCGGCTTGGCCAAAGGGCAGTAGTTCTTCAGGTCCTGTTTCAGGGCGAGCACAAAAAAGACGCTGGCGATAGAGCGCTTTATGCTCTAAGAAAATGACCGGGTTAGGATCGCGGATGGCCGTTTTAAGAAGCCGTTTTGCATCGGCCGCATTGCTGGGAATGACCACTTTTAATCCGGGACAATGACAGAGAAATGCCTCAATACTTTGAGAATGATAGG
>JAZKJB010000386.1:0-7630 GCA_040384505.1 Bdellovibrionota bacterium | reverse complement strand
CCACGACGCCGGCGAGTGCCCGCGATCAGGAATCGTCGGATCCCGTCGAGATCCAGGGCCTCCAGGAAGTTCCGCTCGCAGGAGATCGTTTCGACATCGTCACCGACGATCAAGCGGCCGAGCGTATCGCTGGCGAGCGCAAGCAGCGTGCGATGGTCACTGGACCGACGGGCAAAGCGTCTCTCGAGGACATCTTCGCGAAGCTGAAAGCCAGCGACACGAAGGAACTCGCGATCGTCTTGAAATCGGACGTCGCGGGCTCGAGCGAAGCGATCAAAGGGATGTTCGAAAAGGTCGGCAACGTAGAAGTGAAACCGAAGATCATTCACGCGGCCGTCGGCGGCGTGAACGAGTCCGACGTTCTCCTGGCATCGAGCGCGAAAGCGGTCGTCGTCGGCTTCAACGTTCGTCCCGATTCGGGTGCTACGGCCGCAGCGAAGCGTCTCGGCGTCGAGATCAAGACGTACACGATCGTGTACGAATTGATGGATGACATGAAGAAGCTCCTCTCCGGCATGCTCCAGCCCGACATCATCGAGACTCAGCTCGGAAAAGCGGAAGTCCGCAACATCTTCAACGTGCCGAAAGCCGGTACGATTGCAGGTTCGTTCGTCACCGAGGGCAAGATCGCTCGAAACGCCGAGATCCGTCTCGTGCGCGACGGCAAGATCGTGCTCACGGGTAAACTCTCTTCGCTCAAGCGTTTCAAAGACGACGCGAAGGAAGTGGCTCAAGGGTACGAATGCGGTATCGGCATCGAGAATTTCAACGACCTCAAGGTCGGCGACATCATCGAAGCCTTCAGCAAAGAATCCGTCAGCCGGGAACTTCAGTAGTCAAATCGTCGGGCCGGTAGGCCCGACTCGCCGAAAGGTGCCAGGCACCTTTTCGAAATGCGCTGCGCCACTTCGTGTCGCAGGCGCCTTCCGAAAAAGAGCCAGGCACCTTCAGCAAATCATCTCCAGCTCGCATTTCATCGGGCGCCGTTTTTGTGGTGCCGCTCAATCGAATCATCGCTCGTCGAAAGACATCGGTGAGTGGAGTCGTTTTTATGGGACGCAATGAAAACAGGGGTGGCAGTGGGAGTGGTGGCAATGCCAGCAACTCGCATCGTGTTCACCGGGTCGAGCGGGAAGTGCGCGATGTGGTCGGCACCCTTCTGCTCGCAGGACTGAGCGCTGACGTTCCGAGTTTCGTTTCCGTCTCGCGCGTGCAGATGACGTCGGATTTGCGGACCGCGAAGGTTTACGTGGTCACGATGTCGGAAATCCCCGTGCCCGTGGCGACTCTCGACGAAGAGAAGAACGTCAAAGACGACAAAGAGTACCGAAAGAAGCTGGCAGTCGAGCGTAAAACGATCGTGAAAGCATTGAACGAGAGTGCGTACGAAGTGCAGAACGCGATCGCTCGGAAACTGCAGATGCGTTTCACGCCCACCGTCACCTTTCTCTATGACGAAGGTTTCGACAACGCGATGAGAGTCGACAGCATTCTTCGCGGTCTCGGAGCGTCCAATAAATCTGTGAAGCCCGAAGCGACAGGTGAGGACGACGAATGAATCCGATGAACGGTCTCTTGCTCATCGACAAGCCGATCGGAGTCACGAGCCACGACGTCGTGGGCCGTGCTCGACGGATTCTCGGAATGCGAGGCATCGGTCACGCCGGTACGCTCGACCCTCTGGCGTCGGGGCTCTTGGTTCTGCTCATCGGTGAAGCGACGAAAGTTTCCGATTACATTTTGAACGGCGACAAATCCTACGAGCTCAAAGCTCGGCTCGGCGTCACCACGGATTCGATGGACATGACGGGAGTCGTGACTCGCGAAGCCCCGGTGACGTCGTCTCCCGAGGACGTTCGTCGTGCGGCACTCGCGCTTCAGGGTCCGCTGACGCTGAAAGTACCGATTCATTCTGCCGTGAAGGTGGACGGGAAGAAGCTCTACGAATTCGCACACAAAGGTGAAACTCCCGATCACGTTCCCGATCGTGAGATGACTTTCTTCGACGTCGAAGTCGTCGAGACCGCTCCTGAGGGAGCCGTCGTTCGCATGCGGTGTTCGAAAGGCAGCTTCATTCGCGCTTGGGCGAACAAGCTCGGGGAAGACTTGGGTTGCGGCGCTTCCGTCGAAGCTCTTCGTCGAATCGAATCTCAACCGTACGGAGTTTCGCAGGCGATTTCGCTCGAGGAGCTCGAGGCGAAATGGGAATCGCGAAGCGAAAGACACGGTCGCGTCCTCGGTCCTGCGTGGGTCGCATTGAAAGACGCAGTTTCGCAATTCAAGCGTATCGACATCGATGGCCATGACGAAAAACTGCTTCGTAATGGCCAGATCTCGAAAATGGTTCAGGCGCAGCTGCTCCAACACGTCACCATCGGCAACGCACCTCCGGGAGTTCGTGTCGTGAGCCGCGAAACCGACGACTTGATCGCGATCCTCACCGCTGAAAACGGCCAATTCTACAAAATCAAACGCGTCTTCAACCGCACGTAGAGGCGCACCTCCGAGTTAATGGGTGCGGAAGTTCGCTTCGGCGAAATCCCAGTTCACGATGTTCCAGAAAGCTTCGACGAATTTCTTTCGTTCGTTTCGGTAGTCCACGTAGTACGCGTGTTCCCAGACATCGAGCGTGAGAATCGGATTCTCGAGATTCTTCGTCAGCGGGTTGTGCGCGTTCGAGCACGACGTGAGCTCGAGTTCGCCCTCGGGGCTTTGGCAGAGCCAAACGTAGCCTGAACCGAAAAGGGCAATGGCCCTCTCCGAAAACTCTTCTTTGAACTTTTCGAATGAGCCGAAGGTTCGATCGATAGCACTCGCGAAAGGTCCCTGCGGTTTTTGTCGCGCGTTCGGGGTGAGACAGTTCCAAAAGAACGTGTGGTTCCAAACTTGAGCGGCGTTGTTGAAGAGGGCGCCATCCGAGCACCGAATGATTTCTTCGAGCGACTCCTCTTTCAATTCATGATCCGCGAGAAGCTCATTCAGTTTTTCCACGTAGGCCGCGTGATGCTTCCCGTGATGGAGCTCGAGAGTTTCTCGCGAGACATACGGCTCGAGCGCTTCGAGCGGATAGGGAAGCTCCGGCAGCTCGAAAGGGCCGCGGATGGTGGAGATGTCACAGATGCTAGTCGTGTGGCCAGTCGATTGGTTTGATTGCGCCATTGCGGATGCCTCCCCTGGGTCTGCGTAGAGACCACAGAATCCGCCAAAATGGTTCCAGCCACATGGGGCTGGTGGTGAGCCTTTGAGAAAGTTCCGTCACGCGAGGCCGATGACCGCTCTGTCCCCGGTGTCAGGTTCTTGCCTCAAATCGAAATAAAGAGGCCTCGGGGAGGGGTCGTTTCGGGTTTTCGGCTCAAGTTTTCGACCCTTACGAAAGGTCCCGGTTGACGCGTTTCACCTCGGCGGGTACATCTTTTCGTTCACTTGCTCGAACGGGCTTTTCTCCTGACGGCGCCAGCCATGACGCCGTGTATGGGGTGGGTCCCAAGGCACATCACCTTGTTCGGCTCGATCTTTCGATCGTCCGAGAATCCTAGGAGGATTCGAATGGCTCTCTTCACGTACCAAAAAGAACAGATCATCAAAGCGTTTCAGCGCAAGAACATGGACACCGGTTCCTCGGAAGTCCAAGTGGCGCTTCTCACGCACAACATCCGCGCGCTGACGGACCACTTCAAAACTCACCCGAAAGACGTGCACAGCCGCTTGGGCCTGGTGAAGATGGTCAACCGCCGGAAGAAGCTCCTCGCTTACCTCCGCGAAACGAACCCCGACGCTTACACGAAGTTGATCGGTGACCTCGAGCTCCGGAAGTAACGGAAGCCACCGCAGACGGGACGCCACAAGCGTCCCGTTTGTGTTTCTGGGTCTCGCGATGTGCCGCATTGGTGTGCACTCCGAGTCCAGAGAAACGATCGACGGTCCCAGTCCTCGTGACAGGCCCCTCGTTCGTGAGATGAAATGAAGACCAAATGACGAAGATGAATCCCCGAGACACCGGGGAAGGAGAGAAAAGGTAATGTTCAACAAGATCACTGTCAGCGCCGACGTCGGCGGAAAAAAGATCACGATCGAAACCGGCCGCCTCGCGAAACAAGCCGATGGCTCGGTTCTCATCACTTCAGGCAACAACTTGGTCCTCGTGACCGCCGTGAGCTCGCGCCGGGAATCGACTCTCGATTTCTTCCCGCTCACACTCGAATACCAAGAGAAGTTCTATGCGACCGGAAAAATTCCCGGTGGCTACTTCAAGCGTGAAGGCCGTCCGACGAACAACGCGACACTGACCGCGCGACTCATCGATCGCCCGATGCGTCCGCTCTTCCCCGAAGGTTACCGCTTCGAAACGCAAATCGTCGCGACGACTCTCAGCTACGATGGCACGTTCCCCCTCGAAATCCTCGCATCGATCGGCGCTTCGGCTGCCGTTCACATCAGCGACATCCCGTTCAACGGCCCGCTCGCAGCGGTGCAAGTCGGCCGCATCGGTGGCCAGTTCGTGTTGAACCCGACTGCGGCTCAGCTCGAGACGAGCGACATCGACATGATCGTGTCGGCGACCCGTAACGGCATCATGATGGTCGAAGGCGAAACGAAGTTCATCTCGGAAGCAGACGCGGTCTCGGCACTCAAGTTCGCACACGAGTCGATGCGCCCGATCTTCGGCATGATCGAAGAGCTCCGCGAAAAAACCGGTTCGAAAGCGAAGCGCGCTTTCACGCCGCACAAGATCGACGAGACGTTCGAGAAGAACGTCACCGACTTCCTCACTCCGAAAATCAACGCGGCACTTCGTATGCGCGTGAAGCAAGATCGCTACGGCGCGGTCGATGCGGCGAAGAAAGAAGCGGACGAGAAGTTCGTGAAGACCGCGGAGAAAGACCTCCAGGTCCAACGAAAGAAAGATCTCGGCACGGTCGTCGAGAACATCAAATACAAAGTCGCTCGCGACATGATCCTCGATGACAAGATCCGTATCGACGGACGCGACATGAAGACGGTTCGTCCGATCGCATGTGAAGTCGGCATCCTCCCGCGCGCTCACGGCTCGGGTCTTTTCACGCGCGGCGAGACGCAAGTCCTCGGCACCGTGACTCTCGGAACGGGCGACGACGAGCAGTTCATCGACTCGCTCTCGGGCATGCTGAAGAAAAAGTTCCTGCTCCATTACAACTTCCCGCCGTTCTCGGTCGGTGAGACGGGCCGCATGGGCGGTCAATCACGTCGCGAAATCGGACACGGAAACCTCGCTGAACGCGCGATCAAGTCGATCCTCCCGGATTTCGAGAAATTCCCATACACGATTCGCGTCGTCTCGGAAGTTCTCGAGTCGAACGGTTCGTCTTCGATGGGTACGGTTTGCTCCGGCATCCTCGGTCTCCTCGACGCCGGCGTTCCGATCAAAGGCAATGTCGCGGGCATCGCGATGGGCTTGATCAAGGAAGGCGAAAAATTCGCCGTCCTCTCGGACATCCTCGGTGACGAAGATCACTTGGGTGACATGGACTTCAAAGTCGCCGGCACTCGCGAAGGAATCACTTCGGTGCAAATGGATTTGAAGATCGACTCGATCAACATGGCGGTCATGGAGACTGCGCTCTTCCAAGCGAAGGAAGGCCGACTCCACATCTTGAACGAGATGGAAAAGGTCATGTCGAAGCCGCGCGGCGAGATTTCGCAGTACGCTCCGCGCATCGAGACGATCAAGATCAAGCCGGAGAAAGTCCGCGAAGTCATCGGCTCGGGCGGTAAGGTCATCAAGGGCATCATCGAACAGACGGGCGTGAAGATCGACATCGAAGACGACGGAACCGTGCACATCGCATCGGCCGATCCTTTGATGACGAAGAAAGCCATCGAGATCATCAACCAGATCTGCGCTGAAGCTGAAGTCGGCAAGACCTACAAAGGCAAAGTCGTCCGTGTCATGGACTTCGGTGCTTTCGTCGAGATCATGCCGGGAACGCAAGGCCTCGTGCACATCTCGGAACTCACGAACGAACGCGTCCGCCAGGTGACCGACGTCGTGAACGAAGGTGACGACATCGACGTGAAGGTTCTCGACGTCGACCGCGCCGGTCGAATCAAACTTTCTCGCAAAGCAGCGATGACCAACGCTTAAAGCCTGAGGGCCTGACCCGATGGCCAAGACTTCTGCCACGAAAAAATCCAAATCCAAGAGCAAGTCGGCTTCGAAATCGAAGCCGACCGTCGGTCGCACGGGCTTCGACAAGACCGTGCTCGACAACGGCATCACCGTCATTACCGAGCGCCATCCGACGAACCGTGCGGTTTCTTGCGGCGTCTGGGTCGACAAAGGCACGCGCCACGAATCGAGCGAAGAGGCGGGTCTCGCCCATTTCGTCGAGCATCTCGTTTTCAAGAGAACCAAGAACAGAAGTGCCTACGAAATCGCACGCGACATGGAAGCCGTCGGCGGTGACTTGAACGCGTTCACCTCGCGAGAGAACACGTGTTTTCTCACGCATGCGTTGGCCGAGCACGTGGGGCTCTCGCTCGACGTGTTGAGTGATCTCGTGTGTCGACCGAGTTTCGATCCGGGCGACATCAAAAAAGAAAAACAAGTCGTCATCCAAGAGATCCTCATGTCCGAGGATCAACTCGAAGATGCGATCTTCGACAAATTCTACGAACGCATCTATCCGGATCATCCCCTCGGGAAACCCATTCTCGGGACCTCGAAGTCGATCGAAGAGATGAGCCGCAAGCGCATCGTCGATTTCCACGAGCGCCAATACGGCATCGAGCACGTGATCGTGAGTATCGCGGGCCAGGTCGATCACGCCGAGGTGGTCGCGCTCACCGAGAAGTTCATGGGTTCCGAAGCGCCGAGCGCTCCGAAGCGCAAAGGTTCCGTCAAAGCGGGACTCGTGAAAGAGAGTCGCAAAGAGCACGTCGAGTACGCCGAAAAGCAACTCGCGCGCATGCGTGACGAGCGGCCCGTGCCCCCGAAGGCGACGCCGTTCCGGGAAGTGGTCAAGAAGTCCTCCGAGCAAGTCCATATTCTGATCGGGCATCCGACACTCGAGTTCCGCGATCCGATGCGTTTCGACGCCGTCGTCGTGAACACGATGCTCGGGGGCGGGATGACTTCACGTCTTTATCAAACCGTTCGCGAAGAGCGCGGACTCGTCTATTCGGTTTTCTCGTCGTTGAACACGTATTCGGATTCGGGAACGAATCTGATCTACGCCGGCACCGAGCCGAAAAAAGCGCCGACCGTCATCGAGCTCATCTTGAAAGAGCTCAAGCGTTTGAAGCGCGAGGGAATGACGAGAGACGAGATCGAGTTCTACAAGCGCCAGGTGAAGGGCTCGATCCTTCTCGGCGCCGACGACATCGAAAACCGGATGAATTCGCTCGCCGTGAACGAGATGATGTTCGGCAAGTACCGCTCCGTCGACGACGTGATCGCGGACGTCGATGCGGTGAACTTCGATTCGGTTCACGATTACATCCAACGCAAGATGGACATCGAGACGATCGGCATGTTGCTGATGGGTCCGTTGCCCGAAGCTGCGACGACCAAGTGGCTTAATTCACTCTGACTTGAGTCACATCGACCGAGAGGGACGAGACATGAAGAAGCAAGCCGTGAAACTGAAGCGAC